>JAKBBQ010000106.1 GCA_021808405.1 Pseudomonadota bacterium | reverse complement strand
CAGGCCGTAGGTGTTGCCCGGGAATTCGAGCATTTCACCCTGCATCACGTCGGACAGGCCGTGCACCCGCACGATTCCGTCGGACACGGACACCACGGTGCCCTGGTTCTTCACATCGACTGCCGTGCCCAGGCCTTCGATGCGGCTCTTGATCAGTTCGGAAATTTCTGCGGGATTGAGTTGCATGGGGTGCCTCGCAATACGTGGGCGGTGATGGGGGCCTCAAGCCGTGAGGGCGTTGCGCATGGCGTCCAGGCGGGCGCGCACCGAGGCGTCGAGCACCTCGTCGCCGACCGCCACGCGCACTCCGCCGATCAATGCGGGGTCGACCTCGACGCGCGCGTACAGCTTGCGCGCGAAGCGGCGCTCGAGCGTCGGCAGCAGCTCGTCGAGCTGGCGCTGGTCGAGCGCGAACGCGCTGGTGATCACGACTTGCGCGCATTGCTGCGCGTCGTCCTTCAGGCGGTGGAACTGCTCGGCGATCGCCGGCAACGCCGCCAGGCGGTGGTTCTCCAGCACCACCTGCAGCAGGTTGCGCACCGCGTCGGCGGCAGCTTGCGGCAGGGTCGACAGCATCACGGCGCCGAGCTGCTCGGCGCCGAACTGCGGGTCGCCCGCCAGCTGGCGCAGCCCGGCGTCGCGCGCCACCGCGGCCAGCGCGTCGAGTTGCTGGGCGATGTCGTCGAGCGATCCGCTGTCGGCCGCGCTGCGCGCGGCCTGGAACATCGCCTCGGCATAGGGCCGCGCGACGGTGGCGAGTTCGGCCATCGTGTCCTCCGCCTCAGAGTTCGGCCTTGAGCTGCGCCAGCAGCTCGGCGTGGGCGCGCTCGTCGACCTCGCGGCGCAGGATCGCCTCGGCGCCCTTGACAGCGAGCGCGGCGACCTGGTCGCGCAGCGCTTCGCGCGCCTTGACCAGCTGCTGCTCGGCCTCGACACGCGCCTGGGCGACGATGCCCTCGGCGGTTTCCGCGGCCTTGTGGCGGGCTTCCTCGATCATCGCCAGCGCGCGCCGTTCGGCCTCGTGCAGGCGCTGGGCGCTTTCCTGGTGGGAGCGCGCCAATTCGCGTTCCACCTCCTGGTTGGCCGAGGCCAGTTCGGCCTTGGCGCGGTCGGCCGCGGCCAGGCCGTCGGCGATCCTTTGCGCGCGCTCGTCGAGGGCCCTGGTGATCGGTGGCCAGACGAACTTGGCCGTGAACGCCGCCAGCAGCAGGAAGACGATGAGCTGCGCAATCAGTGTTGCGTCCAAATGCATGGCGCTAACCCTTGCGTAGTGTCAGAGACGTGGTGGTGCAAAGCGGGGCAAGCCTCGCCCGATCACTTCAGCACGAAGGGGTTGGCGAAGGTGAACATCATCGCCAGGCCGACGCCGATCAGGAACGCGGCGTCGATCAGGCCGGCCAGCAGGAACATCTTGGTCTGCAGTTCGTTCATCAGCTCGGGCTGGCGGGCGGCCGACTCCAGGTACTTGCTGCCCATGATGCCGATGCCGATACAGGCGCCGTTGGCGCCCAGACCGATGATCAGGCCGGCGGCCAGCGCGACAAAACCCAGGACGTGATCCATGAATGGCTCCAGTGAAAGGTTGAAGAGTCAGAGTGGGAGAAAAACGAAGGTGAAGCGGTGGGGCGTGGCGGGGCTGCGCGCGATCAATGGTGGTCGTGCGCCTGGCCGATGTACACCAGGGTCAGCATCATGAAAATGAACCCCTGCAGCACGATGATCAGCATGCTGAAGATCGACCACGCCAGGCCGGCCGCGATGTTGCCGAAGAACAGCGCCCAGCCCGACAGGCCGCCCAGGCCGGCCGCGCCCATCAGCGCGATGATCATGAACAGGATTTCCTCGGCGTACAGGTTGCCGAACAACCGCATGCCGTGCGACAGCGTCTTGGCCAGGTACTCGAGCAGTTGCATCAGGAAGTTCAGCGGCCAAAGCAGCGGGTGGTTGCCGAACGGCGCGGTGAACAGCTCGTGCACCCAGCCCCCGACACCCTTGACGCGCATGCCGTAGTACAGGCTCAGCAGCAGCACGGTGATCGACATGCCCAGCGACACCGACAGGTCGGCGGTGGCCACGACGCGCAGGTAGGCGTGCTGCGGGTCGTGGCCGGTCGCCGCGGCCGCGCCTTCCCACAGGCGCGGCAGCAGGTCCACCGGCAACAGGTCCATCGCGTTCATCATGACGATCCAGATGAAGGCGATGAAAGCCAGCGGAGTCACGAATTCGCGGGACTTGGCGTTGCGCACGATTCCCCGCGCCTGCTCGTCGACGAATTCGGCGAGGAATTCCACCGCCGCCTGCAGCCGCCCGGGCACCCCGCTGGTCATGCTGCGCGCCACCCGCCACAGCACCCAGAAGGCCAGCGCGCCCAGCAGCACGGTGACGAGCAGCGAGTCGATGTCGATGACGTGGAAATCGATCACCCCCGTGCGCGGCACGTTGGTCCATTGGGTCAGGTGGTGGACGATGTACTCGCCTGCGGTGATGGGTTGTTCTGGGGCGGCCATGGCGGATGGAAGGAAGAAAGGTCGCGGCGGTATCGCGGAAGAATCAGTCGCTCGAGCGCTCGCGCGGCTTGCCGCGCAACAACAGGGCAATCCAGTACACCTGCAGCGTGGCCAGCAGGCCCAGCAGCAGCGCCGGCCAGTGGATGCTGCCCAGCAGCCGCGGCGCCAGCAGCAGCAGCACCACGGTTGCGGCGATCTTGAGCAGTTCGCCGAATGCGAATCCGAACAGCGCGTACGCCGGCGGCAGGCGCACCAGCCAGCGGCGCATCGCGGCGGCGAACAGCGCCGCCGGCAGCAGCACCACCGCGCCTCCCCAGGCTGCCGACAGCCCGGCCGCGCGCCCGGCGAGCAACCAGCCCAGCAGCCCGGCGGCCAGCGCCACCGCGAGTTGCAGCGCGACCACGGCGCTCGGCGACACGCCGGGCTTGGCGCGCAGCAGCGCCTGCGCCTGGGCGCGACTCAGCGGGTCGCGCCAGGTGTTGTCGTTGTCTTCCTGCCAGGTGTCCAAGGCTTGCACGGTGCTGCGATCGAAAGAGGAAAGGGCGGGGCGGCAGGCCTTGCGGAGGCTGTCCGGCGGCGGCCATGCGCAACCGCCGCACCGCAACTCCCGCACCGCAACTCCCGCTGGACAGCCAGCGCACCCCTGTTGCGTGCGCTGGCTACACTGCTGGCGACGCCACGCTGCGTCGCGCGACCACGCCCTGAACCGGCGCGCGCGGTTGGTGTGGTGTCGCGCGCCAGTTCGTTCTGCCCCGGCCCGGCGTTGTAACAATTCGCTCGTGGCCAAACGGCGGAAGTATACGTAAACCCTAAGCACCCGATCCAGTCCTTTCGTTGCCGGCGGTGTCGCCGGCCGCTCGCCGGTGCTGTCCGCAAGCCCCGCCGCGAGCGCCAGCGGGGTCGCGACGAGGCATCGGCTGGGAGTCATGCATGCTGAACAATTTGTTGCTTTTTGTTCACTTGGCGGCAGCGATCGTCTGGCTCGGCGGGATGAGCCTGATGCTCGTGGCTGTGCGTCCGGCGCTGCTGCAGGTCGCGCCGCCGCTGCGCCTGCAGTTGCTGCTGGGCGTGCTGCGACGCTTTTTCGCGCTGGTGTGGTGCAGCATCGCGCTGCTGCTGGCCAGCGGGGGCGGACTGCTGGCCCACGCTGGCGGCTTCGCCCCGGCCGCGTGGCAGGCGATGGCCGGGATCGGCGCGCTGATGAGCGCGGTGTTCGTCTGGCTGTTCTTCGTGCCCTATCGCCGGGCGCTGCGCGCCGCGCAGGACGCTCGGTGGCCGCAGGCCGGCGCCGCGCTGCTGCAGGTGCACCGCCTGGTGCAGCTGAACTTCGGCCTGGGATGGCTGGCCGTCGCGCTGGTCGTGCTGTGGCGCTGAGCGCGGCGGCTGCCCGCGGCGCTCAGCGCCGCCGCTCGACGGCGTTTCAGGCCTGGCGCAGCGCTCGCGCCGCCTCGAGCGCGAAGTAGCTCAGGATGCCGTCGGCGCCTGCGCGCTTGAAGCCCAGCAGCGATTCCATCATCACCGCCTGGCCGTCGAGCCAGCCGTTGTGCGCCGCCGCGCGCAGCATCGCGTATTCGCCGCTGACCTGGTAGACGAAGGTGGGCATGCGGAATTCGTCTTTCACCCGCCGCACGATGTCCAGGTAGGGCATGCCGGGCTTGACCATCACCATGTCGGCGCCTTCGGCGATGTCCAGCCGCACCTCGCGCAGCGCCTCGTCGGAATTGCCCGGGTCCATCTGGTAGACCTTCTTGTCGGCCTTGCCCAGGTTGGAGGCCGAGCCCACCGCGTCGCGGAACGGCCCGTAGAAGGCGCTGGCGTACTTGGCGCTGTAGGCCATGATGCGCGTATGGATGTGGCCGGCGTCTTCGAGCGCCTGGCGGATCGCGCCGATGCGCCCGTCCATCATGTCGCTGGGGGCGACGATATCCACCCCGGCCTGCGCCTGCACCAACGCCTGGCGCACCAGCACCTGCACCGTCGGCTCGTTGACGATGTAGCCGCTCGGGTCGAGCAGTCCGTCCTGCCCATGCGAGGTATAGGGGTCGAGAGCGACGTCGGTCAGCACGCCGAGCTGGGGGAATTCGCGCTTGAGGGCGCGCACCACCCGCGGCACCAGGCCGTCGGGGTTGGTCGCTTCGAGCCCGTCCGGGGTCTTCAGCGCCGGGTCGATGACCGGGAACAGCGCGATCACCGGGATGCCCAGGCGGGCGCATTCCTCGGCCACCGGCAGCAAATGGTCCAGGCTCAGCCGTTCGACCCCGGGCATCGAGGCCACCGCCTGGCGCTGGCGCTCGCCGTCGAGCACGAACACCGGCAGGATCAGGTCCTCGACCGCCAGGCGGTGCTCGCGCACCAGGCGGCGGGTGAAGTCATCGCGGCGAAGTCGCCGCAGGCGGGTGGCGGGAAACGGGGGTTGGGTCATGGCAGGCAGGGCGCGCCCCAGCGGGCGTGCCAGGAAACGTCGGGCAACGACAGGGAACGAATCGGTACGCCGGAGTAAAAAAGCGCAAGGCCGGGAACTTTTCCAGCTTACCCCAGTCTATGGACCAGGTGGTTGCCGCGAGGCGCTTCCTCCCGCTTCTCCTCCCTGAGCGGGTGCCTTGAACCGACTCAAGGCTGTTCACCCCGGCTCCGGCCGGGGTCTTTTTTTGGCGGAGCGCCGGGCCGGCGCAGGCACAATGTGCGCTGAGCCGCGTGCTGCCGGGGTGTCGCGCCGGCGCGTGCGGGCCGGCCGCATTCTTCCGAGAGGACCCGATGTTCCTGTGGATCAAAGCGCTGCATGTGATTTTTGTCGTGTCCTGGTTCGCAGGGCTCTTCTACCTGCCGCGCATCTATGTCAACCTGGCGATGGTCGGCGACGGCCCGCAGGCGCAGGCCGAACGCGAGCGCTTGCTGCTGATGGCGCGCAAGCTGCTGCGCTTCATGACCATCCTGATGCTGCCGGCGCTGGGCTTCGGCCTCGTGCTGTGGCTCTACTATGGGGTCGGGTTGCGCGGGCCGGGCAACGGCTGGATGCACGTCAAGCTGGCTTTCGTTCTGGTGCTGCTGGCCTTCGATCACGCCTGCCGCCGCCTGCTGCGGCAGTTCGAGCAGGGGCGCAACCGCCACGGCCACCGCTGGTACCGCTGGTTCAACGAAATTCCCACCGTCGCGTTGTTCGTGATCGTCCCGATGGTGGTGGTCAAACCCTTCTGAAGCCGTTCCGGCCCTCGCCGGCCGCGCATGGCGGATTGCGATGAGTTACTACCAATACCACGTGTTCTTCTGCCTGAACCAGCGCGACGGCACGCGGCCGTGCTGCGCGGCGCAGGGAGCCGAGCAGGCCTTCGAGCATTGCAAGAAGGCCGTCAAGCAGGCCGGCCTGGCGGGCCCCGGCAAGGTGCGGGTCAACCGCGCAGGCTGCATGGAGCGTTGCGAGCAGGGGCCGGTGTGCGTGGTGTACCCCCAGGGGGTCTGGTACACCTATGTCGACCAGGCGGACATCGACGAAATCGTCGAGCGCCATCTGCTGCGCGGAGAGATCGTCGAACGCCTGCTGCTGGGCGAGGACCAGGCGGCATGAACCCGGCGACCCGGCGCCGTCTGATCGACGGGCCCGCAGGCCGCCTGGAGATCGCCTGGGACGAGCCGGCGCAGGCGCCGCGCGGCCTGGCGCTGATCGCCCATCCGCACCCGCTGCATGGCGGCACGCTGGACAACAAGGTGGCGCAGACCCTTGCGCGGGCCTGGGTAAGCCTGGGCTACCTCGCCGTGCGCCCCAACTTCCGCGGCGTAGGCCAGAGCCAGGGCAGCTACGGCGCGGGCCTGGGCGAGGTCGACGACCTGCACGCGGCGCTGCAATTCGCAGGCGCCGAGCTGCTGCCGCAGCCGGCCGAGCTGGCGCTGGCCGGCTTTTCGTTCGGCGGTTTCGTGGCGACCCGGCTGTGCGCGCGATTGCGCGAACAGGGCGCCGAGGTCGCCCACCTGTGCCTGGTGGCGCCCGCGGTGGCGACCTTCGAGGTGCCGCCGCTGCGCCGCGCCGATGCCGGGCCGCTGGCTTCGCGCATGCTGGTGGTGCATGGCGAGAGCGACGACGTGGTGCCGCTGGCCGCGGTGCTCGACTGGGCTCGGCCGCAGTCGCAGCCGGTGCTGGTGGTGCCGGGGGCCGGGCATTTCTTCCATGGCCTGCTGACGCCGCTGAAGGAGTGGGTTTGCGCCTGGCATGCCACCCGCCCGGCCTGAGGCGCGCGCAGGCCGCGTTCGGCCCCGGGCGGGCGGTCTGCGCGGCGATACCTGAGGAAACAACGTGCCCGCGCCGCGCTGCTATGGTGCGGCAGGTTCGTATCGGCTGCCCCCCGGGCTTGTTTTCCATCCGCCGGCGGCCTGCCGCCGTTTTCTTGATCGGGTGATCCGCATCATGTCCTTGTTCTGCTCCCCTCGCACGACCCCCACCTCTTCGTCGCCTGCCTCCGGTCGCCTCGCGCGTGGCGCCACCGCAGGAGCACTCGCGCTCGCGCTGGCCACGGCAGTCTGCGGCGCCGTGGCCGCGCCCGCCGGCGCAGCCGCGCCCGCCACGGCAGCCCCGGCGGGCGCTGCGTTGCCGGGCGCTCCCGGCAACCTGCCCGACGGCCCGACCGCCGCGCTGCTGCAGACCGTCACCCCGCCGACCCTGGATGCGCGCAGCTGGCTGGTGCTGGACATGACCAGCAACCAGATCCTGGCGCAGCACGACGCCCACCTGCAGGAAGCCCCGGCCTCGCTGACCAAGCTGATGACCGCCTACCTGACCTTCAAGGCCATCCACGACGGGGTGATCCAGCGCGACCAGATGGTGCACGAAAGCGCGAAGGCCTGGCGCACCGGGGGTTCGCGCATGTTCATCGACCCGCGGGTGCCGGTGTCGGTCAACGACCTGTTGCTGGGAATGATCGTGCAGTCGGGCAACGACGCCGCGATGACCCTGGCGCAGACGGTGGCCGGCTCGGCCGCCACCTTCGTCTCGATGATGAACCGCCAGGCGCAGCAGTGGGGCCTGCACGACACCCATTTCTCCGACCCCACCGGCCTGCCCTCGCCCGACCACCACAGCAGCGCGCATGACCTGGCGGTGATCGCCACCCACATCATCCGCGACTTCCCCGGCGACTTCGCGCGCTACTTCAAGGTCAAGGACTTCACCTACAACCACATCACCCAGCCCAACCGGGTCAGCCTGCTGTTCACCGATCCCTCGGTCGACGGCATGAAGACCGGCTACACCGAGAGCGCGGGCTACTGCATGATCACCACCGCGCTGCGCAACACCCCGAACGGGCAGCGGCGCGTCATGACCGTGGTCATGGGAACCCCGACCGAGCACGCGCGGGTGGCCGAGAGCGCCGAGCTGCTCAACTGGGCCTACCAGAATTTCGACGACCTGCACCTGCTGCAACCCGGCAAGCCCGTGCTGCAGGCCAGGGTGTGGAAGGGTGCCCAGTCGACGGTGGGAATCGGCAGCCTGCAGGGCGAGGTGGTCACGGTTCCCCGCGGCGACGCTTCGCGCATCCAGAGCGTGGTCGAGCGCGACAACCCGCTGGTGGCGCCCCTCAGCGCGGGTCAGCGCCTGGGCACGCTGCAGGTGTCGCTGTCGGGCAAGCCGCTGGCCAGTTTCCCGCTGGTGGCCCTGACCCCGGTGCGGCAGGCCGGCTTCTTCAAACGGGCCTGGGATTCGCTGCGGCTGGCGATCCGCTAGCGATCGGCGGCGCCCGGCCCGGCCGCGCCGGGCCTCACGCGGGCGTGAGTTCCCCGCGCAGCGAATGCGGGTAGGCGGCGGCGATGCGCAGCTCGAGCATGCGGCCCTCCAGGTCGCGCGGCCCGGCGAAGTGCACCATGCGGTTGTTCTCGGTGCGCCCCTGCCACTCGTCGGGGTTGCGCTTGCCCGGGCCCTCGACCAGCACCCGCTGCCTGCTTCCCACCATCGACTCCGATACCGCCTGGGCATGGCTTTCCAGGAGCGCCTGCAGCCGCTGCAGGCGCTGCAGCTTGAGCGCCTGCGGGGTGTCGTCGGCCAGCGCGGCGGCCGGCGTGCCCGGGCGCGGGCTGAACACGAAGCTGTAACTCGAGTCGAAGCGCACGTCGTCGACCAGTTGGACCAGCTGCTCGAAATCGGCGTCGGTCTCGCCGGGGAAGCCGACGATGAAGTCCGAGCCGATGCTGATCCCCGGGCGCGCCGCGCGCAGCCGGCGCACGATCTGCTTGAACTGCAGCACGGTGTAGCCGCGCTTCATCGCCGCCAGGATGCGGTCCGAGCCATGCTGCACGGGCAGGTGGACATGGCCGGCAAGCTGGGGGATGCGGCCGTGGGCGTCGATCAGCCGCTGGGTGAATTCGTTGGGGTGGCTGGTGGTGTAGCGGATGCGCTCGATGCCGGGGATCTGTGCCACGTACTCCAACAGCAGCGCGAAGTCGGCGGGCTCGCCGTCGATCCGGTGCCGCCACGCGTTGACGTTCTGGCCCAGCAGCGTGACCTCGCGCACGCCCTGCGCGGCCAGCTCGGCGACCTCGGTCAGCACGTCGTCCAGCGGGCGCGAAACCTCCTCGCCGCGGGTATAGGGCACGACGCAGTAGCTGCAGTACTTGCTGCAACCCTCCATGATCGACACGAAGGCGGTGGCGCCCTCGGCGCGGGCGGCGGGCAGGTGGTCGAATTTCTCGATCTCGGGGAAGCTCACGTCCACCTGCGCGCGCCCGCTGCGCTCGCGCTGCTCGAGCAGTTGGGGCAGGCGATGCAGGGTCTGCGGCCCGAACACGAGGTCGACGAAGGGCACGCGCTCGACGATCGCCGCACCCTCCTGGCTGGCCACGCAGCCGGCCACGCCGATGCGCATCTGCGGGCGCTGGGTTTTCAGCAGGCGCAGGCGGCCGAGGTCGCTGAACACCTTTTCCTGCGCCTTCTCGCGGATCGAGCAGGTGTTGAGCAGCACCAGGTCGGCGTCCTCCGGGGTGTCGGTCGGCTGCCAGCCCTGCGACTGGCCGAGCACATCGGCCATCTTGGCCGAGTCGTACTCGTTCATCTGGCAGCCGAAGGTCTTGATATAGAGTTTTTTCATGGTCGGGTGCCGCGGGCGCGGCGCGGCCGGGTTCGCCGCTGCGGCCGCAGGCCGGCGCGCTTCAATATTGGCCGAACAGGCACTGATTCGGGGCGGCCGCGACGCCGGAGGCGGCCTGTTCGGGCGCCAGCATCCAGACCCTGAACACATTGCCCATGGCGTCGCGTACGAACACCGCCGGGCCCTGCAGTCCGGCGAGCTGGTTGCGCAGCAGCAGGTGGCGACCGGCGGTCAGCACCCGCAGCCCGGGGCCCAGCGGATAGCTGACGCAATTGACCGTCAGCGTCGGGCCGGCGCCGAAACTGGCGTAGCCGACCTGGCTGCCCATCGGATAGACCTGCCCCGGTTGCGCCACGCTCTGCGCGGCTGCACTGCCCATGCCGAGGGCCCACGCCGCGGTCACGGCCAGAGCAAGCCGGCCGGGGGAGAGTGAGGCAAGGGCTCGCACCGGGATGTCCTTCGGGGGATGAGCCGCGGATTGTAGTGTCTGGAGCGCGCCCGCCAAGGCCGGGGCGGCGTTCAGTCGAAGCAGTCGGCGCGCTCCAGCGACGGCGCTGCGGCGTCCTTGGCGGCCAGGATGGGCTGCACGCCGTCCAGCGGCCAGGCGATCGCCAGCCGGGGGTCGTTCCACGCCAGCGACCGCTCGTGCTCGGCAAACCAGTAGTCGGTGGTCTTGTACAGCAACTCGGCCTGGGGGCTGAGCGCCAGGATGCCATGCGCGAATCCGGGCGGAACCCAGAGCTGGCGCCGGTTCTGCGCCGACAGTTCGAGCCCCACCCAGCGACCGAAGCGGGGCGAACTGCGTCGCAGGTCGACCACCACGTCCCACACCTTGCCGCTGAGCACCCGCACCAGCTTGCCCTGCGGATGGCGGATCTGGTAGTGCAGGCCGCGCAGAACCCACTGCACCGACAGCGAATGATTGTCCTGCACGAATTCGCAGTCGATCCCGGTCGCGGAGGCGAAATCGCGGCGGTTGTAACTTTCGAAAAAAAATCCCCGGGTGTCGCTGAATATCCTCGGCTCGAGCACGAGCACCTCGGGCAGCGCGGTGGCGGTGACGGTGAATGGCATGGGCGCGATCCTTGCGAAGCTCACGCGGGATCGGATTCGAGCAGCCGCAGCAGGTACTGGCCGTAGCCGTTCTTGCGCATCGGCTCGGCCAGGCGCTGCAGTTGCACGCCGTCGATCCAGCCGTGGCGCCAGGCGATCTCCTCCGGGCAGGACACCTTCAAGCCCTGGCGCTTTTCCAGCGTGGCGATGAACTGCCCGGCGTCGAGCAGGCTCTCGTGGGTGCCGGTGTCCAGCCAGGCGTGGCCACGCCCCAGGCAGCGCACCTGAAGGCGGCCGCGCTCCAGGTAGCGGCAGTTGAGGTCGGTGATCTCCAACTCGCCGCGCGCCGAGGGCTTGAGCGATGCGGCGATGTCCGGCGCCTCGCGGTCGTAGAAATACAACCCCGTCACGGCGTAGTTGCTCTTCGGGCGGCCGGGTTTTTCCTCGATGCTGATCGCCTTGCCGTGGCGGTCGAATTCGACCACCCCGTAGCGCTCGGGGTCGAGCACGTGGTAGGCGAACACCGTGGCGCCCTCG
>JAKBBQ010000105.1 GCA_021808405.1 Pseudomonadota bacterium | reverse complement strand
GCCGACCTCGAGCCTGCCGTCCTCGATGAGCTGCGCCACCCGCAGGCTTTGCGGCCCGGCATAGGCGAAATCCAGGCGCCGCGCGATTCCCTTTTCGAACAGATCCAGGTGCTCGGGCCGGCTGATGCTGGAGATCAGCAGGTGCAGGTCATGCACCGTCGACGGATCCAGGCTGGCCAGCGAGCGCGAGAGGAAGTCGGCCTGCTTCTGGTTGTTGCCCTCCAGCGCCACGCGGTCGCCGGGGCGCAGCAACAACGCCAGCGCGTCGGCCAGGCGCGCGGTCGGCAGCACGCAGCCCTGCGCCAGATGCGAGACGGCGGCCAGCCGCTCGGCCTTGCGCGCACCGCGCCGCGCCCAGCGTGCGGACTGGCCGCCGGTGGTGGCGAAGGAATCGCTGGACATCGACAAGTCGGATCTCCAAAATACACAAAAGCAATTTGTGTATTTTTCACGATGCCGTACGTATGGGTGATACAGGGTTTTCCTGTACATGCGGGCAGGATCTGGGCAAGACCCTCGGGCAAGACCTAGGATGCAGCACATGGACAAGTGGATGCAGCCCATGGACAAGTCGCTTTCCCTGGCCGAGCAATTGCGCGAGAGCATCGAGGAGGCGATCGTCACCGGCGCGCTGACTCCGGGCGCACCGCTGGACGAGGCCGAACTGTCGCAGCGCTACCAGGTGTCGCGCACCCCGGTGCGCGAGGCCTTGCTGCAGCTGGCGGCCACCGGCCTGGTCGAACTGCGACACCGGCGCGGCGCCACGGTGGCCGAGCTGGGCGCGCAGCGCCTGATCGAGATGTTCGAGGTCATGGCCGAGTACGAGGCGATGTGCGCGCGCCACGCGGCGCGCCGCATGTCCGACGAGGAACGCGCGGAACTGCTGCAGGCGCACCGCGCCTGCGAAGCCGCCCGCAACGACGGCGACGCCGACCGCTACTACCACCTCAACGAACGCTTCCACCACCTGATCTACGCCGGCAGCCACAACGAGTTCCTGCGCGAACAGGCGCTGGCGCTGAGCCGGCGGCTGCGCCCCTACCGCAGGCTGCAGCTGCGGGTCAAGGGACGCCTGGGCGCCTCGCTGGCCGAACACCAGGCGGTGGTCGACGCCATGTTCGCAGGCGACGGCGACCGCGCGGCCCAGGCGCTGCGCTCGCATGTGCTGGTGCAGGGCGAGCGCTTCGGCGACCTGATGGCGGTGCTGGCGCAATGGAGCGCGGGCGCCCGCACCACCGCCCCCGCTGCCGCGCCGGCCGCCGCCACGCAGCGGGCCGGCGGCAAGGCGCGCAAGGGGGTCGCGGAGTCGCTCGCGGGACCGCGCGGACCCGCGCAAGCTGCCGGCGCCTGAGCCCCGGCGCGCGCCGCGCGACGCGTTCAGTCGTCCAGGGTGTAGAAGGGGGCGTCGCTGGGGCCCAGGCGGCGCGGCCTGCGCCAGGTTGCGTCGGCAAGCGGGCGCTGCAGCTGCTGCTCGACCCCGAGCAGCGTCGCGAACAGCGCCATGCGCACCGCGACCCCGCTGTCGGACTGGCGGAAGATCGCGGTGCGCGGATCGCCGTCGAGGTCGGTGCTGAGGTCGTTGGCGTCGGGGGCGCTGTCGCGCGGCAACGGGTGCATCAGCACGGTCCGCGGCCCGCAGCAGGTGTCGACGAAGGCCTTGTCGACGCGGAACTCGGGGGTGTAGCCCGCGGTCTGCTCGCCGGTGAAGCGCTCGCGCTGGATGCGCGTGGCGTAGGCCAGGTCGAGGTCGCGCAGCGGCTGGCGCAGGCTGCCGCGGGTGTCGATGCGGTGGCCGCGGCGGGCCGCGAGCTCGCACAGCTCGGCGGGCATTTCCAGCCCCGGCGGGGCGATGAGGGTGAAGCGCAGCCCGCGGTACAACGACAGCAGCTTGAGCAGCGAATGCACGGTACGGCCGTACTTGAGATCGCCGATCAACGCCACGTGCGCGCCGTCGACCTGGCGGCCCAGCCGCGCGAATTCGTTGTCCAGGGTGTACAGGTCGAGCAGCGCCTGGCTGGGGTGCTCGCCGGGCCCGTCGCCGCCGTTGATCACCGGCACGTGGGTGGCCTGCGCGAACTGCGCGACGGCGCCGCGCTCGGGATGTCGCACGACCAGCACGTCGACATAGCCGCTGATGACCCGGCTGGTGTCGTGGATCGACTCGCCCTTGGCCATCGACGAAAAGGTGAATCCGGTGGTGTCGCACACCGCGCCGCCGAGGCGGCAGAAGGCGGCGGCGAAACTCATGCGGGTGCGGGTGCTGGCCTCGAAGAACAGGTTGCCCAGCACCGCGCCCTCGAGCGCCCGGCAGACCTTGCGGCGGCGCGCCACCGGCTCGGCGGAACGCGCGACCGCGAACAGCCGCTCGATGGCGTCCGGGTCCAGGTCATCGGTCGACAGCAGGTGCCGCATGGTCATCGCCAGGCTCCCCAGGGCAGCGACAGGCACTTGACGGTGGTGTAGCCGCGCATCGCCTCGAGCACCCCCTCCTTGTACCCCAGGCCCGAGGCCTTGACCCCGCCGAAGGGCGCGAGTTCGGTGCGCCACCCCGGCACCTCCCATACGTTGAGCGAACCGACGCGCAACTCGTCGAACAGCCGGTCGACGAGGTCCAGGCGGTTGGTGCAGACCGCGGCCGACAGGCCGTAGGCGGTGCCGTTGGCAAGGTCCACCGCCTCGTCGATGGTGTCGAAGGCGATCACCGGCGCCACCGGCCCGAAGGTTTCCTGCTGCACCAGTTCCATGCCCGGATCGACCTCGGCCAGCACGGTGGGCGCATACGCGGCGCCCGCGCGGACATGCCCGGCGCGCAGCGCGGCCCCGGCGGCGATCGCCGCGCTCACGCGCGCCTCGATGCGCAACGCGGCCGTCGCGTCGATCACCGTGCCGATGCGTGCTCCCAGCGGATCGCCCCAGCTCCACCGCGCGGCCGCCTCGGCGAGCAGCGCGGTGAAGTCGGCGGCAACCCGGCGCTGCACCAGGATGCGCTTGACCGCGGTGCAGCGCTGCCCGGAATGGGCGAACGCGCCTTCGGCGGCCAGGCACGCCGCGGCCGGCAGGTCGGCGTCGTCCATGACCAGCAGCGCGTCGTTGCCGCCGAGTTCGAGCACCAGGCGCCGCGCGCCGGCACGGGCGGCCAGCGCCTGCCCGGTCTCGACACTTCCGGTGAAGGTCAGCATCGCGACCTCCGGGCGGCGCAACAGGCAACCGACGAGGCTCGGCGCGTCGCCCGTCAGCACCTGCAGCATCGGCGACGGGAGCCCGGCCTCGAGCAGCCGGTCCGCCAGATACAGCGCCGAAAGCGGGGTCTTTTCCGAAGGCTTGAGCAGCACCCGGTTGTTGGTCGCGATCGCCGGAACCACCTTCGCCGCGACCTGGTGCATCGGGTGGTTGAACGGGGTGATCGCCAGCACCACTCCGTCCAGCGGTTCGCGGCTGGTGACCATGCGCCGCCGCGTCTGCTCCGCGCTGGTGTCGCCGGCGAAGCACTCCGCGTCGTCGCGCAGCACCTCGGCAGCCGCGGTGCGCAGCAACGCCAGCACCCGCAGCACCTCGCGGCCGGTGTCGACCAGGCTGAGCCCGGATTCCAGGGTGATCAGCCGGGCGGCCTGCTCGCTGCGCGCGTCCAGCGCGGCCGCGGCGGCGAGCAGGATCTGGCTGCGGCGGTGGCGCGACAGCCGGGCGCGGTAGCCGGCGGCGTGGTGCAGCGCGCGCAGCGCGTCGGCTTCCACCGCCAGCGACAGCACCGCGAGCGGCCTGCCGTCATGGGGATTGCGCAGTTCGACCCGCCGCCCGCCGAGCAGCCTGCGGCCGGCGACCCGCGATCCCTCGTCGTGCATCGGCGGCGCCTGCTCGCTCATTGCGGGAAGACCAGCATCGACAGCGCCGAGACGACGAACACCGCGGTGGTCACCTTCTCGAACCAGGACTCGGGGATGTGGCGCAGCGCCCGCTTGCCCAGATACGTCCCGGCCAGCGAGACCAGCAACAGGGGCCAGCACGCGGCCAGGAGCGCTGCCGAGGCGACCCCGCCCTGGTGGTAGACCGCCAGCTTGGGCACGTTCAGCGCCAGCGAAGTCAACGCATAGGTGCCGACATAGCGCTCCTTGAGCACCCCCAGCGAGGTCAGCAGCGGGCCCTTGAGCGCGTTTCCGCTACCCAGCACCCCCGAAGCCACGCCGTACGCGAGAGCGAAGCCGGCCACGCCCAGGCTCCGCAACCGCGGCGAGGGCGCGGGCAGGCGCGGCAGCAGGCGCGGCAGCAGCAGCAGCGCGAGCATGCCGGCGCCCAGCATGCGCTGGAAGTGCCGCGCCGGCAGCACCACCAGCAGCGCGCCGCCGAGCACCGCGCCGGGCACCGCCCAGGCGACGAGCCTGGCGGCGAAGCCGAAGTCGATGTGGCGCCACAGCAGCGCCACCTTGCTCAGGTTCTGGAACAGGAAATACACGGTGATCACGGCCACGCCGCTCTTCGCGCCGTAATGCCAGACGAACAGCGGCAACAGCGCGTAGCCCCCGACCCCGAGCGCCGACGACAGCCACGAGAACACCAGGACCACGCCGAGGAAGCCCAGCTGCGCGCCGGCAGCGCCTTGCGCCCACGCCGGCAGCTCGGCCAGCCAGCCGGGGTCGCCGGGGTCGCTCATCCCGACACCCCGACCGCCAGCAGGCGCTCGACATAGGCGTCGCAGGCGGCCGCATCGAGGGCGTCCAGCGCATCCCAGCCGAATTCCCGCAGCCGCTCGACGGTGCCCAGCGGATTGCGCCCCTTGGGCAGCGTCGGCTGGATGGGTTGGCGCAGCCCGAAGCGGCGATACAGCGCGGCGGCGCCGAGGATGCCCAGCACGTCGCCGGCGACGTGCACGATCGCGCGGCAGCGCCCGGCGATCCGCGGGTCGGCCAGCAGCGCGTCGGCGTTGGCCTCGATGATGTCCCCGCCGAGTTCGGCGACGACGACCTGGCACCCGCTGGCGTCCAGGCGCCCGAGGATCTCGCGGGCCGCCTCGAGCACCGGCTGCGCCGCGGTGTAGGTGGTGGCCAGGCCCAGCTCGGGGAAGTCCAGCGCGTGGTCGGCCCCGGCGTCGCGCATCGCCAGGATGTCGCGCAGCCGGCCGGTTCCGGTGAGCTTGGCAGCGCCGACCACCAGGCCCCTGCGCTTGAGCGCGCGGATCAGCGCCGCGCAGGTGGTGGTCTTGCCGACCTCGGCCGCGCTGCCGCAGACCAGCAGCGTCGGCACCGCGGGCTGCCTGCGCCGCGGCGGCGCGTCGGGCCCGGGCTCCGGCGGACACCCGCAGAGGTCGCGCAGGCGCAACGCGCGGCCCTGCTGCGCCAGCGCGCCGAGGACCCGCACCCGGGTGAAGCCGCCGGCCGCGTGCGCCGGCGGGATGCTCAGGCCCCTGCCGACGACGCCGCCGTGGGCCAGCAGGTCCAGCTCGCACGAGGCGCCCGGGCCGACCCCCGACGGGACCTCGCCGTACTCGGAGGTGCTGGAGCGCCGGTGCGCCAGCACGCCGACGAAGCGGTCCCCGCGGTACAGCGCGACCTCGCGCCCCTGCTGGTTCTCCAGCGAGCGGATCGATCCGGCATCGGCCAGGGTCTGCAGCAACAGCACCACGCCCTCGGCCGCCGGCCAGTCGGAGTCGACGCTGCACGCGGCCAGCCGCGCCCGATCGAGGGCGCGCACATTGGAGGCGACGGCCTTGACCTGCAGCATCTCAAGGCCCGCCCGCGGGCCGGCGCAGCGCCCGCATGAACTGCCGCGCGGCCTCGCGCGGAGCCAGCGCGGGACGGCCGAGATCGGCGCGATGGCCGACGCGGCAGACGGCCTCGATGAAGCCGCTTTGCCCACCTTCGAGGAAATCGCGCACCGCCGCCTCCAGCGACGCGGCGGAGCGCACCGTGGCCACCCTGGCGTAGCCGCAGGCGCGCGCCAGCGCGGCCAGCCGCAACGCTGGGGCCGAGGTCGGCTGGCAGCCGACCGACTCGTGGGCACCGTTGTTCAGCACCACATGCAACAGCCCGCGAGCTCCGGCACACGAGGCCAGCGCCCCCAGGTGCATCAGCGCCGCGCCGTCGCCGTCGAGGCACAGCACCGGGCGGCCGGGGTCGGCGCAACACAGGCCCAGCGCGACATGCGAGGCGTGGCCCATCGCGCCGACGACCAGGAAGTCGAGGTCGTGCGGCTCGCCGCGCCGGCGGCGCAGGTCGAAGAGTTCGCGCGACGCCATGCCGGTGGTGGCCACGGTCGCCGCGCCCGCCGGCAGCGCGCGCAGGCAGGCCTCGATCGCCTGTTCCCGGGACATCTGCGGCGCGCCGGCGGCCAGCGGCGGGCCGACGCTGCCCGCGGGTGCGGGCGCGAAGGTGCCGCGACGCAGCAGCAGCGCCACCGGCCGCTGCCGCCGCAGCGCCAGCCGCAGCAGCCTGCGCAGCGCCGCGGCGGGGTCGCTGTCGGCGGGGCCGAGGGTCTCGTGGGCGATGCCCAGCAGATCGAGCTGCGCGGGAGTGAGCCGGCCCTGCAAGCGGTGCTGCGGCTCGTCGGCGAGCTGGGTGCCGTCGTCGGCGAGTTCGCCGCGCCAGCCGACCAGCAGCAGCAGCGGAATCGAGCACACCTCGGGGGCGGCCAGGCTGGCCAGCGGGTTGGCGGCGTGACCCAGCCCGGAGTTCTGCAGGTAGACCGCGGCCACCGCGCCGCTGGCCAGGTGGTGCCCGATCGCCGCGGCGACCGCCGCCCCCTCGTTGCAGGCCACCAGGTGGCGCAGCGGGCTGTCGGGCGCGCCGAGGCGGCCGGCCAGCTCGCACAGGATGGTGTCCGGGACCCCGGCGACGAAGCGCACGCCCAGCGCGGCCAGCTGGTCGACGAAGTGCGCTGCGGCGATGGCCATGATGGGCGCGGGAGGTGGGCTCAGCAGGTGCCGGGCACTAGGCGCAGGATGTCCTCGACCGGCATGCAGCGCGCCTCGGCCTCCAGCGTGCGGCCTTGCCGCAGGATGGCCAGCGCGACCTCGCGCATCGCCGGGTAGGCGGCGCGCAACAACTGGTTGGCGTAGATGACCACCTGGAAGCCGTGGCGCGCGAACTCGGCGAACGAGACTTCGGCCAGCCGGGTCGGCACGC
Organism: Pseudomonadota bacterium; assembly: GCA_021808405.1. Classification (GTDB taxonomy): domain Bacteria; phylum Pseudomonadota; class Gammaproteobacteria; order Burkholderiales; family Burkholderiaceae_C; genus Thiomonas_A. The sequence continues at coordinate 4,078 of JAKBBQ010000105.1, read as the reverse complement.
ACACCAGCGCGACGCCGGAGTGGCAGGCGCGAAACCTGCGCGCGAACTCCAGCAGTTCGGCGGGATCGGTGCGGTTGCTGTGGATCATGATGCCGTCGGCGCCGGCCTCGACATAGACCAGCGCGCGCTGCAGCGCGTCGGCCATGCCGGCGCCGAGCACCAGGCTTTCGATGCGGGCGATGATCATGAAATCGCCCCCGGCCTGCGCCGCCTTGCCGCGCCGGATCTTCTCGCCGAACGCGGCCGCCGACTCCTGCACCTGCCCGGCCGTCGTGCCGAGCAGCGAGTTCTTCTTGAAGCCGACCTTGTCCTCGATGATCACCGCGGCGACGCCACGCCGCTCGAGAGCGCGGACATTCAATTCGAAATGCTGGGCATATCCGCCCGAATCCGCGTCGACCAGCAGGGGTTTGGAGCTCACCTCGAATATTTCGTCGATATTCGACAGGCGATGCCGTATATCCAGTACCCCGGTATCGGGTTTGCCGCGCGCCGTCGCGTCGGTCAGCGAACCCGACCACAGCGCGTCATATTCGAGACAGCCGGCATGCTGTTCGATGCGGGCCGATTCGGCGACGATCGCGCAAATCGGGCTGTGCGCCTCGATGACCCGCAGGCAGGATCGGGTCGCGAGCAGTTCGCGAAGCGAGGCATGGCGCCGCGGAGTGCGCTGGGCGACGATTTCGGGCGGTGCGGGATGGGCCATGGACGATCGAGGGGAAAATCACGTGTCGGCGCATTGTTGGCGCCGACCCCGGCGTCGTCAAACCGACCCGCTCAATACCACTCGATCGTTCAGGGAATCCGCGGAAATCCGGTGAATCAGGAGAAAGCGGGAAAACGCGGTGAATCGCCGGAAACCGGGTTTTCACGGCGCTGCCGCGAGTCGACCTCGCGGCAGCGCGTCGCCGGCCTTCGGCTGCGCGCCGGACGCGGGCCCTCAGACGCTTTCTTCCTGGTACGCGGTGTTGTGCCTGGGAAACCAGACGCGGCCCTTGAGCATGTAGTGCCAGTACATGGTCGGCAGCCCGGTGCACTTGATCCACCAGTTGATCCAGCGCTCCTTCGACGGGGTCAGCGGCAGCGTGGGGGTGACCTTGCCGCCGTAGATGAACTCGGCCAGGATGGTCTTGCCCATCGCCGTGGTCAGCGGGCAGGACGCGTAGCCGTCGTAGTTCCCGGGCACCAGCTGCCCCGCCACCGTGCTGATGATCGCCTGCGCCACCACCGGGGCCTGCTTGCGCACCGCGGCCGCGGTCTTGCTGTTGGGGGTGGAGGCCACGTCCCCGAGGGCATAGACGTTGGCGTGGCGCACATGCTGCAGGGTGTTCTGGTTGACGTCGACCCAGCCGCCGGCGTTGGCCAGCGACGAGGCCTTGATCGCGTCGGGCGGGCTTTGCGGCGGCGACACGTGCAACAGGTCGAAGGGCACCGTCTCGCGCTCGCCCTTGCGCGCCTCGCCGACGAACTCGAAGGTCGCGGTGCGCGACTTGCCGTCCACCGCGACCAGCTGCTGCTGCTTGTGCACGCCGATTCCGTAGCCGGCGGCGACCTTGTCGAGCGCGCGGGCGAAATACGGCACGCCGAAGATCGCCGGAGCGTGGGTGTAGAAGTCCACCTTGGAGCTGGCGAGCATGCCGCGCTTGCGCAGCTGGTCGGCGATCAGGTAGGCGATCTTCTGCGGCGCCCCGGGGCACTTGAAGGGCATCGGCGGCTGGGTGCAGACCACCTTGTCGCCGGCCTTGAGCCTTTGCACGCACTCCCAGGTGTAGCCGACGCTGCGCGGCGAGTAGTTGCTGCACACCCCGTTGCTGCCCAGGGTGTCGGCGAGGCCTTCGATCTTGTCCCAGTCCAGCTTGACCCCTGTGCACACCACCAGGTAGTCGTACTGCAGCGTCTGCCCGCCTTGCAGGGTCACGCTGTTGCGCTCGGGCTCGAAGCTGCTGGCCGCGTCGCGAATCCAGGTCACCCCCGCGGGGATGAGGCTTTGCTGCGGCCGGCGGGTCTTGGCCAGCGGATACACCCCGGCGCCGACCAGGGTGAAGGCCGGCTGGTAGTAATGCTCGTCGGCCGGCTCGACGATCGCGACCTCGATGTGCGGGGCGCGGCGGCGCAGGATGGCCGCCACGGTGATCCCGGCCGCACCGCCGCCGATCAGCAGAACCTGATGATGCCCGTTTGCCATCCCTTTCTCCTTGAGCGTGCCTTCCAGGCGCGGCCGGTTGCCACGGCTTCCGACACTGTATAAAAAACTGATACCAGTATCTCCGGCAAAAACCCCAATCCCAGCCGACCACGGCCGCGCAAGCTGCCGCCGGCCGGGCGTCAGGGCCGACCCGTCGCCTGCGCGCCGAACAGCGCTTCCATTTCGCGGCGCAGCGCGACGGCCGGGTTCGCCGGGTCGTGGCGCACGTCGCTCCAGCGCACCGGCTGCCCGGCGGCGACGTCGGCCTGCAGCGCCAACCCGTGCGCCAGGCCGATGGGCAGCGCCCCCAGGCGCAACGAGGTCGCGGCGGGAACGAGCTTGCCGTAGACCGTGAAGCCTCCTTCGCCGTCGAGGGCTTCCCCCGCCTTCAACGCCCGCTTGGCCACTGCGACCACATCGGCCCGCCACTCGCGGCTCGATCCCGTCGCCTCGTCGCGGGTGGCGATGCTCGCCACCGAAGTGCCCAGTTCGAGTCCGATCAGGTGGTAGGGCTTGTACATCGCCGCGTAACGGCCGCTGTCGTCGGTCTGCAGTCCGTACTGCTGGAAGCAGTCGCGCACGTAGTCGGTCGGCGCCTCGAACACCACGTACACCCCCCAGCGCAGGTCGCGCAACACCGGCCGGCCATCGCGCTCCAGCGAGGACACGACCTCGACCGTGCCGCGCCGGCTCAGCACGCCGCCGTCGTGCAGCGGGCGCAGCACCCGCGGCAGGTCGTCGACCCCGCAGGGGGGGAAGGCCAGGCCGTCGGGCGGCGGGTCGAGCTCGCAGGCGTTGGCCACCGCGGCCATCTCCAGCGCCGACTTGGTGCCGTCGAGGAAGGAGTTGAACATCCGGGCGTTGAAATCGCCCGCCGCCACCTGCTCCGCGCTGAAGCCGTAGTGCTCCCAGACGGTCCGCGGCGTCGACTCGTGGTAGGCGGGGAGGTACTTGGTGCCCTTGCCGGCGCACACGACCTCCAGCCCGATGGTGCGCGCCCAGTCGACGAGTTCGGCGATCAGCGCGGGCTGGTCGCCCGACGCCATGGAGTAGACGATCCCCGCGTCGGCCGCGCGGCGCGCCAGCAAGGGTCCCGCCAACGCATCGGCCTCGACGTTGACCATCACCACATGCTTGCGGTGCTCGCAGGCCAGCAGCACATGCCCGATCCCCGCAGCGGGGCTGCCGGTGGCGTCGATCACGATGTCGACATGGGGGCTGGCGATCAGCGCCTGCGCATCGTCGGTGACAAAGGTGCCGCCGCCGCGCGCGGCGTCCTCGAAGGACCTGGCGGCGAAACGCTCGTCGGCCCAGCCGACCCGCCGCAGCGATTCGCGCGCCCGCGCCGGCGACAGGTCGGCGACGCCGGTCAGGTGGATTCCCGGCGTGCGCGCCGCCTGCGACACATACATCGACCCGAACTTGCCGGCGCCGACCAACCCCACCCGCACCGGCCTGCCCTGGGCGGCGCGGCGCTGCAGCTTGGCGTACATCGACATGCATGGCTCCCCGGCCGCGACGCGAGACACGCGCAGCGTAACCGATGGCGGCATGCCCGCAAGCCGTGCGAACCCGCCCGCGGCGGGTATCTCGGGGAAAACCGGGCTCCTATCGAAGCAACGATTATCAACCGATGAATCAACGGCCGTACAACCCCCTATCCCGGAACCCGCGGCTAATCTTCCACGCAACCAGGCCACTCCCGTCCCCGCCTGCGAACCTGGAGGTGCGGCCATGCTTGCCATCGGCTCGGTGGGTTCGATCGGCGCGACCGCCGGCTTCGCGACGGCCGCGTCCGCAGCGTCTGCCACGGGCGCGGCGCGCGCGGTGCCGGCGCCCGCGACTCCCCCGTCGGCCAGCGGCCCGGGCGCCGCGGACTCGCCTGCCGCCGCC
>JAKBBQ010000104.1 GCA_021808405.1 Pseudomonadota bacterium | reverse complement strand
GTCTCGGTCTGGCGCGGCAAGCAGACCGGGGAGTTCGTGCGCTACCAGGTGCCGCGTCTGCCCAGCCAGACCGTGCTCGACGTGGTCACCCATATCCAGCGCCGTCTCGACCCCGAGTTGAGCTACCGCTACGCCTGCCGCGTCGGCATGTGCGGTTCCTGCGCGATGACCGTCAACGGTGTCGCGCGCTGGACCTGCCGCACCCACGTGGCGCGGGTGGCTTCGCCCGACGGCGCGCTGGAAATCGCCCCGCTTTCGAACCTGCCGGTGATCAAGGACCTGGCTGTGGACATGCGGGAGTTCTTCGACAAATGGGCGCAGGCCATGGGGCGCTTCCACGGCAGCCTGACGCGCCACGACGAATTCGCCCGCGTCGACCCGGCCAGCCCGCAGCGCCGCGCCGCCGACGCCGGGGTCGAGTGCATAGGCTGCGCGGTGTGCTACGGCTCCTGCGACGTGGTGTCGTGGCGCCCCGAGTTCCTCGGCCCGGCCGCTCTGAACCGCGCCTGGACCCTGGTCAACGACGAGCGCGACGTGCAGCATCAGGCCCGGCTGCAGGCCACCTCGGGCAGCCGCGGCTGCCATTCCTGCCACACCCAGGGCTCGTGCACCGAGCGCTGCCCGAAGGGAATCGCGCCGACCGCGGCGATCGCCGGGCTCAAGCGCCTGAGCACCCACGGCTCGCGCAGCGGAGGTCGGCAACCATGAACTCGGTGCAGGAAGTGGGCGCGGTCCAGCCGCAGTCCGACACGGACACCGCGCTGCAGGTGCGGCTGTGGCTGCTGCAGCGCATCAGCGCGGCGCTGCTGGCGCCGCTGGTGCTCGGCCACCTGGTGATGATCATCTACGCGGTGCACCAGGGATTGAGCGCGCAGGCGATCCTCGGCCGCTTGCACGACAACGCGCTGCTCGGCGGCTTCTACACCCTGTTCGTGCTGGCCTGCGCGGCGCATGTTCCGGTGGGCGTCGCGCGCATCGCCGAGGAGTGGCTGGGCTGGCGCGCGCGCCCTGCGCTGCTGCTGGGCGCGCTGCTGGCGCTGGCGCTGCTGCTGGGCGGACTGCGCGCGGTATGGGGCCTGGTGTGGGCCTGAAGGGCACGGGAGGACTGCTGCGATGATGCGACGCAACGACCTGCGGGCGCGCCGCCACCCGGCGTGGTGGGCGTTCTGGCTGCACCGGGTCTCCGGCCTGGCGCTTGCGGTGTTCCTGCCGCTGCACTTCTGGGCGCTGGGCGAGGCCCTGCGCGGCCCCGCGGCCTTGCAGGGCTTCCTGGATTTCGCCGACCAGCCGCTGGTGCACCTGGCCGAATGGGGGTTGGTCAGCCTGCTGGCGCTGCACATGACCGGCGGCGTGCGGCTGCTGCTGATCGAGTTCGGCAACTGGTCCGGGTTGCGCAAGGACTGGATTGCCATTTCGCTGGGCGTGGCGCTGGCCGCCGGCCTGGCTTATGCGCTGGCGCTGCTCGGCTGAGGCGCGGCGCGCGATGAGTGACACCATGGACGTGAACCTGCAGACCGTCGAGGACGTGGCGCGCGAGTTGTACATACGCGCATTGAAGATCCTCCCACCCGATATCAAGCAAGGCTTCCAGCGGCTGGGCGCGAGCGAGACCTCGCCGCGCGCGCAGTCGGTGCTGCGCACCATGGTGGCCAACATCGAGGTCGCCGAGCGCACCGACAACCTGCTGTGCCAGGACACCGGGGTGCCGATCTACAACCTGCGCATCGGCGGCGGGGTGCGCTTGGACGGCCACGCGCTCAAGCAGGCGGTGCGCCGCGGCTGCGAGCGAGCGACCCGCGAGTACCCGCTGCGCTCCTCGGTCGTGCATCCGCTGACCCGGCGCAACGAACACACCTCCTGCGGAATCGAGGTGCCGGTGATCCACGTCGATTTCATCGATGCGCCGGGGGTGCTGGACATCGAGATGATCCCCAAGGGCAGCGGATCGGAGAACAACTCCTTCCTGAAGATGGCCATCCCGGCCGAGGGAATCGACGCCATCAAGACCTTTGTCGTCGACTGTGTGATCGCAGCCGGAGGCAAGACCTGCCCGCCCACCATCGTCGGCGTGGGCATCGGCGGCACCTCGGACCTGTGCGTGGCGCTGGCCAAGCGCGCCGCCACGCGCGAGCTGGGCAGCCGCTGCGCCGACGCCGACGGCGCGGCGCTGGAACAGGAACTGTCGCAGGCCGTCAACGCGCTGGGGGTCGGGCCGCAGGGACTGGGAGGCGACTCCACCTCGTTCGCGGTGCACATCGAACTGGCGGCCACCCACATCACCATGAATCCGGTGGCGGTCAACATGCAATGCCACTCGGCCCGCCGCGCCAGCGCGCGACTGAGCGCCGACGGCGTGCAATGGGGGTTCTGAGCATGGCCCACTACGATATTTCCACCCCGGCCAGCGAAGAGCAGATGCGCGCGCTGCGCGTGGGCGACACCGTGACCCTGCAACGCACGCTGTTCGGCATACGCGACGCCACGCAGATCCACATGTTCGACCGCGGCCGCCGCACCCGCTTCGACCTGCGAGGCCACGCGGTGATCCACACCGCGCCGAACGTGCGCAAGGTCGAGGTCAGCGCGCACTATCCGGCCGGTTACGCGGCGGTGTGCATCGGCACCACCACCTCCGACCGCATGGAACGCTTCACCCGGCCGCTGATGCAGCAGTACGGGGTGCGCATGATCGTCGGCAAGGGCGGGCTGCGCGAGGACTCGCTGCGCGCCTTCGGCGAACTCGGCGGGGTCTACCTGGCGATCGTCGGCGGCACCGCGGCGCTGGAGAGCACCTGGATCGAACAGATCGAGGAGGTCGATCTCGACGACCTGAACCCCGAGTCGCTGTGGAAGTTCCGCATCCGCGACTTCGGACCGCTGCTCGTCGGCATGGACAGCCATGGCGGCAGCCTGTACGACGAGGTGCGCTCGCAGGTGCGCCAGCGCCGCGAGCAGGTGCTGGCCAAGCTCGGCGTGGCGGGGATCTGACGTGACCGACAACACGACGAGCCTGCGCCGGCTCGACACCGACATCCTGATCCTGGGCTCGGGCGGAGCCGGGCTGTTCGCCGCGCTGCATGCCCACCAGGCGGCGCCGAAGGCGTCGATCACCGTGGCCGTCAAGGGGCTGCTGGGCAAGTGCGGCTGCACGCGCATGGTGCAGGGCGGCTACAACGTCGCCCTCGCCCCCGGCGACTCGGTGGAACGCCACTTCATGGACACCATCGAGGGCAGCAAGTGGCTGGCCCACCAGGACCTGGCGTGGACCCTGGTGACCAAGGCGGTGGAGCGCATCCACGAACTGGAGAACGAACTCGGCTGCTTCTTCGACCGCAACCCCGACGGCAGCGTGCACCAGAAGGCCTTCGCCGGCCAGACCTTCGACCGCACGGTGCACAAGGGCGACCTGACCGGGATCGAGATCATCAACCGCCTGGCCGAGCAGGTATGGGCGCGGGGAATCCACCGCCTGGAGGAACACCGGGCGGTGGAACTGGTCCCCGCCGCGGACGGCAGCGGGCTGGCCGGGGTACTGATGATCGACATGCGCAACGGCGAGTTCGTGCTGGTGCGCGCCGCCGCGGTGCTGCTGGCCACCGGCGGCGGACCGACCATGTACCGCTTCCACACCCCGTCGGGCGACAAGAGTTGCGACGGACTGGCGATGGCGCTGCGCGCCGGGCTGTCGTTGCGCGACATGGAGATGGTGCAGTTCCACCCCACCGGACTGCTGGCCGGCGAGCACACGCGCATGACCGGAACCGTGCTCGAGGAAGGATTGCGCGGCGCCGGCGGCTGGCTGCTCAACGGCGACGGCGAGCGCTTCATGGAAAACTACGACCAGCGCGCCGAGCGCGCCACCCGCGACGTGGTGTCGCGCGCGATCTACGCCGAGATGCGAGCCGGCCGCACCTCGCCGGCCGGCGGGGTGTACATCCAGATGTCGCACCTGGGGCCGGACAAGGTGCGCAAGCAGTTCAAGGGCATGGTCGAGCGCTGCGCCGACTGCGGCTTCGACCTCGCCGGCGGGCGCGTCGAGGTCGTGCCGACCGCGCACTACATGATGGGCGGGCTGGAGTTCGCCACCGACTGCACGACCGCGATGTTCGGGCTGTTCGCCGCCGGCGAGGACACCGGCGGGGTGCACGGAGCGAACCGCCTGGGCGGCAACGGCGTGGCCAACTCGACGGTGTTCGGCGGCATCGCCGGCGAGTCGATGGCGGCCTGGCTGGCGCGCAACCCCGGGCGCCGCGACGCGGACATGGCGCTGGTCGAGCGCTCGATCGAGGAACACCAGCGGCCGCTGCGCCGGCCGGCGGGCGACCTGGAGTCCATACGCGAGCAGTTGTACGCCTGCATGTGGGACGACGTGGGCATCCTGCGCGACGCCGCCGGCCTGGCGCGCGCCGACGCCAAGCTGCGCGAACTGCAGCAGCGCCTGCTGGCCACCGGCGTCGGCGACGTCGACCGCGCCTTCAACCTGAGCTGGCACGACTGGATGAACCTGCGCAACCTGATCCAGGTCAGCCGGGCCATCACCGCCGCCGCCGACAGCCGCGAGAATTCCCGCGGCGCCCATTACCGCGAGGATTTCCCCGCCGCGGGCGACCTGCTGGCGTCGAGCTACAGCCTGGTCAGCGAGCGCGGCGGCGAGCCGGTGGTCGAGCACCGCCCGGTGCAGTTCACCCGCGTGCGCCCCGGCCAGAGCCTGCTCGACGAGGCGCAGGCTTGAGCGACTCCGCGGCGGCGCGCGCGCTGCCCGCGACCGCGCTGCCGGTCGCGATGCGCGCGGCGCGCGCCGCCGGGGCCGTGGTGCGCCAGGCCTTCGTCGCGCGCGATGGCTGGACAGTGCAGTCCAAGGGCGCCGGCGACCTGGTCACCGACATCGACCGCCAGGCCGAGGCCTGCATCGCCGCCGAACTGCGCAAGGACTTCGCCTCGCACGCCATCCTGGGCGAGGAAGGCGGGCTGCAGCCGGCGGCCGGCGCGGACGACTACACCTGGGTCGTCGACCCCATCGACGGCACGATGAACTTCGCCCATGGCCTGCCGCATTTGTGCGTGTCCATCGCGCTGAGCTGGCGCGCGCAGACCCTGTGCGCGGTGGTCTACGACCCGCTGCGCGAGGAGCTGTTCAGCGCGGCCGCCGGGCACGGCGCCTGGCTGGGAAGCCGGCGCCTGCGGGTCAGTTCCTGCCAGCGCCTCGACCAGGCGCTGCTCGCCGCGGTGTTCCCCAAGCCGGGCTCGCCGTGGCTGGCTCGCTTCACACCCACGCTGCTGCAGGCTCTGCACGACTGCGCCGGAGTCCGTCGCAGCGGCTCGATGGTGCTCGACCTGGCCTACGTCGCGGGCGCCCGGCTGGACGGCTTCTGGCAGTGGGGAATGCAGCCGTGGGACATCGCCGCCGGCGAACTGCTGGTGCGCGAGGCCGGCGGCCACGTCGAGGCCATCGACCCGGCGCCCGCGCTGCTGCAGGCCGACGGCCTGCTGGCCTGCGGCCCCGCGCTGGCCGAGGCGCTGGGCCGGCTGTGCCGTCGGCCGCGCGCGATCCCGCGGTAGGCCCCTTCTCGCGCGGCGCCGGCCGGCGCGCCGCGCTCAGCCGTTGCGCAGCAGCAGCGCGAAACCGGCGGCCAGCAGCACCACCCACACCGCCTGCACGACCCGCTTGGCAGGCAGTCGGTGGTTCAGCCGGGTCCCCAGCCACAGCCCGACGAACATGCCGGGAAACAGCAGCAGGGTGCGCGGCAGCACCTGCGGCTGGTGGTACAGCCCGACCGAGGAGAACAGCACCAGCCGAGCCAGCCCGCTGGTGAACAGCAGGGTGCTGATCGTCGCCCGCAGCTTCTGCGGCTGGGTGATCCGGCGCGCCAGATAGATCACGTAGATCGGCCCGCCGGTGCCGAACATCGAGGTGAACAGCCCGCCGACGAAGGCCAGCGGCGGGCCCCAGATCGCCGACGTCGGCCGCACCGGCGGACGCAGCACCAGGGTCCACAACGCGTAGGCGAAGATGAAGATCCCCAGGGTCAGCAGCAGCAGCCGCTGCGGAGCCCAGACCAGCAGGCTCACGCCGATGAGCATGCCGAGGATCATGAAGGGGACGATCCGGAACAGTTCGGTGCGATCGATCTGGCTGCGATTGCGCAATCCCACCAGGGTGCCGGCGACGAGGTCGAACAGCAGCATCATCGGCACCACTTCGCGCAGCGGCAGCAGCTCGGTGAGCAGCGGCACCGCGGTGATCGACGAGCCGAAGCCGGTCAGGCCATACACCGTGTAGGCGAGCACGACCACCGCCGCCGCGCCCAACAGCGAGGCGTTGGCCGCAGGCCACGCCAGCATCATCGCCGGCAGGCGCGCGGTGCGCGCACGTCGATCACCGCCGGCGATCGGGACCTCGGCGCGGCCCGCATCAGCGCGCGCCCGCCGCGGCCAGCTGCTGCAGCTGCTGCGCCAGCGCGTCGCCGACCTGGACGCCGTCGCGAGCGGCACGCTCGGCCAGCTCGAAGCGGCGCAAGCCCGGAAGCCGGACCGCCTCGTCCTCGCACATCGCGGCCAGCAGGGTCTCGATGCGTTCGTGGAACACGTCCTCGCCTGCCAGCGCGCCCGGGTCGATGGCCAGGAAGGCCTGGCCGATGCGCGGGCGGTTGCCCTCGTCGACAAAAAAGGAATCGGCCTCGAAGCCGAAGGCGGCTCCGGTCAGCGCACAGCACAGCAGTTCGACCACCAGCGCCAGCATCGCCCCCTTGACCCCGCCGGCAGGCAGCATCGAGCCCTCGAGCCCGGCCTGCGGATCGGTGGTGGGCTTGCCGTCGCGATCGACCGCCCAGCCCAGCGGGATGCTGCGTCCCTCGCGGGCGGCGACCATCAGCTTGCCCCGCGCGACTTCCGACAGCGACAGGTCGATGACCAGCGGCGGCGCGGCGCGGCGCGGGAACACCGCGGCGATCGGGTTGGTGCCGAACAGCGCGCGCCGCCCACCCCAGGCCGGCATCGCCGCAGGCGAGTTGCCGAAGGCCAGGCCGACCAGTCCGGCCTGCGCCAGGGGCATCAGGTGCTGCGCCGCGACCCCGAAATGGTGGCTGCGCGTGACCCCGGCGAAGGCCGCGCCGCATTCGCGGGCACGCCGCAGCACCTCGGCCACCGCCAATTCGCAGGCCGGAAAAGCCAGGCCCTCGTCGGCGTCGACCAGGCACGCCGCGCTGCGCTGGTGCACCACCCGTGCCTGCGCGTGCCCGTTGACCCGGCCCAGCCGCAGGTGGGCGCAGTATTGCGGAACCCGCGAAAGCCCGTGCGAGGCCAGGCCTTGCGACTCGGCGGCGACCAGCGCGCGCGCGGTGGACAGCGCCATCTCGGCGCTGGCGCCGGCCGCAGCCAGCGCGGCAGTGGCCTGTTCGGTGGCTTGGGAAAGGGTCAGGACGGTCATCGGATGCTCATCGGACAAGGGAAAACGCAAAGGACACGCGCGCGGCGTCGACTCCGGGTGCTCAGCCGAGCTCGCGCAGCGCGGCGCCGACCTGCTCGGCGATCATCGAACTCACCCGCACGTTGGATTCGCGGGTGACCCCGGCGATATGCGGGGTCAGCAGCAGCCGCGGCACGCCGGCCAGCGCCGAGCCAGCGCCCAGCGGCTCGTGCTCGAACACGTCCAGCGCCGCGCCGGCCAGCCTGCCCTCGCGCAGCGCCTGTGCCAGCGCGGCCTCGTCGACGACCCCGCCGCGCGCCGTGTTGATCAGTACCGCCTGCGGGCGCATGCGGCCCAGTCGCGCGGCGTCGATCAGGCCGCGGGTCGCCGCATTCAACGGAACGTGCAGGCTCAGCACGTCGCACTCGCCGAGCAGACCCTCGAGGTCGCGCCGGCCCACGCCGGCCTCGGCCCACACCGCGGAGTCGGCGGACAGCGCCGGGTCGTGCGCCAGCACCCGCATGCCCACCGCCTGCGCCAGGCGCGCGGTGCGGCGCCCGATGTCGCCGAAGCCGACGAGGCCCAGCACCTTGCCGCCGATCTCCAACCCGTCGGACAGCGCGGCGCGCGGCCAGCCGCCGGCGGCCACCTCGGCGCTGCCGGCATAGGCGCCGCGCAGCAGCATCATGGCCGCCGCGACCACGTATTCGGCCACCGCCTGGGCGTTGGCGCCCAGCGCCGGGATCACCCGGATGTCGCGCCCGCGGCAGGCCTGCACGTCGATGTTGTCCAGGCCCACGCCCAGCCGCCCGACCACCCGCAGGCCCGGCGCCGCGGCCAGCAGCGACGCGTCGACGCGCGTGCGGTTGCGCACGATCAGCGCCTGCGCCTGCGCCAGCGCGGAGCGCAGCGCCGTCAGATCGTCGACCAGCGCGGGCTGGTAGAGCACGTCGAACTCGCCGCGCAGCGCGTCGACCGCCTGCTCGTCCATGAATTCGCTGATCACCACCCGCGCGTTCATGGTCGTGCCCCCCTGCGGCGCTGCGCGCCGGCCCCCCCGAGGGGGGCGAACGCGCCTTCGGATCGGCCGTGCGGCGCGTTCGTGTGCGCCCCCCTGCAGCGCTGCGCGCCGGCCCCCCCGAGGGGGGCGAACGCGCCTTCGGATCGGCCGTGCGGCGCGTTCGTGTGCGCCCCCCTGCGGCGCTGCGCGCCGGCCCCCCCGAGGGGGGCGAACGCGCCTTCGGATCGGCCGTGCGGCGCGTTCATGCCTGCATCCCCCAGCGCCGCACCGTGTGGCGCTCGATGGTGCGGAAGATCAGGTTCTCGACGATCAGGCCGATGATGATGATGGTCAGCAATCCAGCGAACACCTTGGAGATCTCCAGCAGGTTCTTGCTTTCGTAGATGTACCAGCCGAGGCCACCCGACCCCGAGCTGACCCCGAACACCAGCTCGGAGGCGATCAGCGTGCGCCAGGCGAAGGCCCAGCCCACCTTCAGCCCGGTCAGGATGCTGGGGAAGGCCGCCGGGATCAGCACCTTGGCGATGTACGGCAGCCCGCGCAGGCCGTAGTTGCGCCCCACCATGCGCAGCGTCTGCGAGACCGCCATGAAACCCGACTGGGTGTTCAGCGACACCGCCCACACCACCGAGTGCACCAGCACGAAGACCAGGCTGCCGTTGCCGAGTCCGAACCAGATCAGCGCGATCGGCAGCAGCGCGATCGCCGGCAGCGGGTTGAACATCGCCGTCAGCGTCTCCAGCAGGTCGGCGCCGACGCGCGTGGCGACGCCGAAGCCGGTGAGCACCGCCGCCAGCGCCACGCCGGCGGCGTAACCGGTCAGCAGCACCTTCAGGGAGATCCAGATCTTCAGCAGCAGCTCGCCGCTGAGGATGCCGCGCACCAGGGCGCTCATCGTGGAGATGAAGGTCGGCAGCAACAGGTCGTTGTGCAGCGCGCGCGCGCCGATCTCCCAGGCCAGCGCCAGCACGATGATGATCAGGGTCTTGCGCACCGCGGCGCTGTTGAGCAGCGTCTCCAGCTGCGACAGCGGCTTCTCGATGACCCCGAACTGGCTGGCGTCGACCGGCTCGCGGTGGATCTCCGGGCGCGCTTCGCCCGTGGCCTGGTTGTCAGCCATGGTGGCCCTCCTGGTGCAGGTCTTCGCTGCCGAACAGCAATTCGTTGATGCGCGCCTCCAGCGCGGCCGCCGCCGCGCGGTCGGTGTTGTCGCGACCCAGGCCCTGCAGCTCGGCGCGCACCTGGCCCGGATGGGGAGACAGCAGCAGGACGCGGTTGCCCAGCTTGATCGCCTCGGGGATCGAGTGGGTGACGAAGATCACCGTGAACCGGGTGTCGTCCCACAGCTGCAGCAGCTCGTCCTGCATCTTGCGCCGGGTGAGGGCGTCGAGCGCGGCGTAGGGTTCGTCCATCAACAGCACGTCGGGCTCCATCGCCATGCCGCGGGCGATGGCCACGCGCTGCTTCATGCCTCCCGACAGCAAGTGGGGGTGGTGGTCGGCGAACTGGGTCAGCCCGACCTTCTCCAGGTAATGCATGGCCTTGTCGGCGGCTTCGCGCGAACTGAACTTGCCCGAGCACCGCAGCGGGAACATGACGTTCTGCCTGACCGTCTTCCACGGCAGCAGCTGGTCGAACTCCTGGAACACCATCATGCGGTCCTGCCCGGGCTTGGTCACCACCTTGCCCTTGAGCCGGATCTCGCCCTCGGTGGGCGTGAGGAAGCCGCCGATGGCTTTCAGCAAGGTCGACTTGCCGCAGCCCGACGGGCCGAGCAGGATGTAGCGATCGGACTGGCGGACCTGGAAATCCACGCGGTAGGTCGCCGTGACCAGGTGGTTGGATGTCTTGTACTGCAAGGTCACGCCGCGCACGTCCACCAGGACCTGCGGGCTCGTGGCTCCAGGCGGAGCTGAAACAGCGTTCATCGTCGAAAGGCCAGGGAAGGCAGCGCCGGCGGCTGCCGGCGCAAGGGCCGCGGCGCTTGCCGCCGCGGCAGGACAGCGGCGCTTCAGCTGCCGGGCAGGTTGTCCACGTTGGGGAAGAACAGGTCCTTCCACGACGCCGGAACGACCTTGATCGTTCCCACCTTGTGCATGAAGCGCACGTACTTCATCACGTGCTGCGGGGTCATCGTGTAGACCAGCTGCGGGTTGTCCATCATCTTCAGGATGAAGTCGACGGAGTCCTTGTTGTCGTGGGTGTCCTTCAGATACTCCTCGGCGGCTGCCTTCTTGTCGTGGTTGATCTGGTCGATGGCCTCGTGCAGCGCGGCCACGAAGGCGGCATACACCTTCGGGTTGTGCTTGTAGAAGCTCGAGGTCGTCCACACCACGTTGAAGGTCGCCGGCCCGCCGAGCACGTCATAGGAATTGAGCACCGTGTGCACACCGGGCAGCTTGAGCTCCTGGTATTCGAAGGGCGGGCCGCCGAAGTGCGCCGAGATGGCATGCGCGGCCAGTGCGGCCATCGCGTCGGGGTGGCTCATGCTCACGGTCAACGGGTCGAGCTTGTGCTCCTGCCCGGGACCGAATGCCTTTTCCGCGGCCATCTGCAGCGTCACCGCCTGGATCGACACCTTCACCGCCGGCAGACCGATCTTGTCCTTCGAGGTGAAGTCCTTGATGGTCTTGACCTTCGGGTCGTTGGTGTTGAGCAGCAGCGGCATCGCGTTGAGCGCAGCAACCCCCTTGATGCCGTAGTTGTCGCGGGTGCGGGCCCAGGCGATGACCATCGGCGCCACGCCGCCGGACGCGAACTGCAGGCTGCCCGACAGCAGGGCCTCGTT
>JAKBBQ010000103.1 GCA_021808405.1 Pseudomonadota bacterium | reverse complement strand
ACCAGCCGGGACTTCATCTTCGTCGAGGACATGGCGCGCGGGCTGATGGCCTGCGCGTTGCGCGGAAGGGCGGGAGAGGTCTACAACCTGGCCACCGGCAAGGAGACGACCATCCTCGAGCTGGCCAGCCTGATCAACGAATTCACCGGCAATCCGACCCCGGTGGAGTTGCGCCCGGCGCGCGACTGGGACCGTTCGGGCAAGCGCTTTGCGTCGACCGAGAAGGCCGAGCGCGAACTGGGCTTCCGCGCGGGCGTGGACATGCGCAGCGGAGTCGAACGCACCGTGGAGTGGACCAGGTCCCACCGCGGGCTGATCCAGTCCTGCATCGACCAGCATCGCAAGCAGATGGCGCAGGCACAGGGCTGAGCGGGAATGGGCAGCGACGCAAACCCAAACCCTCCGGTGGACGCGACGCGCGCAGGCGGCGAGGGCAGCGCGCCGCAGTGCGGGCGTGGGCGCAACGTCCTGTTCCTCTACGGCGCGATCACCACCTACACCAACACCATCTACGAATACGTCGACGCCTTCCATCGCTATTCGGGATTGCGCACGTTCTTCGGCAATCTGGACCAGGAAACCCACTTCGATGTCGACCTGTCGTTGTTCGATGCGGTAGCCATCCATTACTCGGTCCGCCTGCCCTTCGACCAGATCTCCGAGTCGGCAGCCGAGGCCCTGTCGCGCTACCAGGGGCTCAAGTACCTGTTCATCCAGGACGAATACGACCACACCCGACGCGCCTGGTACTGGATCCGCCGGCTGGGCATCCAGCTGGTGTTCACCGTCGTCCCGCAGGCGGGGGTGGCGACCGTCTACCCGCCGCAGGAGTTTCCGGGCGTGCGCTTCGTCAGCGTGCTGACCGGCTATGTGTCCGAGCACATGGATACCGGGGGGAACTTCGCGCCGCCGTCCACCCGCGAGCTGGTCGTGGGCTATCGCGGGCGACCGCTGCCGGTGCGCTATGGCCAGCTGGGCTTCGACAAGGTCGAGGTCGGGCGCATGGTGCAGGCGTACTGCCAGGCGCGCGGCATCGCCTGCGACATTGCCTGGACCGAGGAGCAACGCATCTACGGTCCGGCCTGGTACGACTTCATGGCGAGTTGCCGCTCGATGCTGGGCTGCGAGTCGGGCAGCAACGTGTTCGACTGGGATGGCAAGCTGGAGCACGAACTCGCGCAGCTGCGGTCGCAAGGCGCGCGGGTCGACGAGCGTCGCGCCTACGAACAGGTGGTGCGCCCGCTGGAAATCCCCGGTCTGATGAACCAGGTCTCGCCGCGGGTGTTCGAGGCCATCGCGGCCGGTACGGTGCTGGTGCTGTTCGAAGGCCACTATTCGGGGGTGGTCGAGCCCTGGCGGCACTACATTCCCCTGGCCAAGGACGGATCGAACCTGGACGAGGTGTTCGCCAAACTGGCCGACGACGCCTTCGTCGACGCGATGGCGCGCCGCGCCTACGACGACGTGATCGCCTCGGGGCGCTTCGGCTACCGGCGCTTCGTCGCGCAGGTCGACTCGGAGGTCGAAGCGTCGCTGCGGGCGCTGCCGGCGCAGGCGCAGCCGGCCGAGCGCTCCCCCGGGCGCGGCGCGACCCTGCCGCTGTCGACCGCGCCGCTGCGTTCGCAGCCGCCGATGATCTACCAGGCCTTCATGCGTCTGCCGCCTTCGTGGGGTGCCGCGCTGCGCGGCGCGCACCGTCGTGCCTACCCGGTGTGGTGCGGTCTGCCACTGCCGGTGCGCAGGGTTCTCAAGCCACCGCTGCAACTGGCGGTGAAGTTGCTCAAACGGCTGTGAGACGGACGCATCGGGTGTCCGGCAGCCACTCCATCTGGAAACCGGCGGAGCAGCCATGTGTGGCATTTTTGGATTCCTGAGCACCGCGGCGCCGCCCGACGGCCGCGGTGACCTGCAACGGGGCCTGCAACGCATCCGCCACCGCGGACCCGACGGCAGCGGGCAGTGGCTGAGTTCCGACGGGCGGGTCGGCCTGGGCCACGTGCGGCTGTCGATCATCGACCTGGAGACCGGCGCGCAGCCGATGCACAGCGACGACGGGCGCTACACCATTGTCTACAACGGGGAGATCTACAACTTCGTCGAACTGCGCGCCGAACTCGGCGCCGAGGGCTTCCGCACCCACTCCGACACCGAGGTGCTGCTGCGCGCCTACGCGCGCTGGGGCAGCGAATGCCTGCAGCGGCTGCGGGGCATGTTCGCGCTGGCGATCTGGGATTCCCGCGAACAGCGGCTGTTCCTGGCGCGCGACCGCTTCGGCATCAAGCCGCTGTATTGGGCGCAGACCCCGGCCGGGCTGTACTTCGCGTCGGAGATCAAGGCGCTGCTGCCCTTCCTCGACCGGCGCACGACCAACCCGCGGGCGCTGTCGGACTATTTCACCTTCCAGTTCTGCCTGGGCGACAAGACCCTGATGGACGGCGTGTGGAAACTGCCGGCCGCGCACCACGCCAGCGTCGCCGCCGGGCAGGCTCCGCAGCCCCAGCGCTACTGGAACGTGCACTACGACATCGACTACTCGCACACCGAGCGCTGGTTCACCGAGCGGCTGCGCGAGTTGCTGCACGACTCGGTGCGCATGCACCTGCGGGCCGACGTCGAGGTCGGCAGCTATGTCAGCGGCGGGGTCGATTCCAGCCTGCTCGCCGCGCTGGCGCGCCAGGTGCGGCCCGACGGACGCTTCCAGGCCTTCAACGGGCGCTTCCTCGACGGCGACGCCTACGACGAGTCGCGCTACGCCGCGGCACTCGCCGACGAGCGCGCGATGCAACTGCACGTGGCCGACATCGGCGAGCAGGACTTCGTCGACCACATCGAAAAGGTCATCTGGCACCTCGACGAGCCGACCGCCGGTCCCGGGTCGTTTCCCCAGTACATGGTGGCGAAGAAGGTCGGCGAGCACCTCAAGGTGGTGCTGGGCGGGCAGGGCGGCGACGAGATCTTCGGCGGCTACGCGCGCTACCTGGTGGCCTACTTCGAGCAGTGCATCAAGGGGGCGATCGAGGGCACGCTGCACAACGGCAACTACGTCGTCACCTACGAGTCGATCATCCCCAACCTCGAGACCCTTCGGCAGTACAAGCCGATGCTGCAGGAGTTCTGGTCCAGCGGGCTGTTCGGCGAGCGCGACGCCCGCTACTGGCGGCTGGTCAACCGCTCGAACACCTTCGGCCCCATCCTCGCGCCCGGGGTCATCGACCAGGCGGCGACTTTCGCCGAATTCCAGGAAGTCTTCTGGGGCCACAACGTGGGCAAGGAGTCGTATTTCGATTCCATGACCCATTTCGACTTCAAGACCCTGCTGCCGGCGTTGCTGCAGGTCGAGGATCGCATGAGCATGGCGCATGGCGTGGAGGCGCGCGTGCCCTTCCTCGACCACCCGCTGGTGGAGTTCGCGGCGACCATCCCGGCCGACATCAAGTTCCGCAACGGCGAGCTCAAGCGGCTGCTCAAGTTCATCTTCCAGTCCGACCTGCCGCAGGCGATCCGCGAGCGCAAGGACAAGATGGGCTTCCCGGTTCCGCTGAACCTGTGGTTGCGCCGCGGAGGGCGCGCCAGGGACCTGCTGGGCGACCTGCTCGGTTCGGCTGCCGCGAGATCCAGGCCCTACCTGGCCCCGGGGCTGTCGATCGACTCCGCGCTCGACGGTCAGAGCGCCTACGGCCGCAACCTGTGGGCGCTGCTCAGCCTCGAGCTATGGCACCGCCAGTTCATCGATTGACGGCCCGGCGCCGGAGGGCGAGCTGATGTGCGGCATCGCCGGCGCGTTCAGCTCCGATGCGCGGTGGCCGGTGCAGGCGCGGCTGGACGCCGCGCTCGACTTGCTGCGCCACCGCGGCCCGGACGACCGCGGCGTGGAAATCCTCCAGCGCGACGGCGTGCTCGGGCTCGGGCATGCCAGGCTGTCGATCATCGACCTGTCGGCGGGCGGGCACCAGCCGATGCGCAGCGCCTGCGGGCGCTATCTGATGGTGTTCAACGGCGAGATCTACAACTACCGCGAGCTGCGCCAGGAGCTGCAGGCGCTGGGCGAGCGCTTCCACACCGCGTCCGACAGCGAGGTGCTGCTGGCCGCGTGGGCGCGCTGGGGGCGCGACTGCCTTCCCCGGCTGCTGGGCATGTTCGCCTTTGTCGTCGCCGACCTGCACGAAGCCCGCCTGCACTGTGTGCGCGACGCCTTCGGCATCAAGCCGATGTACCTGGCCAGCCACGCAGGGTGGTTCGGCTTCGCCTCCGAGCTGCCGGCGCTGCTGGCGCTGCGCGGACGCGGCGCCGAGCTCGACCTGCAGCGCTGCTACGACTACCTGGTGCACGGCGACTATGACTCGACCCCGGGCAGCTTCGTCGCCGGCATCGAGCAGCTCGAGGCGGGAACCACCCGCAGCTACGACCTGCGCACGGCGGTGCTCGGGCCCGCGCTGCCGTGGTGGCAGCCCGAGGTCGCGCAGACCTGCACGCTGTCCTTCGCCGACGCCGCGGCGCGGCTGCGCGAGCTGTTCCTGGACAGCGTGCGCATGCACCTGCGCAGCGACGTCGCGCTGGGCGCCGCGTTGTCGGGAGGCATCGACTCGTCGGCGGTGGTGTGCGCGATGCGCCACCTCGAACCCGATGCGCCGATCCACACCTTCAGTTTCATCGCTCGCGGCTCGCCGCTGTCGGAGGAATCGTGGGTCGACCTGGTCAATGCCCGGGTCGGCGCGACGTCGCACCGCGTCGAGGTCGAGCCCGAGGAACTGGCGCGCGACCTCGACGACCTGATCCGCTCCCAGGGCGAGCCTTTCGGCAGCACCAGCATCTATGCCCAGTACCGGGTGTTCCGGCTGGCGCGCGAGCAGGGCGTCACGGTGACGCTGGACGGGCAGGGCGCCGACGAGCTGCATGCCGGCTACCTGGGCTATCCGGGGCGGCGCATGCGCAGCCTGCTCGAGCGCGGCGAGTGGCTGCGCGGGCTGCGCCTGCTGCGCAACTGGTCGAAGGGCCCGGGACGCAGCCTGGGTTACGCGCTGAAGGCCACGGCGGCCGAATACGCCCAGGGGGCGCTCTACCAGCGGCTGCGCACCCTGCATTCGGGCGCGCTCGACCCCGACTGGATCGACGCCGCGACGTTGCGCGAAAGGGGCGTGCGGGTCGCCTTTCCGCTGCGCCGGCCGGCGCACAGCGTGCGCGGGCGCAGGCTGGTCGGCGAGCTGGCACTGTCGGCGACGCGCCGTGGCCTGCCGGGACTGCTGCGCCATGGCGACCGCAATTCCATGCGCTTCTCGGTCGAAAGCCGGGTGCCTTTCCTCACGCTGCAGCAGGCCGAGTTCCTGTTCTCCGTGCCGGAGCACTATCTGTTGTCCGACGACGGCCAGACCAAGCATCTGTTGCGGGCGGCGATGCGGGGACTGGTTCCCGACGCGATCCTCGATCGGCGGGACAAGATCGGCTTCGCCACCCCGGAACAGGACTGGCTGCGCCGGCTGGCGCCGCAGGCACGCGCCTGGCTGTCCGAGGACATCGGCGTCGACTTCCTCGACCAGCCGCGCATGCTGCGCGCCTTCGACGCCATGCTCGAAGGGCGCGTGGGTTTTTCCTGGCAGGCCTGGCGCTGGATCAACTTCTGCCGCTGGCATGCCCTGGTGTTCCAGCCGCTGCGCGCAACCTGATGGCACGGCTGCTCGTCCTGTCGTTCTCTCCCATCGGCAGCGATCCGCGGGTGATGCGCCAGTTGCGCGCGCTGACCGGCGAGCATGAGCTGACGGTGGCCGGCCACGCGCCGGCGCCGCCCGAGGTCGACGTGGAGTTCATCGAGCTGCAGGCGCCGCCGCGCAGCCGCGCCGGGCGCATCGGGCTGGCGCTGCGCCTGCTGGCCAGGCGCTACGAAGCCCAGTACTGGTCGCAGGCGCCGGTGCGCCAGGCGCTGGCCGCGCTGCGCGGCCGCCGCTTCGACCTCGTGCTGGCCAACGACGTCGCCGCGGTGCCGCTGGCGCTGCGCATCGCGGCGGGCGCGCCGGTGCTGTTCGACGCCCACGAGTATTCCCCCCGCGAGTTCGAGGACTCGCTGCGCTGGCGGGTGTTTCGCCGGGGCTACGTCGAGCACCTGTGTCGCGCCTACCTGCCCGCGGTGAGCGGCTCGATGACCGTGTGCGAGGGCATCGCGCAGGCCTGGAGCGCCCACTACGGGCTGCACCCCGAGGTCGTGTACAACAGCCCGGCCAGGCAGGACCTGCCGCTGCGGCCGCCGCAACCCGGGCGCATCCGGCTGGTGCACCACGGCATCGCGCTGCGCGCCCGCCGGATCGAGCGCACGCTGGCGATGATGGACCTGCTCGATGAGCGCTACACCCTCGACCTGATGCTGGTGGACTTCGATCCGGTCTATCTGCAGGAGCTGCGCCGGCGCGCCGCGTCCGACCCGCGCATACGGCTGCGCGACCCGGTGCCGATGGAGCGCATCGCCGAGGCGATCAACGACTACGACCTCGGCGTGTTCCTGCTGCCGCCGGTGAATTTCAACTACCGCCACGCGCTGCCCAACAAGTTCTTCGAATTCATCCAGGCCCGCCTGGGCGTGGCCATCGGGCCGTCGCCCGAAATGCAGTCGCTGGTCGAGCGCTGGGACCTGGGGGTGGTGGCCGAGGATTTCGAGCCGGAGTCGCTGGCCGCGCGGCTGAACGCGTTGCGCGACGACGATGTGCTGCGCTTCAAGCGCAACGCCGAGCGCGCCGCGCAGGTTCTCCACTCCGGCCAGGTGAGCCTGCAGTTGCGGGCGGCGGTCGCCAGGGCGCTGCCGTGAGCGCGGAGTCGACCGGGGATGCGGTCGCGCCGGGCGCGATCGAGGCTTGCGGCACGCTGCGGGTGCTGTACGTGCACTGTTCGGCGGGCTTCACCGGGTCCGCGAAAAGCCTCCTCGAGCTGCATTCCCGGCTGCGCGAGCGCGGCGTGCGCGCCAGCGTGCTGGTTCCGGTTGGAGCCGCTGCCCGCGCCTTCGCCGAGGCCGGCATGCGGGTGCATGTCAGCCACGGCCTGAGCCAGTTCGACAACACCCGCTACGGCCATTACCGAGGCTTGCGCTGGCTGATCGTGCTGCGGGAGATCGCGCTGCTGCCGGCCTCGCTGTCGGCGATGTGGCGGCTGCGCAGCGAGCGCTTCGACTTGGTGCACGTCAACGAGATCACCGTGTTGCCCTGGGGGCTGCTGGCCAGGCGCATGTTCGGCGCCCCGCTGGTGGTGCACGTGCGATCGCTGCAGCGCGCCCCCGGAAGCGGTTGGCGCACCCGGCTGGTCGATCGCTGGCTGCGCCGGCGCGCCGATGCGGTGCTGGCCATCGACGAGACCGTGGCCCGAACGCTGGCCCAGGGACTGCCGCTGCACGTGGTGCACAACGGACTGGCGCTCGACGAGGCCGCCGGGCGGGCCGCGCAGCTGCCGCGGCCACGTCCGGCGCAAGCGGCGTTGCGGGTGGGGTATGTCGGGCTGCTGGCGCGCCACAAGGGCATCCATGAACTGATCGACGCGGTGGCGCTGCTGCGCCAGCGCGGCGTCGCGGTCGAGTGCCTGGTGGCGGGAGTCGGCGTGCGCCGGGTGTCGGGTCTGCGCGGGCGCGCGCTGCGCAGCCTGGGCTTCGACCCCGACGTGGCCGCCGATCTGCGGCAACGGGTGGAGTGCCAGGGCCTGCACGATTGCGTGCGTTTCCTGGGTTTCGTGGGCGACGTGCGCGAGCTCTATCCGCGGCTGGACGTGCTGTGCTTCGCCTCCCACCTGGACGCGGCCGGGCGGCCGGTGTTCGAGGCCGCGCTGTTCGGAGTGCCCAGCGTGGTCGCGATGCGCGACCCGCCGGCCGATGCGCTGATCGATGGGGTCACCGGAGTGGCGATCCCGCGGGCCGCGCCGGCCTTGATCGCCGACGCGCTGCAGCGTCTGGCCGAGGACGAGGCGTATCGGCAGGCGCTGGGTAGCCGGGCCCAGCAGTGGGCGCGCGCGACCTTCGCCATCGATGCGGCCGCCGAGTCGGTGCTGGGGATCTATCGCGAGCTGCTGGCGCGTCGCGCCTGAGGGCCGGGCGGGCCGGCCGGCCCGCCGCGGTGCTACGCTTGCGCGGTCTCGCGCGACCCCCGGGGATCGCGCGCTGCCCGCCATGCGACTTCACGACCCGTCCCGACTGCCGCGACCGCATCCGCACCACGCCCCGGCGAGGGTGGCGTGGGCGCCGCTCGTTGCGCGCGGCGGCGGCTCGGCGCCGGCGCGGCCGCGATGAAACGCCTGGGCTCGTGGGGACGCGTCGGCGACTTGCCGGCCACGCTGCACCTGCGGGTGCAGCGCCGCGATGCCGAGCTGCCCCCGGTGAGCACCCTGCCCGTGCCGCTGCTGCCGTACGGACGCGGCCGCAGCTACGGCGACGTCTGCCAGGTCGAGCGCGGCACCCTGCTGCATACCGCGGAACTGGACCGCTTCGTCGACTTCGACCCGCAGCGCGGCGTGCTGCAATGCGAGTCGGGGCTGAGCCTGGGGGAGATCCTGCGCCAGAGCATCCCGCGCGGCTGGACCCTGCCGGTGCTGCCGGGAACCGGCGAAGTCACGGTGGGCGGCGCCATCGCCAACGACGTGCACGGCAGGAACCATCCGGGCGCAGGCAGCTTCGGCCACCATGTCGAGGCCCTGGAACTGCTGCGCAGCGACGGCACTCGGCTGTTGTGCAGCGCCGGGTCGAACCCCGATTGGTTCGCCGCGACCATCGGCGGCCTCGGGCTGACCGGCTTGATCACCTGGGCCAGCCTGCGCCTGCGGCCGGTGGCCAACGCCTTCGTGCACACCCGCTGCGCGCGTTTTCGCAGCCTGGACGAATTCTGGGAGCTGAGTGCCGCCGCGCAGTCCGACTGGCCGTACGCGCGCGCCTGGATCGACGGCCTGGCGCGCGGGCGCGCGCTGGGTCGCGGAGTGCTCGTCGGCGCTCGCGATGCTCCCGCGCTGGCCGAACTGCCCGCGCCGCCGCGGCGGCGCGCCTGGGTGCCGCCGCTGCCGTGGTCGCTGCTCGGGGCCGCCAGCGTGCGCATGGGCAACGCGGCGTACTGGAGCGCGGCCGGCGCCCGCCAGCGTGCCGGCGTGCGCTTGACCCACTACGAGCGGTACTTTTTCGCGGCGGACCGGGTCGCGGGGTGGAACCGGCTGTACGGCCCCGCGGGCTTCCACCAGTACCAGTGCGCGCTGCCCGAGCGCTCGATGCGCGAGGCCACGCAGGCGCTGCTCGGACGCGTCGCGCGCAGCGGCCAGCGCGCCGTGTTCGGCACGCTGCAGCGGCTGGGCGACCACCCTGCGCCGGGCATGCTGTCCTTCGCCCGCGCCGGGGCCACGCTGGCGCTGGATTTCGCCCATCGCGGCGAGGCCACGCTGCGGCTGTTCACCGAACTCGACGCCGTGGTGCGCGCGGCCGGCGGCGCGTTGTACCCGGCGAAGGATTCTCGCATGCCGCCGGCGATGTTCCGCGCCGGTTTCCCCCGCTGGGAGGCCTTCGGGCCCTTCGTCGACCCGGCCTTCGGGTCGGCGTTCTGGAGGCGGGTGTCGCCATGAGGTCGCGGCCATGAACCTTCCGATCTGGCCGATGCGGCGGGTGCTGGTGTTCGGCGCGACCTCGGCGATCGCCCACGCCACGCAGCGCCTGCTGCTTCAGGCAGGCTGCGAGCTGTATGCGGTCGGCCGCGACCCGGCGCGGCTCGACGCGGTGCTGCGCGACCTGCGGGTACGCGCCGGGCCGGGGCGGGTGGTCGACGGGTGCTGCGCGGACCTCGATGCGCTGGACGGCCATGCGCTGCTGTTCGAGCGCGCCCAGCGGGCGTTGGGGGGGATCGACGTCGTGCTCATCGCCCATGGCAGCCTGCCCGAGCAGGCGGCTTGCGACGCCTCGGTCGAACAGGCGCTGCGCGCGTTGCACACCAACGGAACCAGCGCCGCGGCGCTGGCGCTGCGCGCGGCGCAGCGCCTGGAGCAGCAGGGACACGGCATGCTGGTGGGCATCGGCGCCGCGGCGGGCGAGAGCGGGCGTCGCAGCAGCTATCTCTACGGCGCGGCGAAGAACCAGTTCGAGGCCGTGTTGCGGGGACTGCGCGAGCGCCTGGCCCCGCGCGGGGTGCATGTGCTGTGCGTCGAACCGGGCTGGGTCGACACGCCGATGACCGCCGCCTTCACCCCGAAGGGGGCGCTGTGGACCAGCCCGCAGCGCGTGGCCCGCGGCATCGTCGCAGCGATGCGCGCGCGGCGCGACAGGGCCTACCTGCCGGGATCGCGGCGCTGGGTGGCGCTGGCGATGCGCTGGATCGCCGGGCGCGGCTCGCAGCGCGGGCCGCGCTGACCGCGCGGGCCGACGCAGGGCTCGTCAGTCGAAGACCGGGGTTTCGACCCCCAGCACCTTGTGCAGCTTGGGGCTGGTGGTGGTGTACTGCAGGTGGGTCTTGCGGTCCGGATGCAGGTAGTCGGCGGCGCCGAAGGCGGCCAGCGCGGCCTCGTGGAAGCCCGAGAGGATGAGTTTTTTCTTGCCCGGGTAGGTGTTGATGTCGCCGACGGCGAAGATGCCCGGCTCGCTGGTCTGGAACTTCTCGGTGTCGACCACGAGTTGCCTGCGCTCGAGCGCCAGCCCCCAGTGGGCGATGGGGCCGAGCTTGGGGCTCAGTCCGAAGAACACCAGCAGCATGTGCAGCGGCACGCGACGGGTGATGCCGTCGTGGCCGGCGACCTTGACCTCGGTGAGCAGGCCGTCGCGGCTTTCGCAGCCGGTGATCTGGCCGACCAGGAACTGCATTTCGTGCTGCTCGCACAGCGCGTGCATCCTGGCCACCGAGCTGGGGGCGGCGCGAAAGCCGTCTCGGCGATGCACCAGCACGACGCTGTGGGCGCGCCGCGAGGGCTCGCAGGTGGCGAAGTGCAGCGCCCAGTCCAGCGCCGAGTCGCCGCCGCCGACGACCACCAGGTCCTTGCCGGCGAAGGCCTCGGGGTCCTTGACGCGGTAGTGCAACTGGCTGCCGTCGAAGCGCTCGATGCCGTCGACCTTGAGGGTGCGCGGCTGGAAGGAGCCGACCCCGGCGGCGATGAACACGGTCCTGGTGATGAAGCGCGTGCCCTTGCTGGTGGCCACGAACAGGCGCCCGTCGTCCAGGCGGCGCAGCTCGGTGACGTCCTGGCCGAGGTGGAAGGTGGGGCCGAAGGGCTGGATCTGCCTGAGCAGGCTGTCGGTGAGCTCGCG
>JAKBBQ010000102.1 GCA_021808405.1 Pseudomonadota bacterium | reverse complement strand
CGTCTGGGGCGTGGGCTACGTGTTCGTTCCCGACACCAAGGAAGGCTGAGGCCTCTGCCCGGCGCGGCCAGGCCGCGGCGCACCCGCATGGCAGCCCATTCCTCGGCCGAGACGCGCCCGCGGCGCTGGCTGGGCCAGCTCTCGGGCAGGCTGTACTGGCGCACCTTCGTGCTCATCGTCGCGCTGCTGTCGGTCAGCCTGGCGGCGTGGTTCCAGAGCTTCCGGGTGCAGCAGCGCAAGCAGCAGATCGAGCAGACCGCGCGCCAGATCACGAGCCTGATCGACCTCACCCGCATCGCGCTGGTGCACTCGGCGCCGCAGTACCGCAACGCCCTGCTCGACGAACTGGTGCGGCGCGAGGACATCTACATCTATCCCCGCCAGCCCGGGGATCGCTGGACGCCGATGGCACGCACCGACTTCACCCGCCAGCTGGCGGTCAGCGTCGGCGCGCGGCTGCACGAAAGCCTGACCTTCGCGGCGTCGGTCAACGAGCAGAGCGGGTTGTGGATCGGCTTTCGCATCGACCAGGACCGCTACTGGCTGTTGCTCGACCCGTCGCGCATCCGCGTGTCGCTGGGCGAGACCTGGCTGGTCGGCGGGGCGCTGGCGACCCTGCTGGCGCTGATCGGCGCGGCGATCATCGCCGGCTTCGTCAACCGTCCGCTGCGCGACCTGAGCATCGCCACCGCCTATGTGCGTGAAGGCGATTTCTCCCACCAGCTCGACGAGACCTCGGGCACCGAGGAGATCCGCGAAGTCAACCGGGGCTTCAACCGCATGGCGCGCGCGCTGCAGGAAATCGACGAGGAGCGCACGCTGATGCTGGCCGGGATCTCCCACGACATCCGCACCCCGCTGGCGCGGCTGCGGCTGGAGGCCGAACTCAGCGTGCCCGACACGCAGGCGCGCGACGACATCGTCGGCGACATCGAGCAGGCCGACTCGATCATCAACAAGTTCATGGAGTACGCCCGTTCGGCCAGCCCGGTGCTGCAGCGGGTGGACCTGCCCGAGCTGGCGCTGCGCGTGCAGAACGAGCTGGGCAAGTGGGGCGACCTGCGGATCCGCGTCGAGCTGGGAGTCAGGGCCTGGGCGCTGGCCGACGAGCTGGAAATGCGCCGGGTGCTGACCAACCTGCTGGAAAACGCCCGCCGCTACGGCCGCTCGCCGCAGGCCGAGTACGCCGAGGTCGAGCTGCGCTTCCTGCGCCGCACCGGCGAGGTGGCGGTGGAAGTGCGCGACCACGGGCCCGGGGTCGCGCCCGAGCAGTTGCCGCTGCTGACCCGCCCCTTCTACCGCGGCGACACCGCGCGCACCTCGGCCAAGGGCACGGGGCTCGGGCTGGCGATCGTCGAACGCACGGTGGCGCGCATGCGCGGCCGCGTCGAATTGCTCAACGCCCCCGGCGGCGGGCTGCTGGTGCGCGTGTGGCTGCCGCGCGACCCGGGCGACCTGCCGCCGATCGAGTCGCGTTATTGAGCGCGCGCTCGGCGCGCCTATACCGCGTCAGCACCACGTCAGCACCACGTCAGCGCGGACGCCACCGCCTTGTCGCGCCTGCCGCGGCCGCCCACAATCGGCCGCATGAAGACCACCGCCTCCAGGCTTGTCTCGCTGCTCTTGTGCCTCACGCTGGCCGGATGCGGCGGGGGCAGCGCAGCGACATCCACCCTGCCCTCCAACCTGCGCGGCTTGCCCAACCTCGGCGCCACCTGCTTCGTCAACGCCGCGCTGCAGGTCATCGCCCACTCGCCGACGCTGCGCGCCCGGGCCGCGGCGAACTGGCCGCAGCTCGGGCTGGAGGCTTTCTTCCAGGCCTACGACAGCGGCCAGCCGCAGGCGCTGCTGACCGCGCTGCAGGGCGTGGTCGGCGCGTTGCGGGCCTCCGCAGGCTATGCCTCCTGCGCCGGCGCAGGCAGCCTGGCCTCGCTGTGGGACAACGGCCTGGCCGCCGACCCGCCGGGCCTGGCGCTGGGAGCCTATTCGGTGACCGACCCGGCGCAGATCCCCCAGCAGCTGGCGCAGGGGCAACGCGAATTCCTGATGGCGGTCGCGCAAGTCGGAGGCACCGTCACCGGCGGCCCGCTGGACTATGCGTCGCTGGCCTCGCCGCAGCAGCTCCAGGCCCTGGTCTACAACACCGGAGGCCACTACGTCGCCTACCTCAGCCAGGCAGGCAGCTGGTACGCGCTGGACGATGCGCAGGTCTCCGCGGTGACCCCGCAGGCGCTGGCCGCGCTGCCCATCGGCCTCGGCGTGGGCTTCGAGCTCGCCGTCTACTCGTCGCCCTGACGCCGCGCGGCACCGCCGCGCGCCGCGCGGGCGCGCAACCTGCGCGCCTCGCCGGGAGGCAGCAGCAGCGCGCGGGTGATGTCCACCCGGTCGCCATCGCGCAGCGGGTGCTGGGCGGCGCGCGGCTGGCCGAACACCGCCAGGCGCAGCGCGGCGCCGGGCTGTTCCCAGTCGGCATCGCCCAGCAGCGCCTGCAGGCCGCTGGCGCGCACGGCGTCGGCCAGGCTCGCCCCCTCGTCCAGGCACACCTCGCGCAGCTCGGCGCGGCCCTGCGCATCCTGCCAGAACACCTGGGCCCGCAAGCGGCCGCGCCGAGCGCTCACTGCGTGCCCCCGTACACCTGTTCGGCGCGCTGGACGAAGGATTCGACGAAGGTCTTGGCGATGTGGCCGAATACCGGCCCGATCACCGCCTCGACCAGCCGACTGGAAAAGTGGTAGTCGAGCTCGAAGTCCACCCGGCAGGCCTGGCCCGTCTGCAGCGGCGAGAACTGCCAGCGGCCGTGCAGGCTGCTGAACGGGCCGTCGACCAGCCGCATGCGGATTTCCTGTCCCGGCAGCTGTTCGTTCTCGGTGGTGAAGCTCTGGCGCACGCCCTTGAAGTCGATGCGGATGGTCGCGCGCATGCGCTGCTCGCTGGCCTCGTGCACCTCGACCCCGCCGCACCACGGCAGGAAGCTGGGGTACGAGGCGACGTCGCTGACCAGGGCATACATCTGCTGCGGGCTGTACCAGATGAGGACGGACTTGCGGACCTGGGCCATGCGGGAGCGGGAGCGATGGGGGAATCCGTAGAATCACCCATTCTAGGAACCCCCGCGCCCGCGCCCCGGGAAGCGGCTTCCCCCGCGGCCTTGAAGCGCGCGGACGCGTCCCCATCTGCCGCCCATGTCGCTCGCCGAAAACCGCAAGGCCTCGTTCAACTATTTCCTCGAGGAACGCTTCGAGGCAGGGCTGGTGCTGGAGGGCTGGGAGGTCAAGGCCATCCGCGCCGGGCGCGCCCAGCTGCTCGACGGCTACGTGCTGATCCGCGACGGCGAGATGTTCGTCGTCGGCCTCAACGTGTCGCCGCTGCACAGCGCCTCCACCCACGTGCGCCCGGACGCCAGCCGCACGCGCAAGCTGCTGCTGCACAAGGATCAGATCCGCCGGCTGATCGGAAAGGTCGAGCAGCGCGGCTACACCCTGGTGCCGCTGAACCTGCACGAAAAGCAGGGCCGCATCAAGCTCGACTTCGCGCTCGGCCGCGGCAAGAAGCTGCACGACAAGCGCGACACCGAGGCCAAGCGCGACTGGGATCGCGAAAAGGCGCGGCTGATGCGCCGCCCCGCCTGAGGCCCCGCGGCTCCCGCGGCTCCCGCGGCTCCCGCGGCTCCCGCGGCTCCCAAGCGCGCGGCGCGGCCGCGCCCCCCTCGAAGCACCCGGTCGGCCCGCCCCGCGCGGGGTCGTTCGACGGCCCGGCGGCCGCTGCGCGCGGCAGCTCTCGCGCGTGGCGTTACCTGCGCGGCAATTCGATCGCAGCAACCGATCAATACCTTTCGTTTCCTCTTGTTTCGTGGACCGGGGCCGCCCAGAATGGCCTCGCAGCTCGAGCGGCTCGCGAGCCTTGCGAAACCCCCGGCTGGGCGCGGCGATGGCCTGCCCGAACCCTGGAGAAAGCGATGACTGCGAACCCCCACCACGGGCCGAACCGGCCCTTGCGCGGTCGCAAGCCGGCGGGCGAAAGCCGCCTGGCCTGGGCCGCGGTCCTCTGCGCCTGCGTGCTGGCCGGCTGCGGCGGCGGCGAGCAGCCCGTCGGCAGCACGAAGGGCTCAGGCCACGCGATGCGCTCGCTGCCGCCGGATTCGTCGATGTCCCGGGCGACCGGCACCGCCGCGGCAGTGCGGCGCTCGTACAGGGCCACCGGGTCGACCTCGGACTCGCAGCCGAGCACACCGTCGCTCGACTCCGGCGACGCGCCGCGGGACCTCGACCCGGGTTGGACCCAACGCCCATCCGACCCGCAGGGTCTTGCCGCGTCGACGCTGGACCCGCCTGGTCGGTCCACCGGCCCGCAGGTCTCGGCCGTGGCGCAAGGCCAGGCACTGGGCGGTCCCGTCGACCCGCAGCACCTGCACGGACTGCCGAACCTGGGGAACACCTGTTTCATCAATGCCGCGCTGCAGGTGCTGACGCATTTCCCCGGTCTGCGCGCACAAGCCCTCATCGCGGTCGATCCGCCGCAGATGTCGTTGCTGCGCGCTGCGCTGCAGGGCTTTTTCGAGGCCTACGACGGCCATGACGCGCAGGCCGTCAACGACGCGCTGGCAGCCGTCGTCGAGCAGCTGGGCCAACTGCACGGCTTCCCCGGCATCGACGAAATCGGCAGCCTGCTCGATCTGTGGGGCAACGCTCCGACCGCCCACCCCCACCCCGGGCTGGGCCTGCCGACCACGGCCGTCGTCTCGTTGAACGACCTGGAGGCCGCGTATCAGACCGACTTGCGGGTGTTCTCGATGGCCGTGCAGCAGGTCGGGTCCGTGCAGACCCACGGGCCGGTCGATTACCAGTGGCTGCCCCACCCCGAGCACCTCGCGGCGCTGGTGTACAACACGGGCAACCACTACATCGCCTACCTTCGCGGAGCCGGTCAGTGGTGGCGCCTCAGCGACTCGCAGGTCCAGGCCGTTTCGGTCGAGCACCTGCAGCAACTGCCGATCGCCAACGGTCAGGGCTTCGAACTGGCGGTCTACGGCGACGAGGCGCTGAATCAGCCGGTCGCCGGGCCGCAAGGAGTGGACGCGGAGCCGCGCTCGGCCCGGCACCCGCGGTCGGGCGAGCAGCAGGCCGCCATGCCGTCCCCCGCCACCGAGGCCGATCCCCGGCTCGAGGTCGCCCCGCACACGCCACCGCAGTTCCTGAACCGCAAGACCCGGCGCGAGGAGGCGACCCGGGCCTCGACCAGCCCGGCCAGGGAATCGAGGGTGGATCCGTCGAGGTTTCCGGACAGCCTCGTCGATCGCGTCCGCAGGCGCCTGGACTTCGGCCAGGCCGGGCAGCAGACGACCCAGCAGACGACCCCATCGTCGACCGAGCCCGGGGTGCCATCGGACATCGGTCCGTCGGGTTTCCAGTTCAGCCGCATCGACCCCGACGGAACCCACCTGCCGTTCGGCCGGGTGGACCACCAGGCGACCCCGTCGTCGAGTCAGCCCGAGGTGCCGTCCGGCGTCGATTCGTCGGGGTACCGGCTCAGGTACCGCCGCCCCGACGGAAGGACCGTGGAGGTCGTCCCGGTGGTGGTCGAATCGCCCAGGGTACGGCCCTACACCGACTACACCGGCGCGTACGTCATCCACGAAATCCACGATCCCCACGCCGGCTCGACCGCGGCATCGAGCAGCGCCGCTTCGGACGCCGGGAACCTGTCCGACCCGGACTAGGTTGCCGACAGGCCGGGGGCCGGTCCGACCCGGGGCACGTCGGCCGACCGGCGACGTGCCGCGGCAGGCGCGACGGCCGAAGGCCCGGCGGCGCCTGCGCGCCCCGGGCCTTCGCGACCTTCCATCACCGCGTGCCGCGGCTGCGCGGCCGCGGCGCGGGGCGCTGCGGCCGCTGCGTTCAAGCGACCTTCTGGTCGAAGAACTGCTCGTCCTCGGTCGAGCCCTTGAGCGCCGCGGTCGAGGCCTGGGTCTCGATGGTCGTGGTGACCGCGTCGAAGTAGCCGGTGCCGACCTCGCGCTGGTGCTTGACCGCGGTGAAACCCTTGTCGGCGGCGGCGAACTCGCGCTCCTGCAGCGACACGAAGGCGCTCATCTGGTTGCGCGCATAGCCGTGGGCGAGCTCGAACATCGAGTAGTTCAGCGCATGGAACCCGGCCAGGGTGATGAACTGGAACTTGTAGCCCATCGCGCCGAGTTCCTTCTGGAAGCGGGCGATGGTCGCGTCGTCGAGGTTCTTCTTCCAGTTGAACGAAGGCGAGCAGTTGTAGGCCAGCATCTTGCCCGGGTACCTGGCGTGGATGGCCTCGGCGAAGGCCTTGGCGTAGGCCAGGTCGGGCTTGCCGGTTTCGCACCACACCAGGTCGGCGTAGGGGGCGTAGGCCAGCCCGCGCGAAATCGCCTGCTGCAAGCCCGGGCGGGTGCGGTAGAAGCCCTCGACGGTCCTCTCGCCGGTGCAGAAGGCGCGGTCGTTGTCGTCGACGTCGGAGGTCAGCAGGTCGGCGGCCTCGGCGTCGGTGCGCGCCACCAGCAGCGTCGGCACGCCCATCACGTCGGCCGCCAGCCGCGCGGCGACCAGCTTGGCCACCGCCTCGCGGGTGGGCACCAGCACCTTGCCACCCATGTGGCCGCACTTCTTCACCGAGGCCAGCTGGTCCTCGAAGTGCACCCCGGCGGCGCCGGCCTCGATCATCGCCTTCATCAGTTCGAAGGCGTTGAGCACGCCGCCGAAGCCCGCCTCGGCGTCGGCGACGATCGGCGCGTAGTAGTCGATGTAGCCCGCGTCGTCCGGGCCCTTGCCTTCCATCCACTGGATCTGGTCGGCACGGGTCAGGGTGTTGTTGATGCGCTTGACCACCGAGGGCACCGAGTTGGCCGGGTACAGCGACTGGTCGGGGTACATTTCCCCGGCCAGGTTGGCGTCGCCGGCGACCTGCCAGCCCGACAGGTAGATGGCCTTCAGCCCGGCCTTGACCTGCTGCATCGCCTGGTTGCCGGTGAGCGCGCCCAAGGCGTTGACGAAGGGCTCGCCGTGCAGGTCGCGCCACAGCCTTTCGGCGCCGCGGCGCGCCAGGCTGTGCTCGACCATGACCGAACCGCGCAGGCGCACCACGTCGGCGGCCGCGTAGCCGCGCTGGATTCCGGCCCAGCGCGGGTTCTGCTGCCATTCCTGTTCGATTTGGCGGATTTGCTGTTCGCGGTTTGCCATGAGACGATCTCCATCGGAGGGGTGTTGGGAATGGCTGTCAGCGTACCCTAAAGTTGCACCGCAACAAGGAATGATGTCTTATACAAGACCAAAATTTCTTTTCTTGTAAAACAACAACTTATCTTTTCCATCCTGTATCGTGCAATGCGTTCTCGCGATTCTGAAAGCTCGCACCTTGCTCCGCAGCATCTGTTTTTCGCATCATGAAACGTTGATTGCGCCATCCGAAAGCTCCGCCCCCGCGGCGAGCGCGGAGTCGCGCAGTCCACGCGCCACGCCATGCTGAAGCGCATCGACTCCGGTGGCCTGCGTCGGCCGCTGCCGCTGTGGGACGAGGCCGGGCTGCGCGCCGCCGAGCACCACTGGTCGCGGCGCCTGCCCGAGCATGCGCTGATGGATCGCGCCGGCGCGGCCGTGGCGGCCCTGCTGCGAGCGCGCTGGCCTCATTCGCGCCGGGTGCTGCTGCTGTGCGGCCCGGGCAACAACGGCGGCGACGGTCTTTGCGCCGCCGCCTGGCTGGCCCGCCAGCCGCGGCCGCCGCGGCTGCAGGTGGCGCTGGTCGGCTGCGGCGAGGCCGCGCAATGGGACGGCCCGCGCCGTGGTTCCGACTGGCGCTGGGCGTTGCGGCAGGCACGCGCGGCCGGGCTGCAGCCGCGCTCGTGGCTGGACCTCGACGCGGCGCACTGGCTGGCCGACCAGGACGTGGTGGTCGACGCGCTGCTCGGCTTGGGCCTGCGCGAGGCGCCGCGCGGCGAGGTGGAACAGGCGATCCGCGCGCTGGCAGGCCTTTCCGAGGTGCTCGCGGTGGACCTGCCGTCCGGCCTGGCCGGCGCCAGCGGCGGCGCGCCGGGGGCCCTGGTGCATGCCCGCGCCACCGTCGCGATGCTCGGGCTGCAACCCGGGCACGCCGGCGGCCCGCACGCCGGCGCCTGCGGGCAGACGTGGCTCGACGACCTGCAGGCCGATCCGGCCGCCGCGGGCGCGCTGCCCGCCGCAACCTGGGGCGACAGCGACTCCGCGCTGGCCGCGCTGCCGGCGCTGCCGCAGGCCGCCCACAAGGGGGTGCGCGGCGACCTGCTGGTCTTCGGCGGTGCCCCCGGGATGGACGGCGCGCTGTGGCTGGCCGCCCGCGCCGGGCTGGCGCTGGGCGCGGGCCGAGTCTACGCGGCGGCCTTCGACCCGCGCGCACCGACTGTCGACCCGCAGTACCCGGAAGTGATGCTGCGCCACCCCGAGGAACTGCTGCGCCAGGCGCGCTCGGCCACCGACCCGCGCGCCTGCCTGGTGTTCGGCCCCGGCGCCGGCGACTCACAGCAGGCACTCGACTGTCTGCACGAATTGCTGGCTCTGCCCCAGTCGCTGGTCGTCGACGCCGACGGACTGAACCTGCTGGCCGCGCAACCCCGCGACGGCCCCGCCTGGCAGGCGCTGCGCGGGCGCGCGCAACCCGCCTGGCTGACCCCGCACCCGAGCGAGGCCGCGCGGCTGCTGCGGATCGACACCGCCGCGGTGCAGGCCGACCGCCTGCAGGCCGCCCGCAGGCTGGTCGAGCTGAGCGGCTCTCAGGTGGTACTCAAGGGCGCCGGCACGCTGATCGCCTGCCGCGACGGCAGGCTGTGGGTGAATTCCGCGGGCAACGGCCTGCTGGCCACCGCCGGCACCGGCGACGTGCTCAGCGGCGCGCTGGGAGCCTGCCTGGCGCGCAGCGGCGGCAGCCTCGACGCGGCTCGCGCCGCAGTCTGGCTGCACGCAGCCGCGGCCGACCTGGCCTTGCGCGAAGGCGCCGCGCTGCGCGCCGGCACGCTGGCCGACTGGATGCTGCGCGCGGGCGCCGCGGCCGGCTGCGCCGCGGGCTGAACTCAGGAGGTGTGGATGGATCGGCCGTGGCCGAGCGGCTGACCAGGGACGTTCCCATCCAGGCGCCAAGCGCAGTCGCAGCACCGGCTGCGACGAGCATCCGCAGCACCGAGGGGGCGCCTGGTCGAGCGGACAGGGTGGATTCGTTCACACCTTCTCAGCGGCGCGTGCGCGCAGCCGGCTTGCCGCGGGGCGTCTTGCGCGCTGCCTGGGCGCGCGCCTTGCGGCCCTTGCCCGAGGTCTTGCCGGGCTGGGCGGCGACGGCGGGGTCGCTGCCCGCGCCCGGCGTCGGCACCTGGCCGGCGTCGCCGAGGGCGAACACGCTGTGGTCGCTGTCGTCCGCCGGCTGGGCTTCGGCGGGCGCGGCGCGACCGCGCTTGCGCGCCGGCGCGGCCGCCGCGCCGCCTGCGCGCAGGGTGTCGGACACCAGCCTGAAATCGATGCGGCGGCCGTCGAGGTCGACGCGGCTGACCTGCACCAGCACCCGGTCGCCCAGCGCGTAGCGCTTGCCGGTGCGCTCGCCGCGCAATTCGTTGCGCGCCTCGTCGTAGCGGAAGTACTCGGCGCCGAGTTCGGAAATGTGGATCAGCCCTTCGACGAACAGCGCGGTGAGTTGCACGAACACCCCGAAGGCGGTGACCGCGGTGACCGAGCCGACGAACTCCTCGCCCAGCTTGTCGCGCATGTACCAGCACTTGAGCCAGCTCTCGACGTCGCGCGTGGCCTCGTCGGCGCGGCGCTCGTTGGCCGAGCAGTGCAGCCCGGCGACCTCCCACTGCTCGAGGTCGGCCGACGGCTTGGCCTGGCGCGCGGCCGCAGCCTTGGCCGGCGCCGCGCGCGAGGCCGGCGCCGCCCGCCCGCGCGGAGGCCGCGGCGGCGCCTGCAGCACGGACTCGGGCAGGCTCAGGCGATAGCGCTGACCCTGCAGCAGCGCCTTGATCGCGCGGTGGGTCAGCAGGTCCGGGTAGCGCCGGATCGGGCTCGTGAAATGGGCATAGGCCTCGTAGGCCAGCCCGAAGTGCCCGCTGTTGTGCGGCGAGTAGATCGCCTGCTGCATCGAGCGCAGCAACAGGGTGTTGATCTGCTGGAAGTCCGGTCGCTCGCGAGCCAGGTCCGACAGCCGCTGGTAGTCGGCCGGCAGCGGCTCCTCGCTGAACGGTGCCGGCAGTCCCAGGGTCTGCAGCATGCTGCGCAGCAGCGCCAGGCGCTCCGGGGTCGGGCCCTCGTGCACCCGGTACAGCCCGGCATGGTGGTTGCGCTGCAGGAAATCGGCGGCGCTGACGTTGGCGGCCAGCATGCACTCCTCGATCAGCCTGTGAGCCTCGTTGCGCTGGCGCAAGGTGATCTGCTCGATGCGGCCGCTGGCGTCGCAGACGATCTGCGTCTCCGGCACCTCCAGGTCGATCGCGCCGCGTTCGCGTCGCGACTTGAGCAGCGCGCTGTAGACCTCGTAGAGGTCGAGCAGGTGGGGCACCAGCGCCGCATGCGCCTGCGCCTGCGGCCCGCGGGTGTTCTGCAGGATCTCGGCGACCTCCGTGTAGGTCAGCCGGGCGTGGGAACGCATCACGGCGGTGTAGAACTGATAGGCGTGCAGGTCGCCCTCGGCGCTGATCAGCATGTCGCAGACGACGCACAGCCGCTCGACCTGGGGGTTCAGCGAGCACAGGCCGTTGGAGAGTTTCTCCGGCAGCATGGGGATCACCCGCCGCGGGAAGTACACCGAGGTCGCCCGCTCCAGCGCGTCCAGGTCGAGCGCGTCGCCGGGATGCACATAGTGCGACACGTCGGCGATCGCGACGATCAGCCGGAAGCCCTTGCGCCTGCCGACCCGCGCCGCCTCGCAGTACACGGCGTCGTCGAAGTCGCGCGCGTCCTCGCCGTCGATGGTCACCAGCGGCACGTCGGTGAGGTCGATTCGCGCCGCGCGGTCGGCGGCGCGCACCTGCGACGGCAGCGCGGCCGCCTGCTTCTCGGCCGCCGCGCTGAAGCGATGGGGCACGCCGTACTTGCGCACCGCGATCTCGATTTCCAGCCCCGGGTCGTGCAGCGCGCCGAGCACCTCCTCGACGCGGCCGATGGGCTGGGCGTGCAACGTGACCGGGCCGCTGAGCTCCACGCTGACCACCTGCCCGGCATGGGCGCCGCCGAGCCCGCCGGGGGCGATCAGGATGTCCTGCACGTGCCGCTTGTCCTCCGGCGCCAGCAGCCAGACGCCGTTTTCGTGCAGCAGCCTGCCGATCACCGGGCGCTTGCTGCGCTCGACGATTTCCAGTACCTGGCCCTCCGGGCGGCCGCGCC
>JAKBBQ010000101.1 GCA_021808405.1 Pseudomonadota bacterium | reverse complement strand
GCGGCCCTGCTTGGCGCTGCCCCCGGCCGAGTCGCCCTCGACGATGTAGATCTCGCACAGCGCCGGGTCCTTCTCCTGGCAGTCGGCGAGCTTGCCGGGCAGCCCCATGCCGTCGAGCACGCCCTTGCGGCGGGTGAGTTCGCGCGCCTTGCGCGCGGCCTCGCGGGCGCGCGCGGCGTCGACGATCTTGCCGCAGATGATCCTGGCGTCGTTGGGGTTCTCCTGCAGGAAGTCGGTCAGGCTCTTGGCCACCACCTCCTCCACCGGCGCGCGCACCTCGCTGGACACCAGCTTGTCCTTGGTCTGGCTGGAGAACTTGGGGTCGGGAACCTTGACCGACAGCACGCAGCTCAGGCCTTCGCGCATGTCGTCGCCGGTGATCTCGACCTTGGCCTTCTTGGCCAGTTCGTTGTCCTCGATGTACTTGTTGATGACCCGGGTCATCGCCGCGCGCAACCCGGTCAGGTGGGTGCCGCCGTCACGCTGCGGGATGTTGTTGGTGTAGCACAGCACGTTCTCGGCGTAGCCTTCGTTCCACTGCATCGCCACTTCGGAGTAGATGCCCGCACCGGCCTCGGTGGGCTTTTCGCCGTTGGCGTAGAACACATTGGAGTGCAGCACGGTCTTGCCGCGGTTGATGTACTCGACGAAGCCCTTGACCCCGCCGGTGTACTCGAAGTTGTCCTCCTTGCCCTGGCGTTCGTCGACCAGGCGGATCTTCACCCCGTTGTTGAGAAAGGACAGTTCGCGCAGCCGGCGGGCGAGCACGTCGTAGTGGAAGTCGACCCCTTCGAAGATCTCGTCGTCGGGAAGGAAGTGCACCTCGGTGCCGCGCTTGTCGGTCTTGCCCAGCACCTTCATCGGCGAGACCGCCACGCCGTCTACGGTCTGCAGGTTGCGGTTCTGCACCACGCCGCGCGCGAACTCCAGCACGTGCACGTCGCCGTCGCGCCGCACGGTCAGCCGCAGCCAGCGCGACAGCGCGTTGACGCAGCTCACCCCCACTCCGTGCAGCCCGCCCGACACCTTGTAGCTGTTCTGGTTGAACTTGCCTCCGGCGTGCAGTTCGGTCAAAGCGATCTCCGCGGCGCTGCGCCGCGGCTCGTGCTTGTCGTCGAGCTTGACCCCGGTCGGGATGCCGCGACCGTTGTCGGCCACGCTGATCGAGTTGTCGCTGTGGATGGTGACGACGATGTCGTCGCAGTAGCCGGCCAGCGCCTCGTCGATGGAGTTGTCG
This sequence comes from Pseudomonadota bacterium, assembly GCA_021808405.1. GTDB lineage: Bacteria > Pseudomonadota > Gammaproteobacteria > Burkholderiales > Burkholderiaceae_C > Thiomonas_A. Next base: position 10,327 of record JAKBBQ010000101.1, on the reverse strand, counting down.
ACGACCTCGAACACCAGGTGGTGCAGCCCGGTTCCGTCGGAGGTGTCGCCGATGTACATGCCGGGGCGCTTGCGCACGGCTTCCAGCCCTTCGAGGATCTGGATCGACGCTTCGCTGTAGGAGGAGGGGTTGCTCGAGGTTGGGGTCATGGCCAGGATGAACGGCGGATGAAACGCCCGCGCCGCACGCCGCGGCGGGGCTGCACGCGCGGCTTCAGATGCGCATGGGCATCACGACGTACTTGAAGGTGGCGTCGTCGGGCAGGGTGATCAGCACGCTGCTGTTGCCGTCCTGCAGTTCCAGGCGCACCGCGTCGCCGGGAACGTTGGCCAGCACGTCGATCAGGTAGGCGACGTTGAAACCGATCTCGATGGCATCGCCGCCGTATTCGATGTCGAGTTCCTCGAGCGCCTCTTCCTGCTCGGCATTGCTGGAGGAAATGCGCAGCAACCCGGGCTCGAGTTGCAGCCGCACTCCCTTGAACTTGTCGCTGGTGAGAATCGCCACACGCTGCAAAGCGCCGAGCAGTTCGGTGCGCGAGGCCTGCAACTGGTTGCGGTGGCCCTTGGGCACCACCCGTTGGTAGTCGGGGAACTTGCCCTCGACCAGCTTGCTCACCAGTTCCATGTCGCCGAAGGACACCCGCACCTGGTTGGAGGCGAAGCGCAGTTCCACCGGTTCCTCGGAGTCGCCGAGCAGGCGCATCAGCTCGATCACGGTCTTGCGCGGCAGGATGACCTCGCGTTTGGGCGACTGGCCCTCGCTGGTGGCGCCCACCAGCGCCAGCCGGTGGCCGTCGGTGGCCACCAGCGTGAGCTGCGAGCCGTCGGCCACCAGCAGCAGGCCGTTGAGGTAGTAGCGGATGTCGTGCTGGGCCATCGCGAAGTGCACCAGCGCCAGCATGCGCTTGAGCTGTCCCTGCTGCAGGCGCAGCGGCTGATCGCTGTAGTCGGCCGCCTGCTTGACCAGCGGGAAGTCCTCGGCCGGCAGGGTCTGCAGCGAAAAGCGCGACTTGCCGCATTTGAGCTGCAGCTTGCCTTCGGCCCATTCCATCGACGCCTGCTCGCCGTGGGCGGCCCGCAGGATGTCCATCAGCTTGCGGGCGCTGACCGTGGTCGGCTGCAGGGACTCCGCGTTGGCGTCTTCTCCCAGTGCGCAGCGCATGCGGATCTGGATCTCCATGTCGCTGGTGGTCAGACCGAGCTCGCTGGCGGCAGGCTCGATCAGCACATTGGCCAGCACGGGCAGGGTCTGCCGGCGCTCGACAATGCCGATCACCCCCGCGAGTCCCTTCAGCAGGGCTTCACGCGACATGCTCAGTCTGTTCATTGTCTTTGTTCCTTCTCAACATAGAAGTGGTAACAAGCACCCCGGGAAACCGCGGATAAGTCGAAAAACCTTTCCAGATCAATCGTTTATTGGATCGCAAAGCTGGGGACAAACAGCCCAGTGTAGGACAGGTTGCTTGAACAACTTCGGCGCTTCGTCGGCCCGGACGGGGTTGTTCAACAAGGCTCCACAGTCATCCCACAGGATTGGTCGATCGATGCGCTCCCACCCTAGCCCTTGAGGGTCTGCTCGAGCACGTGCAGCTGCTGGTTGAGCTCCTGCAGCCGCGTGCGTTCCTGCGCCACCTTGCGCACCGCGTGCAGCACCGTCGTGTGGTCGCGTCCGCCGAACAGCTCGCCGATCTCGGGCAGGCTTTTCTGGGTCAGCTCCTTGGCCAGGTACATCGCGATCTGCCGCGGGCGGGCGATCGAGGCCGGGCGGCGCTTGGAATACATTTCGGCGACCTTGATCTTGTAGAAGTCGGCGACGGTCTTCTGGATGTTCTCCACCGAGATCTGGCGGTTCTGCAGCGACAGCAGGTCCTTCAGCGCCTCGCGGGCCAGTCCTATCGAAATGGCTTCGCCGGAAAAACGCGCATAGGCCAGGATCTTGCGCAGAGCCCCTTCGAGCTCGCGCACGTTCGAGCGCACGTTCTTGGCGACGAAGAAGGCCACGTCCTCGCCCAGGCTGGCGTGCTCGGCCTCGGCCTTGCGCAGCAGGATGGCCACGCGCATCTCCAGCTCGGGCGGCTCGATGGCCACGGTCAGCCCGGAGTCCAGGCGCGAGGTCAGGCGCGCGTCGATTTCCTGGAGTTCCTTCGGGTAGGTGTCGCTGGTCAGGATGATCTGCGAGCGCTTGGCGGTGAGCGCCTCGAAGGTGTAGAAGAATTCCTCCTGGGTCTTCTCCTTGCCCGCGAAGAACTGCACATCGTCGATCAGCAGCAAGTCGAGGGCGTGGTAGTAGCGCTTGAAGTCGTCGAAGGTCTTGCGCTGGTACGCCCTGACCACTTCGCTGACGAACTGCTCGGCCTGCAGGTAGCGGATGCGCGCTCCCGGGCGGGCCGCCAGCAGCGCGTTGCCCACCGCCTGCACCAGGTGGGTCTTGCCCAGGCCGACGCCCCCGTAGAGAAACAGGGGGTTGTAGGACTTGCCGGGGTTTTCCGCGACCTGCAGCGCGGCCGCGCGGGCGAGTTGGTTGGCCTTGCCGGCGACCAGGGTCTCGAAGCTGAGCAGCGGGTTGAGCCGCGAGCGCTCCAGCGCTTCCAGGGCCGACGCGGCCTCGCGGTCGTCGACCGGCGACCGGGCCTGCGCGGCGCCCGGCGCGCCCTCGGGCACGGCTGCGGCGGCGGCCGGCGGCGCGTCGGTCTCGACCTTGGCCGCACCCTGCAAGCGCGCGGCGTGGGGTTTGTGGATGACAAACTCGAGTTGCACCGGGCGCCCTGCGGCCACGGCCAGCGCCTGGGCGATGCGCTGCGCGTATTGCGAGCGCAGCCAGTCCATCTTGAAGCGGTTGGGTACCGCCAGGATGGCCGTCGTCCCGTCGCCGCTCCACTGGGGAGCGAGCAGGGGCTTGATCCAGGCAGCGAACTGCTGGGGGGGGATTTCACTGGCCAACTGAGAGCAGCAAGTCTGCCAGAGCGAGTCGAGAGGCATGAACGATTCGGGTGCCGGGCACAGGCAGGGCCGCCGCCGCTGACAGCTGCCGCCGTGGCCTGGAAACAAAGCGACGGCAGCCGGATTCGCCGCGCGGTACAGCGGCGAGTCGGTAGCCATCGAGGGGTCGGGCGGTTGATTCTAGACCATCGGCCCGAGTTATCCACAGCCGGGGTGACCCTGGGAAGCGGCTGCGCGGACGGTGCCTGCGCAAGGCGGCCAGCGGCCGCCCAGCCGGGCAGACATTGACAAAACCCTTGCCGTTTGATGAAATGGCATGCTTTTTCATGCGTTGCGCCCGGGGCCCCAGCCAAGCCGGGCCCGAGCAGGTTTTGCCACCATCATGAAACGTACCTACCAGCCGTCGAAGACCCGTCGCAAGCGTACCCATGGCTTCCTGGTGCGCATGCGCACTGCCGGTGGCCGCGCGGTGATCAATGCGCGTCGTGCCAAGGGCCGCAAGCGCCTGGCCGTCTGAGTCCGCCGCGGGCGCTCGGCGCGACCGCCGAGGCTTGCCAGCATGAATCCATGCGGTGCTCAGCGGCCCGGCGAGCTTTTGCCGCCGGTGCGCCTGCTGCCGCTTTCCAGGCCCGAATCCTTTGCCGTCTCGCTGCGCAGCCGCTGGGTGCAGGCCGGCGAATTGCGGCTGCATTTCCGGGTGGCGAACCCGGCCGACGCGTTGCCGCCGGCCGGAACGCTTCCTGCGTGCGCGCTGGGCTTCGTGTTGTCGCGCAAGCAGTGCCGCCATGCGGCTCGCCGCAACCTGATCCGGCGTATCGCGCGCGAGCGCGTGCGCGCCCACCTGCGCCGCCACCCTCGACCAGCCGAGCCCGAAGCGGCAGCGTTGCCGGTGCTGGTGCTGCGCTTGCAGCGCCGCTTCGATGCGCAATGGCGAAGCCAGCAGTCGCAGCCGCTGCGGCGCTACTTGCAGGGCCTGCTCGAGCAACTGCTGGGGCAATGGGAGCAGTCGCGGCGTCCGAGCGAGGGCGCGCGCAGGCGCGCCGAGGCACCGTGATCGCCCGCCTGCTGATCGTCCTGCTGCGCGGCTACCAACTGCTGCTCAGCCCCTGGGTCGGCGGCCAGTGCCGTTTCACGCCGACCTGTTCGAACTACACGCTGGAAGCGCTGCGGCGTTTCGGCGCGGCGCGTGGAAGTTACCTGGGAGCGCTGCGCATCGCGCGTTGCCACCCTTGGTGCCGAGGCGGCGAGGATCCGGTGCCGCAGCGCTTCCGCTGGGCCGGCTGGCGCGCCGAGCAGCCGCCCGACCAGCACTCTTGCGGCAAGGGCTGACACGGCCGCTTGACGCATGGAATCTCCGGGACGCACCGCCATCGGTTCTAATAAGCGGTTCCGTCGCGACTCATCGATCCGGTGCGGGGACTTGGCCACCGCGCCGCAGCAGGAATGCACATGGACTATCGCCGTTCCATTTTGTGGGTGATCTTCACCGTTTCGGTGATTTTTCTTTATAACTCCTGGCTGCGTTCGAATGGCGAAAGTGGACTGTTCGGCGAACCCCCGAAACCCGTCGCGAGCCAGCCAGCCGTGCCGACGAGCGGCGTGCCGGCCTCGCTGGCCAGCGGCCCGGCCAGTGCTCCGCAACTCGCGCCGGCCCGCCCGACCCAGCAGCCGGCCACGCTGACCGAGGTGCGCACCGACCTGTTCGACCTGAAGATCTCCAGCCAGGGCGCCAGCGTGGTGTACGCGGGACTGCGCAAGTACAACAGCCAGAGCGACTCGAGCAAGCGCATGGTGCTGTTCGAGCACAACGGCCAGCGCACCTATGTCGCGCAAAGCGGACTGGTCGGAGGGGACTTCCCCAACCACCAGACGCCGATGACCCTGTTGCCCGGGCCGCTGACCATGGGACAGGCGAAGTCGCTGACGGTGAGCTTGCGCTCGCCGGTGGTCGGCGGGCTGCAGCTCACGCGCAGCTATACCTTCCATCGCGGCAGCTATGCGATCGATGTGCGCGACACCGTGGTCAACAAGGGGCCCGTCGAGTTGCGCCCGCAGCTGTACATGCAACTGGTTCGTGACGGCCACAATCCTTCCGAGGGCACTCACTTCTATCACACGTTCTTCGGCGCGGCGCAGTACGACAGTTCGGCCAAGTTCCAGAAGTTCGAGTTCTCCGATTTCCACGACCAGCCCAAGACCCGCCAGGCCAGCGACGGCTGGGTCGCCGTGCTGCAGCAATACTTCGCCGCCGCCTGGCTGCCGCAGCCCTATCGCGGCCCGCGGGAGTTCTACATGCGCAAGCTTCCCGACGGCCTGTACGCCACCGGGGTGCTGCTGCACCTGCCTGCCCTGGCTCCGGGAGCGCAGGAGCAGGCCAGCCAGGTGCTGTTCGTGGGCCCCGAGCTGCAAAGCCAGGTCGAGGGGCTGGCCCCGGGATTCGAGCTGGTGCGCGACTACGGCTGGGTGACCATCATCGCCAAGCCGCTGTTCTGGGTGCTCGAGCAGATCCACCGTCTGCTGGGCAACTGGGGCTGGTCGATCATCGGCCTGACGATCCTGCTCAAGCTGGCCTTTTTCCCGCTGACCGCCGCCAGCTACCGCTCGATGGCGCGCATGAAGGCCGTCGGGCCGCGGCTGACCGCCTTGCGCGCGCGCCACAAGGACGACCCGCAGGCGATGAACGCGGCGATGGTCGAGATGTACCGCAAGGAAAAGATCAACCCCCTCGGCGGTTGCCTGCCGGTGGTCATCCAGATCCCGGTGTTCATCGCGCTGTACTGGGTGCTGCTGTCCAGCGTCGAGCTGCGCGGCGCTCCGTGGCTGGGATGGATCCACGACCTGTCGGCCAAGGACCCCTACTACGTGCTGCCGCTGGTCATGACGGCCACGTCGTTCCTGCAGGTCAAGCTCAACCCGACTCCCCCCGACCCGATGCAGGCCCGGCTGATGTGGATCATGCCGCTGGCGTTCTCGGTGATGTTCTTCTTCTTCCCGTCGGGCCTGGTTCTGTACTGGTTGACCAACAACATCTTCTCGATCGCGCAGCAGTGGTTCATCAACCGCAAGATGGGCGTCCCGGAGTTCTCCACGGTCAAGTGACCCCGCGGACGCGGCGGGGGCGGTGGTGAGCGCGTCGCTGGCCCGCCGCGCCGAGCCGATCGCCGCCGTGGCCACCGCGGCCGGGCGGGGAGCGGTGGGCATCGTGCGCGCCTCCGGGCGCGACCTGCGCGGGCTGGTGCGCGGCGTCTGCGGCGTCGAGCCGCAGCCCCGCCACGCCACCCTGCTGGGCTTTCGCAACGCCCAGGGCGAGTTGATCGACAGCGGGCTGGCGCTGTGGTTCCCGGCGCCGCATTCCTACACCGGCGAGGACGTGCTCGAGCTGCAGGTGCACGGCGGCCCGGGCGTGCTGCAACTGCTGCTGCAGCGCGTGCTCGAGCTCGGCAGCGGGCAGGGCATGCGGCTGGCGCGGCCGGGGGAGTTCACCGAGAGGGCCTTCCACCACGGCAAGCTCGACCTGGCGCAGGCCGAGGCGGTGGCCGACCTCATCGACGCCACCACCGCCGCCGCGGTGCTGGGCGCGCAGCGCTCGCTGGCCGGCGAGATGTCGCGCCAGGTGCAGGCGCTGGCCGCCGAGCTGCGCGAACTGCGCGCGCTCGTCGAGGCGACGCTGGATTTCCCCGAGGAGGACCTGGAATTCGTGCAGGCGCATGCGGTGGCCGAGCGGCTGCAGCACGTTCTGCAGGAGCTGCGGGCGCTGCAGGCGCGCACGCGCCAGGGGGCGCTGCTGCGCGAAGGGCTGCATGTGGTGCTGGCCGGGCAGCCCAATGTCGGCAAGAGCTCGCTGCTCAACGCGCTGGCCGGAGCCGAGCTGGCCATCGTCACCGACGTGCCCGGCACCACGCGCGACCGCCTGCGCGAGTCGATCCAGATCGAGGGCGTGCCGCTGCACGTGATCGACACCGCCGGCTTGCGCGACACCTGCGACACCGTCGAGAAGGTCGGCGTGCAGCGTAGCTGGGAGGCCATAGCCGGGGCCGACGCGGTGTTGTGGGTGCACGACCTGACGCGCCTGGGCGAGCCGGCCTACCTGGAGGGCGAGGAGCGCATCCTGCGCCAGCTGCGCGAGCTCGGGGCGCAGGCCGCGCGACGGCTGCACGTGTGGAACAAGACCGACGTCGTCGGCCCGCAGCGGGCCTTGCAACTGGCGCGCCAGGCCGGCTCGCGCCTGGGCGGCCAAGCGCAGGACGCGCAGGCGCCGCTGCTGCTGTCGGCGCGCAGCCAGCAGGGCCTGCAGGCTCTGCGCGGCGAACTCCTGCGACGCTGCGGCTGGCAGTCGATGCCCGAGGGGGTGTTCCTCGCGCGTACCCGCCATGTGCTGGCGTTGCAGGGCTGCGAGCAGCACCTGCTGCAGGCCGCAGCGTGGCTCGAGCCGCCGCAGCCGGCGCTCGAACTGCTGGCCGAGGAACTGCGCCTGGGCCACCAGGCGCTGATGGAAATCACCGGCGAAGTCAGCGCCGATGAGCTGCTGGGCGACATCTTCGCGCGCTTTTGCATCGGCAAGTAGGCGCGCTGCCGCGCCGCGCGGTTTCAGCCGGAAGCCCAGTCCTTGTGGCGCAGCGCCTCGGGGTTGACCACTCCGCTGCGCTCGCCGTCGGCGAAGCGCAGGATGGCGTCGAAGGCCTGCCCGAACAGATGCTCGTAGTGCAGTTCGTCGACATAGCCGATGTGCGGGGTGCAGATCGCGTTTTCCAGCCGCAGCAGCGGATTGCCCCGCATGATGGGTTCGGACTCGAACACGTCGACCGCGGCCATTCCCGGGCGGCCGCGGTTGAGCGCCGCGACCAGCGCGTCGGGGGCGATCAGCTCCGCGCGGGCGGCGTTGACCATCACCGCGTCGGGTTTCATCTGCGACAGGTCGGCCAGCGTGACCAGGCCGCGGGTGGATTCGTGCAGCCGCAGGTGCAGGCTGAGCACGTCGCTCTGGGTGAACAATTGCTCGCGGTCGGCCGCGGCGGCCAGCCCGTCGGCCTGCGCGCGGCGCAACGACTCGTCGCTGCCCCAGACCAGCACCCGCATGCCGAAGGCACGGCCGTAGCCGGCGACCAGGCAGCCGACGCGGCCGTAGCCCCAGATGCCCAGGGTCTTGCCCGCCAGCCGCTGGCCGAGGCCGAAGTTGACCGGCATCGATTGCGACTTCAGCCCCGACTGCTGCCACGCTCCCTGCTTGAGGTTGGCCACGTACTGCGGCAGGCGCCGCATCGCCGCCATGATCAGCGCCCAGGTGAACTCGGCGGTCGGCGCCGGGTCGGTGCCGCCCTCGAGCACCGCGATGCCCAGGCGCGAACACGCCTCGAGGTCGACATGGGCGCCGACGCGGCCCGTCTGCACGAGCAGCCGCAGCTTGGGGCAGCGTGCCAGCACGGCCGCGTTCAGCGTGGTGCGTTCGCGGTTCAGCACCACCGCCTGGGCGTCGCGCAGCCGCACCGCGAGCTGGCCGGCGCCCTTGACGTTGTTGTTGAACACCTTGACCTCGTGCCCGGCCAGACGCTCGAAGCACGCCAGCTTGCGTACGGCGTCCTGGTAATCGTCGAGGATCACGATGTTCATGGCGCTGTACTGTAGCGTGAGCACGACGAACCCGGCTGGCCTCGGGGCAAGGGCCGCGCCGGGCCAGGCCGCTGCGCGCGGGCCGCGCGCAGGCAGCGCCGCGGGGCCCCGATAGGGCCGGATGGTACTGCCGACGGGTCGGCGGCGTGCGGCTGTCGTGCGCCGCGAGCTCGTGCGACCGACCGCGACGCTCAGCTGGGCGCCATTTCCCGGCAGACCGCGCGCACCACCGAATGGATCTGCGGGGATTTCAGGCGGTACAGCATGAAGCGGCCGTGCCGCACCGCTTCGACGATGTTTTCCGCTCGCAGCCGGGACAACTGCTGCGACAGCGCGGCCTGACGCATGCCGACCCCGTGTTCGAGGTCGCGCACGCACATTTCACCGTCGAGCAGCAGGCACAGGATGGCCAGGCGCTCGCGGTGCGCCATGGCCTTGAGCACCCGCACCATCGTGTCGGCAGGGGCGCGCTGCGAGGTCGAAACCGGCAGGGCCGGCACAGCCGAAGGGTAAGCGAGGGCGTTCATGGCAGCAATGGCGTTCATGGCAGCCCAGTCTATGGATTCGGCGCGCCCCCGCTTTGATGCAAAACAAGATTTCGCGGTACGGCGCGCCGACTGGCGTTTCGCAAGCGATCAGTGGGCATGCAGGTTCTGGCGCGAAAGCGCCGAGAAGCCGTCGAGGAAATCGTCGATGTCGTCGGTGGTCGGCGAGCCTTCCATCAGGCTGCGCACGCGCTGGCGGAAACCGTCGGCGACGTGGCCCTCGAGGAAGATTTCCTTGCGCGCGAACTTGTCGACGATCTCGAAGCCGCCCTGCCGGGCGTCGGGGTCGCGCCGCGCCGGGCCGTCGCGCTCCCAGTCGAGCTGGAACACGCTGAAGGCCTCGGAATCGTAGATCATGGTGTGCATGGCAGACCTCTTCGGGTAGTGCGCGCCTGCGGGAAGCGACCCGCGGTCATCTGCTGCTGACAGTGGGGGCGCAGGCGTGGAAATCAAGCCGCGGACCCGCCACCCCCTGCTCGCACAACGCGCCAGGCGGCGTCGGCGCTGACAGGGTTCAGCGCGAGCCGGCCGGCGCGCTGGCCGCCGCGGCCTGCTGCAGCGCGCGCACGAGGGTGAACAGCAGGTACTCGGTCGCGCTGCGCCTCAGCCGGATCTGCACCGGCAGGTCCTGCAGCTCGGGGGCCAGCCAGACCTCGGCGCCGAGGTCGGCGCCGGGCGGCGGGGTGTAGTCCAGGTGCCAGCAGGCCAGGCGGCCCGCGCCGGTGGTCACGGTGTCGTGGCCGACGACTTGGAACACCCAGGTGGTGGTCCCGGTGGGGCGAGCCACCTGCAGCGCCAGCTTGGCCCCGTCGACAAAATCCTGCGGCCGGCTGCGCAGGCGTTCGGCCAGTTGCATGAACACGCTGGCGCTGTCCTGCAGGTGGGCGGGGATCGGCAGGGTCGCCGGCATCGCCGAAAAGCGCAGCAGCCCGGCGCGCCGGTCGAAGTCCACCGTCTTGCTGCGCAGCAGCACCTGCTCGACGTAGCGCTCGGGCGCCAGCCAGGGGCCGTCGATGCGGCCGCTGCTCGTATAGGAAAAGTCGATCAGCGCCGACCCCGCGAGCCGCAGCTGGTAGGCGTCGCCCAGGCGCCGCCACTCCAGGCTGCCAGTGCCGTGCAGCGCGCCGCGGTAATAGCCGCTGAGGCGGAATTCCAGGCGGGTCGAAGGCGGCCAGGCGGGCGCCGCCGCCGAGCGCGCAGCCGAAGCTGCAGCGGGGGCTGCGACAGCGGGCT
>JAKBBQ010000100.1 GCA_021808405.1 Pseudomonadota bacterium | reverse complement strand
GCCGGATGAGTTCGATCTCCTCGGCGGACTTGACCATGCGCAAGCGCATCGCCGGAGCGCCGATGTCGACGAACTCGACGTCGGGAAGCGCACTGCGCAGCTTGTCCAGGACCTCCACCGGCAGATGGTCGAACTCGACTCCGACCCGTCCGCGGTTGGCGATTTCCGACTGCACCGCGCGGTAGTAGTTGTCGCGATCCCAGTCGGTGTAGACGACGTTGTAGTCGCCCACGGTGCGGCGCCACGGCTGGCCGCCATCGATGTTGGCCGAGATCGACACCACCTTGCGCGGCGTGACGACCAGCCCGAATTTTCGACCGAAACTGCAGTAGAGAAAATCGGCGTAGTAATTGATGTTGTGATACGAGGTGAACAGCACGGCATCGATGCCCGCCTTGGCCATTACCTCGCGCAGCCGCTGCTGGCGGTTCGCGTATTCGGCATCGGTAAAGGTATGGCGGACTTTCTCTCCATTCTCAATCCGCAACAGGTTCTTCAGACTCATCGCATGACCTCGGGTCGGTTCGGGAAAATTCCGGAGCCCCCGCGCCACGCGGCGGCCCCGCGTCGTTCAGGAATCGGCGAGCGGGCGCCGTGCCGTTTCCTGGCTCAGCAGCATCGCGACCAGCGCCACGCACGATGCTCCGACCAGGTACCAGGCCGGCGCCAGCTTGCTTCCGGTGGCGCCGATCAACCAGGTCGCGACGAAAGGCGCGGTGCCGCCGAACAGGGCGTTCGCGGCGTTGAAGGTGAAGGCAAAACCGCTGTAACGCACCCGCGTCGGGAAGATTTCCGACAGGAAGCACGGCAGCGTGCCGTCGTTCATCGTCAGCAATCCGCCGAACACCACCTGGATCAGCACGATGGTCGCGAATCCGGCGCCCGCCAGCGACTTGAACAGCGGCACCGTGAACAGCGCGAAGCAGATCGACGCCGCGACCAGCATGGTCTTGCGTCCGGCGCGATCGGACAGCGAGCCCATGAGGAAAATGAAGCCTATGTAAGTGATCAGGGAAATCGTCGCGGCGAGGAAGGACTCGGTGGCCCCCATTCCCATCTGCGTGGACAGGTAGACCGGCATGTAGCTGAGAATCAGGTAGAAGCCCACGGCATTCAGGCAGGTCACGCCGAAGGCGATCAGCATCCTGCCGCGGTGCTTGCGCAGCAGCTCCGACACCGGGGCGCCTGCCAGATGGTGCGAGGTCTCGATCTCCCGAAAGCGGGGCGAGTCCTCCAGGCGCACGCGGATGTAGCGCCCCACCAGGCCGAAGGGCGCCGCGAGCAGGAAGGGAAGGCGCCAGCCGAATTCCTGCAGTTGCTGCGCGTTCAGCGTCGCGTGCAGCAGCGCGGCGAGCAGCGAACCGAACAGCAGGCCCGCGGCGGTGCTTGCCGGCACGATGCTGGTGTAGACGCCGCGCCGCCCCTCGGGGGCGTATTCGGCAAGGAAAGCCGATGCTCCGGCGTATTCACCGGAAGCCGAGAACCCTTGAATCACCCGCACCAGCAGCAACAGCACCGGCGACAGCAGGCCGACCTCGGCGTAACTCGGCAGCAGCGCGATGCAGAAAGTCGCCCCCGACATCACCAGGATCGAGAGCGACAGCGCCTTGCGACGTCCGAAGCGATCCCCGAAATGCCCCCAGATGGCGCCTCCGAAGGGCCTCACGACAAACGATATCGCGAATACGGCATACGCCGAGAGCAGCCCGGCCGTCGCGCTCTCCCTGGGAAAAAAAACCACCGCGACGATGGTCGCGAAATACCCGTACGACGCATAATCGAACCACTCGACGAAATTCCCGATGAAACTGCCGATGGCCGCCTTCCTCAATAATGCACCTTCGACCGCCACGCTGCGCGAAGGCGCCCCGTCATATGGGCCGGCGGCTGCTTTCGCGCCGGCTATTGCCACCTGTTCCGCCATCGCCTGTCTCCTGTTTCCAGCCGCTTCGAAGGGCGCTCCGCAGACCCGTCGCGGGCGCCTTGCGGCAAGGTTTTCCTGACTCCGGATCGGCGCCGCGACGCAGCGCGGCTTCCAGACTCGATGGTAGGTATTCCGTACTCGCGCAAATACCTTCGCGCGACACGGACCTTCCGGAATTCGTCATTCCGGGTTTCCCCGCATCGCGTTTGCCCCGGGCCGTGCGCGGCCCGCGGCGTGGCGCCTCACAGACTGCCGAGGTAGCGCTTGCGATCGGCGCTGGGCGAAAGCAGGAACAGCGCCTTGTAGCGGGTGGCGAAGTGCGTGGCCGACACGAACCCCGTGCGCACGCTGATTTCCTCGATGGAATTCGAGGTGCGGTAGAGCATCTGCCGCGCGCGCAGCAGGCGGATCTCCAGGTAGGCCTGGGCCGGGCTCTTGTGCAGCCGATCCCGGAACAGTCGTTCGAGCTGGCGTTGCGACAGCCGGGTGAGCCCGGCGATCTCGGGCACGTCCAGCGGCTCGTCGAGATTGCTTTCCATGATCTGCAGCGCCTCGTCGAGCTTGCCGTGCGCCGGACCGATGTACTGGCGCAGCGAGGTGCGCTGGCGCTGCTGGTGGCGAGCCTCGGCGACCAGCAGTTCCAGCACCCGCGCGACCAGCTCGCGGCTGCCGGGCGCGCGACCCAGCAATTGCATCATCAGGTCGAGCGAGGCGATTCCGCCGCTGCAGGTATACCGGTCGCGATCGATTTCATACAGGCGCGACGTGACCGTGACCTTGGGAAAGCGCTCCAGCAGCAGGTCCTGGTCTTCCCAATGGATGGTGCAACGGTACCCGTCGAGCAGGCCGGCGCGCGCCAGGAAGTAGCTTCCGGTATCCAGCCCGCCGAGCGCGACCCCCCGGTGGCTGCACTGGTGCAGCCAGTCGCCGAGACCGGCGACCGGGCTGCGGGGAATCGGATTGGGGCCGACCACGAACACCGCATCGAAGTCCGCCGCGCCGGCGATGTCGGCATCGGCCAGCACCCGGACCCCGGCGCTGGAGGTGACCTGCGGGGCATCGACGCCGAGCAGCGCGTAGTCGTAGACACGCCGGCCGACCACCATGTTGGCCAGTCGCAGCGGGTCGATGGCCGCGCTCAGGCAGACCAGCGAGAAATTCTGCAGCAGGACGAAGCCGAATCTCTGAACGGTCAGGTCGTGCAACGACGAGGCGGGCGCTGGCTCGGACATGGCATCGACGAATTGCGCGGCCGGGCTTGCGCCCGCGCCTGGATGTGCCGCGCATTGTCGCAAGAAACGCCGCCGGGCCGATTCCGGGCCGACGCGGGCCGCTGGTCGGGCGATGGCTGCAGCGACCGCGCTGCTCCCACGGCATGGTAGAGTTTTGCGCAGCCTGTCCCTGCCACTCGCCCGGGGTTCCCGATGAGTCGACTCGCAGCTTTGCGCGCCCTGCGGATGCTGGGCGTGGCCTGGATGACCGTGGGGTTCCTCGTCGCCTGTGGCGGCGGGGGCGGCGGGGGCGCCGGCGGCGGCTCGTACGCCATTTCCGGCAACCTCGCCGGACTGGCTTCCGGCGGCGTCGTGGTGCTGCAGAACAACGGCGGGGACGACCTGACGCTGCGGGCCAACGGAGCGTTCACCTTCGCGCAGAACACCCCGGTCGGCCAGCCCGCCTACCGGGTCACCGTGCTGACCCAGCCCCTGCACCAGATCTGCAGCGTGACCAACGGCAGCGGAACCGCCCAGGGCGATGTGACCAGCGTGCAGGTCACCTGCTCCGCAGGCCCGCAGTTCGCCTACGTCGCCAACGCCGGCGCCAACACCGTGTCGGCCTACAGCCTGGGCGCCGGCGGCGCGCTGACGCCGGTGGCCGGCTCGCCGTTCGCCGCCGGCATCGATCCGGTCTCGGTCGCGGTCAACCCCGCCGGCACCTTCGTCTATGTGGCCAACACCGGCAGCAACAGCGTCGGGGCCTACGGCATCGCAGGCAACGGCGCGCTGACACCCGTGTCGGGCTCGCCGTTCACGACCGGAAACGCTCCCGTCGCGGTGGCGGTCAATTCCGCGGGCACCTTCGCCTATGTGGTCAACCAGACCAGCAACAGCGTGTCGGCCTACGCCATCGGCGCCGACGGGGCGCTGACACCGGTGCCGGGTTCGCCGTTCACCACCGGCTCGGGCCCCACGTCCGTCGCGGTGAACCCCGCGGGCACCTTCGTCTACGTGGACAACACCGCCGGCAACAGCATTTCGGCCTACAGCGTCGGCGCCAGCGGCGCGCTCAGCCCGGTTCCGGGCTCGCCGTTCGCCACCGGGAGCGCCCCGTACGCCATCGCCGTCAACCCCGCGGGCACCTTCGCCTACGTGGCCAACTACAGCAACAATACCGTGTGGGTCTACTCGATCGCGGCCAGTGGGGCCTTGACCCAGCTTCCGGCCTTGTCGGTGACGACGGGAACGGGTCCCGACTCGGTCGCAATCGCGCCCGCCGGCACCTTCCTGTACGTGGCCAACGCCACCAGCAACAACGTCTCGGTCTATGTGATCGGCCTGGGCGGGGCCCTGACGCCACTGACGGGCTCCCCGTTCGCGACCGGGTCCGGCCCCGTGTGCGTCGCCCTCAACCCCGCCGGCACCTTCGCCTACACGGCCAACGCGAGGGTGGGCGCCAACGACATCTCCGGCTTCAGCGTCGCCGGCGACGGCGCGCTTGCGCAACTCGCCACCTCACCGTTCGCGACGGCAACCGGGCCGTACTCCGTCGCCGTGGCGCAGCCCTGAGCGCCGCAGCCCCCGCGTCGCGGCCCGGTTCCAGCGCGCGCTGCCGCCCAGTCGGGGAGTCGCTCCGATGCATCCTTCAGGACCTTCGCCGTCGCTACCGCCCGCGTCGCTGCGTGGGTTGTGGTGGTCGTTCGCCTTGACGGCCCTCGCGGTGTGGGTCTGCTACGCATGGCTCGACCGTCCGATCGCCTGGTTCGTCCACGACCACGGGTTGCCGCGCATCCATCTGCTGCGGCAACTCACGTACCTGCCCGACGGCATGGTCGTGGCCAGCGCGATCGCTCTGCTGCTCGCGCCGCTGCGGCTGGGCGCCCGGAACTCGGCCGCAAGCGTCGGGCCCGTGCTGCTGGAAGCCGGCGCAAGCGTGGCATTGGCCGTGTTCGTGAAGAACTTTCTCAAGTTCGTCTTTGGTCGCGCCTGGCCCGAAACCTGGATCCACCACAACCCATCGCTGATCCACGACCATGTCTACGGGTTCTTCTGGTTCCGGACCAGCCAGGGCTTTCATTCCTTTCCGTCCGGCCACGCCACCGTGACCTTCGCCGCGATGTCCGTGCTCTGGCTGTGGCTGCCCGCACGCTGGCGCTGGATACCTGTGGCGACCTGCGCGCTGGTCATCGTCGGCTTGCTGGGGATGGACTACCACTTCCTCGGCGACATCGTCGCCGGCGCATACCTCGGCAGCGTCTGCGGGACGCGGGTGCACCGCTGGATGGTGCAGGCGCGCCGCTGATCGAGCGAGGTCGCCCCACCCGAGCCCGCAGGCCCATCGCCGAGCCTGGCCCTGGCCCCGGCGCGGGCGCCTTGCGGCGCATCGCGCGGCGCCCGCGCGCGGCTCCTCCAGTGCTTCAACGGTCTGCCTGCACGAGAAATGCCAAGGCAGGACCGGTCATCGTCGCCGCGAAGTCGATGACCTCGTAGTCCGCCACGTCGGCCCTCTTGAACGCGTCGCCGGCCAGGATGGCGTCGAGCCGGGCCCGCTCCATCGTCGCCGCGAGGATGAAACCGCCGACTCGCGGGCGCTGCGCACCGGACAGGAGGAAATGGCCGGCCGCATAGTGCTCGCGCAGCCAGCCACGATGCGCCTCGAGGTGGCGGTCGACCTCGACCAACGGCACCTTGTAGCGAAGGATGATGGCGTACATGCAGGGTTCCAGTCGGGTCGTCAAACGATGCAGGCTATCCAGCGTAGTGCGCCGCGGCTTCGCGCATCAAGCCCCGGTCGTCCAAGCGCAACAGCTCGACCACCAGGCCCCAGAGCCCGCGATGGCCGATGGCCCCTGCATCGCCGTGCAAAGCCGATCGGAGTGGGCTGCCGCAAGCGCCGATCCCAGCGCCATGAGGCCGAAGCTGGGCGCAGCGGCCAGGCCAATCCATCGCGCCGGCGCGCAGTCGGGCGCCCCACGGTGGCCGACCGGCGCCCGCATGGCCGCTGCCTGGCTCACCTGCGCATGCCCCGACCGGGCTCGGCGCAGCCGTGCTCCGGGCAGGCCGCCTGCGTCGTCGACGCGGTGTCGTAGCGGTCGTGGTGCCGCACCCACTTCATGTTGCTCGATGCCTCCTCGTCCTCGCCGCGCCCCAAGGGCGTCAGGTCGAGCATGCGGTAGGTGCCCATCATGACTTCCACCCCGCGCCCATAGGTCGAGTAGGTATGGAACACACGGCCGGCTTCATCCCTGTAGAACACGCTCACCCCCGGCCACTCCTCGCCCGACAGCGGCCACTCGCCGTAGTTGTACGGCAGGCGACCGCGTGCCACCTGCTCGGGGGTGAAGCTGACCCCGAAGTCGTGGTTGAAGGAACTGCCGTGGGACGAGACCCAGGCAAAACCCCACCCCATGCGCCGGCGGAAGCGCTCAATGTCGCCGAAGGGCGCGCGCGAAACGCCGACAAATCCGGTGTCGCGCTGCGCGAGATGCACCCGCATGCCGTCCACGTGGTCCGCCATATAAGAGCAGTTCTTGCAGCCCTCCTTCCAGCCCGGCGCCAGCATGAAGTGCTGCACCAGCAACTGGCGGTGGCTGTCGAACAGTTCGCCCAGGGTCACCCGCCCGGCGGGCCCCTCGAATACATAGGGCTTGTCGACCTCGACCCACGGCAGCTGGCGGCGCAGTTGCGCCACACGATCGCCCTGGCGGGTCAGGTCCTTCTCGGCAGCCAGAAGGTCCAGCCGCGCGTCCAGCCACTGCTGGCGCGAAACCGTCCTGTGCGTGTCCATGCTGTGTCTCCTTGAGAGTCCCGGGGCACTTGCCCGGCTTTGAACCGGGGTCTAGATTAGGGGCCACCACACCGGGCGGAGGAGTGACAAGTTTGGCGCGATTGCGATGGACGCCCTGATCCGGGCCGCGGCGCAGGCACTGGCACGCGGGGACGCGCTGGGCACGCTCAACCGCATCGCCCTGCGCGACGATGCGGCCGCGCTTGCGCTGCGGGGCATCGCGATGGCCCAACTCGGCGACCTCGAGCGCGCCAGGATGCTGCTCGGGCGCGCGGCGCGCGCTTTCGGGCAGGGTGAAAGCCAGGCGCGCGCTCGCTGCGTGCTCGCGCAAGCCGAGATCGCCTTGGTCTGCCGCGATCTCCGAGGCCCCGCGTGCAGCCTGGATGCGGTGCGCGCAAGGCTGGCGAGCCATGGCGACTGCGCCAATGCGGCGCACGCCGCCTACCTGCAGGCCAGGCAGCACTTGCTGGTCGGCCGACTCGATCAGGCCGAGCAGGTGCTGCAAGGGCTTGACGCCGCGCGGCTCGCACCCCCATCGCGCACCGGCCATGCGCTGGTGCTCGCGGGCCTGGCGATGCGCCGCCTGCGCGTAACCGAGGCGCGCGCCGCGCTCGCTCGCGCCGCCGCCCTGGCGCGCTCCTGCGGCATCCCCTCGCTGCTGGCCGAAGTGCAGAGCGCCTGCCTTGCGCTGGAGCAGCCCGCGGCGCGTCGCATCTGCCGCGGCGAGCGGCAGTTGGTGCCACTCGACGAGGTCGAACGCATCGCCGCATCGCAGGCCCTGGTGATCGATGCCTGCCGCCACCGCGTGTTGTTTCGAGGGCAGGCGGTCGCGCTGGCGTCGCGCCCCGTGCTATTCGCACTGCTGCATGCCCTGGCCGCGGCCTGGCCGGGCGAGGTGCCCCGATCGGCGCTGCTGCTGCGGGTGTTCCGCGTACGGCAGGCCGACGACTCGCACCGCGCCCGCCTGCGGGTCGAGCTCTCGCGCCTGCGCGCGGCGCTGCGCGGGTGTGCGCAGGTTCGCGCCAGCCGCGGCGGCTTCGCGCTGCAAGCTCTGCACGATGCCGAGGTGGTGGTGCTGGAGCCGCCCGAGGGTGGCGCCCATAGCGATCTGCTGGCCCTGCTCGCCGACGGCCAGGCCTGGTCGAGTTCCGCATTGGCGCTCGCCCTCGGCCTGAGCCAGCGCAGCCTGCAGCGGGCCCTGCGCGAGCTCGCCGCCCAGGGCGCGGCCCGGGCGGTCGGCAATGGGCGTTCGCGGCGCTGGGCCGCCGACCCCGTGCCCGGATTCCCGACGAGTTTGTTGCTCCCCGGAGCGCTGATCGGGGGCTAGTATCGACACCCACCAGCCAGGAGCCCGGCATGCTGCGAAGCGACGCGATCATCCTCCGCGAGTACGGGCCTTGGCCCGATGTGGCACAGGTCCACGGCGTCAGCCACGACGGCACCCGGGTGTGGATCGCCACCGGCGACTTCCTCAGGGCGCTGGACCCGCAAAGCGGTGCCGAGGTACGCCGCCTGCGCGTGCCCGCGCGGGCTGGAACCGCCTTCGACGGAACCCATCTGTACCAGATCGCCGGCGAGCGCATCCAGAAGGTGGATCCGGACACCGGCGTCGTGGTCGCCACGATTCCCACGCCCGGGGACGCCGCCTCGGGCATGGCCTGGGCCGAAGGCAGCCTTTGGGTGGGCCGGTATCGCAACCGCTGCATCCACCAGATCGATCCCGACACCGGCGCGATCCTGCGCACCCTCGAATGCCAGCGCTTTGTCACGGGCGTGAGTTGGGTCGAAGGCGACCTCTGGCACGGCACCCGGGAGGACGAGCAAAGCGCCTTGTGCCGCATCGACCCGGGCAGTGGCCAAGTACTGGAACAACTGGACATGCCGCCCGGGATGGTCGTCTCGGGCCTGGAGTCCAACGGCGGGAGAACCTTTTACTGCGGCGGGGCCGCCAGCGGGCGCCTGCGCGCGGTGCGCCGACCGGGCTGAGGCGCCGGCCGCCCCGCGAAGCGAAGCGCTGTGGCGCAGTCCCGATGGCTTGCCGGGGATGCCATGCCAACGCCAAGGCATCCAGGAGACATGGAACCTGGCGATACCACCCCTGCCGAACACTCGGCATGGAGCGGCCGCTGCGACGCTTGGCACTGGCGGAAGGCCGCTGGCCTCGGTGTCATCCAGGAATGCGCTGTCCCGCACGCGGCGGATGTCTTGCGCCACCACGGGCGCGTTGACCCAGGTCGCGGGCAGTCCCTTCGCGGCGGGGACGAACCCCACCTCGGTGGCCGTTGCGCAGCCTTGACAGGCGGGGCTTTGCCGCTCGACGCGTCCCGCTTGCCGAGCGGACTGTTTCGTTCGAGTCCAAGGACTTGCGACGCGTGGTCGCAGACACGGCTTGCCTGGCGCGGATGTGTCGCCGTTCGAAGGCGGCGGATGGGGCCGACGCCTTGTCGGCTCCGATGCCGTTGCGCACCAGGAGGACGCCTTCCCGGACGAACCGCCTGCTGGAGCGTCGACCGCTGGCTCCCAGGCCTCGCCCCATGACGCGGTCCAGCCCATGGGCACTCGACGCGCGCGCACAACCGGAAGTCTATAGACCGAGCCATTTGTGAGCCTCCAGGACATTGCGGGCGACGTCCTCGATCGTGGTCCGCCGAGACATGGCCTGGTCGCGGAAAAATGCGTGCGCCTCGTCCTCGGAGACTCCCCGCGTACGCATCATCAACTGCTTGGCTTCGTGCAGCAGGCGCTGATGAGCCGACTTGCGCTCCAGGCGCCGGATGTGGTGCTCTCGCGCCTGGCGATTCCTGTGCTGCGACAGGGTCACGGCGATGGCCGTGAGCAGGCCGAAGGAGCGCACCGGCGAGGCGATCGTGGCGTAGGCGTCGAGTTGCAGCACGGCCTCGATGGTGATCGGGTTCTCGTAGGTCACCACGGGGATGATCGGCGGAGTCGTCGGCTGGCCCAGCCAGGGATACGGCACGCGCAGCGTATCGGGGCGCACCGCCATCAGCACCAGGCCGGTGTTCGGCGGCAGCGCGTCGAGCTCGGGCCAGGCCGTGTGCACGCGGCAGCCGATTCGGTGCAGTTGGCCGACCAGTTCCTCGCCGTCCTGGTCCTGCGGGTGGATGAGCATCGTCTGCAGATCGCGGATCTGGCGCAGCACCGATGGCTGGTCGACGGGATGTTTCATCGCTCGGCCTCCGGTCCGGTTCGGGTCGTGGCCTGCTGCGCCAGCCAGCCGGGCGTCGAGTGCGAGACCACGTACGGATCGGCCTTGACGAAACCGGGCGCGCTGGCCAGGATGTCGAACTGGCCGAGCCGGTTTCCGCGTCCGATGCGCTGCTGCAGGTACGTGTGGTGGTTGTGCTCGTCGATGCGCACCCTGCCTTGCGGCGCATCGTGCTCCAGACCTGGAAGGATCCGCAGCAACGGCTCGACCTCGTCGCTGCCCACGCGGCGCACGGCGTCGCCCAGCATGTGCATCTGGAAATACGCGGCTTCCCAGCACATGTTGGTCACCTCGGCGTCTCCGAACCGCTCGCGGTAGCGCCGGATCGCTTCGCGATTGACGTCGCTGTCGATGGACTGGAAATAGGCCGCGCAGGTCAGATGGCCCTCGGCCAGCTCGGCACCCATCAGCGCGACCTCGGACTCGCTGGTCATGTGGCTGGCGATGGGCATGCGATAAGGGTCGAGCCCGACGCTGGCGAAGGCGCGATGCAGCAACGGGATGCCCTGCCCGACGACGGTGGAGAAGATGAAATCCGGTTGGGCCGCGCGGATCCTTCGCGCCACCTCGACGTAGCTTTCCCATGGCGCATCCAGCGACAGGTAGGTCTCCGCGACCTTCTCTCCGCCGCGCTCGAGCATCAGGTCGCTCATGACCCGATTCGATTCGTACGGACAGATGTAGTCCGATCCCACCATCCACACCCGCGAACCGTGGTGCGCCAGCATGAAGCCGGCCAGCGGCAGGGAGTTCTGGTTGGGTGCGGCCCCGGCGTAGAACACGTTTCGGCTGTACTCGAAACCCTCGTAGGGCGTGGCATAGAAGAGCAGCGCGTTGTGGCGCTCGACCACCGGGATCACCGCCTTGCGCGTGCTGGACATGTAGCAGCCCAGGATCAGCCGCACGTCGTGGTCGAGGATCAGCTCCTCGGTCATGCGGGCGTACAGCCGCGGATTGCTCTGCGGGTTGCGCAGCACGAGTTCGACGGGCCTGCCCAGCAGCCCGCCCTGGCGGTTGATCTCCTCGGCCGCCAGCACGACGGCCTGCTGCTGCGAGCGCTCGACCGTCGAGGTCACTCCGGAGGTGGAATACAGCACGCCGATACGAATCGGGGCCTTGGTGTCGTGGTTCATGGTCTCGCCGGGCATCCTGAAGTTCGCCGCGTGCCCCGACGCGAGGCAGCGCGTGCGGGGAGTGCACCGTGCCTGCGCAATGCGCCCCGTTCCGGTGCGCGCGATCCGGTGCTCCTCGTCCATGCCTAGCAAGAAGCGTGCACATACAACAGGGGGTAACAGGGGCGGCGCGCGCCTACGGCGGCCACGACACGCCTGCTGGCACGTCGATTGCTTGAGCTCGAGCATCGGATTCGCGGCGTCACCTGCGCCGTGCGAACCCGATGACAGTACGTCGTTCCTGACAAAGGCGTCTCGAGCGACACCGGCCACGGAAGCCCGACCACCAGTTCGCTGGTTGTCGGGCTTTTG
>JAKBBQ010000099.1 GCA_021808405.1 Pseudomonadota bacterium | reverse complement strand
CGGCCGCCTGTTCACCCTGGCGACCGCGTTCGCGGCGGCGCTGTGGGCGCCGCAGATCGCCCACTTCCAGGGGCTCTGGGCCTACCTGCAACAAGTCTTCGCCTACATCGCGTCGCCGCTGGTGGCCACCTTCGTGCTGGGCCTGGCGCTGCCGCGGCTCGGCCCGGCTGCCGCGCTGCGCGGCCTGGGCTGCGGCCACGCGCTGGCGCTGGCCTTGTTCGCCGCCGGGGAGGCGGGCTGGCTGTCGATCCATTTCACGGTCGTCGGCGGCGTGCTGTTCGTCGCCACCGCACTGCTCACGCTCGGATGGATGGCCTGGCTGGGCGAGCGCGACCGCCTGGCTGCCGATTCGGCGGCCGCCAGGCTGGTCGAGCGCAACGGTCTGCCGCGACTTCCGCGCGATGTCTGGGCGCTCGCGCTGGCGGTGCTGGGCGGGGTCGCGCTGCTGCTATGGGCCTTCGCCTGAGGCGCCCGCCAGGTGCCCGGTCTTGACCAGGATCGTGCAGCCGCCGCGGCTGAAGGGCTGGTGTTCGCTGAGGTGGGGGTTGCGCAACCAGGTGCCCGCCGGGTAGCTGCCGTGCTCGTCCTCGAACACCCCGTCGAGCACCCAGATTTCCTCGCCGCCCCAGTGGCGGTGGCGCTGGAAGATCGTGCCCGGCGCCCAGCACACCAGCGCGGTGTGCTCGCCGCCGAATTCGTGCAGCGGCAGCACGCTCAGGCCGGCCGCCTGCCCGGGCAGCCAGCGCGCGGCGCCGGTATCGACGACCCGCCGCTGCGAGTCGTCGCGCTGCATATGGCGCAGCTTGACCCACAGCAGGCAGCCCTGCTCGGACCACGGTGCATGCGAGGACCCGGGCGGGTTGCGCAGATAGGTGCCCGCCGGGTAGCTGCCCCGGGCATCGCGGAAATCGCCCTGCAGGACCAGGATTTCCTCGCCCAATTCATGGACATGGGTGTCGAAGCGCGCGCCCGGGTGGTAGCGCACCAACGAGGTGGCGCGCGCGCGCTCGCCGCCATCGCGCTCGAGCATGCGCCGGCTCACCCCTGCGGCCGGGGACGACAGCCAGGGCAAGCGCGCCGAGTCGACCACCGCGCGCAGCGCCAGATCGGCATGGATGTGCATGGGCATGGCCTCCGGCAGGACATTGTGCCAGCGTGGGGCGCGCCGCGCAGGCCGCGCGGCACCGGCTCAACGCTCGCCGGCCGCGCCGGCGGCGTCGCCACCGACCACCTGCAATTGCGGCGGCGCGCGCTGCGGCTGGCCCTGCAGGCGGGCGTGGCTGGCCGCGGCCAGCTGCCACCAGCGCGCCCGGTCCTGCTTGTGCAGCTTGGCTCGGTACATCGCCGCGTCGGCCTCGCGCAGCAGACTGTCGGGATCGTCGGCATCCAGCGGATACAGGGCCAGCCCCATCGACAGGCCCACCCGGGCCTGGCAGTCGGACGCGATGTCGAAGGGCCGCTGCGCCGCGTCGTACAGCCGACGCAACACGTCGCCGAGCTGCTCCAGTACCCGCTCGGAGTCGATCTGCTCGATGACCACGACGAATTCGTCGCCCCCCAGCCTGACGAGGACGTCGAACTTGCGGATGGCCGCGCGCAGGCGACGGCCGAGTTCGCCGAGCAGGCGATCGCCCGCGTCGTGGCCCCAGGTGTCGTTGACCGGCTTGAAATCGTCCAGGTCGATCAGGCCGACCGCCAGCACGCTGCCGTCGCGCCGCGCGGCCGCCAAGGCCTGCGGCAGGTATTGGGTGAGCGCGAAGCGGTTGGGCAGCCCGGTCAGCAGGTCGTGGCGGGCCCGGTACGACTCCTCCTGCTGGAGTTCGTTGAGCCGGCGCTTGGTCTCGAGCTCGTCGAGTCCGCGGCCGAGCAGCTCGGCCACCCGCCGGCACAGCTCGCTGGTCTGCTGGTCGAAGGCGTGCGCCTGCGGCGACACGAACACCAGCACCGCCCACAGCGAGCCTTCGCGCAGCACCGGGGTGGCCAGCGCCGAGCGCCAGGCGTGCGCGGCCATGGAATCGCGCCAGGGGGCCATCACCGGATCGCCCAGCAGATCGTTGCAGCAGGCGTCGCGGTGGCTGGTCCAGACCCGCAACACCAGGGGCGAGCGATCTCGGTCGTGCAGGCTGATGCGCAGCGAGTCGAGCTGCTCGGCGCCGCTGCCGGCGCGGGCGATGATCTGGATCCGCCCCTGCTCGTCGGGGCGCGCCATCCACGCGCAGTGAAAAGGCGTGCCCTCGGTCAGGGTCTGGCAGGTGCGCAACAGCATGTCGGGCACCGTGCGCGCCTGCAGCAGCACCTCGCCTTCGCTCATCAACGCGTGGTAGAGGCTTTGCAGCTGCGCCATCCGGCCGCGCTGCGCCAGCAACTGCAGACCGCGCTCCAGCGCCGCGCTGATCTGCGCCAGCACCTGGGTGGCGGGCTGGTCGAACACCTCGGCCTCGTCGAACACCAGCACCAGCACAGCGTCCGCACCGTCGCCCCGCGGCTCCTGCCCGTGCAGCGGCAGCGCAGCCAGCGAGTACCCCTGCCGCAGCGGCGGTCCGGCCTGCGTGGGCGGTCCGGCCTGCGGCGCCTGGCCCGCGCGCAGGCAGGGCTGGCGCTCGCGTAACGCCTGCTCGGCCTGTTCGCGACCGAGCGGCGGCAGCGCGCTGCCGGGCCGTTGCACCCGTGCGACCGGCTGCAGCGCGGCGCCGGCCGCCTGCGCGCGCGCCAGCCAGGCCTGGCTGGCGCCGCCACGCTGCACCGCGATGCGACAGACGGCCTGCTCGAACTCCTGCCGATCGTCGGCCTGCGCGCCCAGGCGCAGCATCTCCGCCAGCATGGTGCTCCATTCGGCCATGCGTCGAGCGCGCCGCGCCTGGCGCTCGCGCCGCGCCGTCTCGCGTGCCGCCTGCTCCCGCCACGCCAGCGCGCGGTCCAGGCGCCGTTGCGCGGCCCAAGCGGCCCACGCCAGCAAGGGCAGGTACGCGACGCCGATCACCGCCTGCAGGCGAGCCTGCGCAGCCGCCTCAGCCCCCAGGCGAAGGGCCATGGGCAACAGCACGCAGCCGCAAAAGCCCAGTGCGGCGACGGCGTCGACCCCGATGGCCGCGACGACGACTCCGCACAGCGAGGCGACGAGCAGGCCCAGCAACCCGGCCAGCGCGGGATCGCCAGGCAGCAGGCGCCACGCGATCAGCCCCCATAGCGAACCGCTGAGCAGGCTGCCGGCGCGCAACAGGCCGTGCAGCGCGGCGTTCGCTGGCGCCGTCTCGGCGCCTGCGAACAGCCCCTTCAGCCACAGCGGCAGGCCCAGCGCCTGCGCCAGCCAGGCCGCCAGCAGCCAGGCGTCGAGTTCGACCGCGTCGACTCGTCCGCGCAGCAGCCAGGCACACGCGGCGCAGGCCAGCAGTTGCGCCAGCGCCAGCAAGCCGGCGCTGCGCACCAGGTGGGTGCACTGCGCGGCGGCGAGCCGGGGTTGGCGCACGCCCTGCCCGGTCGATTCGGCTTGGGGGTGTGAAAAGTGCATGGCGGCCGATGTCCTCGACCTATTGTGCCGCCAGCGGCCGTATCCGGACATTCGCGCGGACCGCCGCGAGGAAAATCCAACGCCTGAATGTGACTTTGTTCACGCACCGCCGACCTCCAGGCGGGCGCGGGCCGGTCGCGGCGGCCCGGCGCCCGCCTTCGACACGATTTCATGTGGCCGCCCGTAGGGATTTAATAGCCCCCCTCGCACAATCGTGGCCAGCGCTTGCCCGGGCCCGGCGCCCCGATGTGTGCCGACCCTGCTGCGCGACCTGCCCGAGAACCGGGAACATGCTTCGCCACGGGCCGCAGCGCAGCCCGCCTGGCGGTGGGGGTAGGCCATGATGGATGCACGACCTGCGGCCACCGGCACACTGGCCAACTGGCTGCGGCGCGGCTGGCCGCAGCGCTTGGCGAGCGCGCCGGAATTCGATCCGTTGACGGGCCTGGCATCGCGCGCGGGCCTCGAGCGATGCCTGCCCGAAATCGCCTCCGGCCTGCCGCCCGGCACGCCGATGGCCCTGCTGGTGCTCGACCTGTACCGGTTTTCGCAAGTCAACCAGTACTGGGGACGCCAGGCCGGCGATCGCGTGCTGCTCGAGCTCGCGCGACGGCTGGGCGGCCTCGACGGCTTCCGCGTGGCCGCGCGGGTCGGCGCCGACTCCCTCGCGCTGCTGCTCTGCGGGGAGGCGGCCGCGGCCTGGCGCGGCTATGTCGAGCGCATGCTCAAGGCGCTGCGCGAACCCTTCGCGGTCGCCCCCGGCCACGCGCGCAAGCTGTCGGCCTCGGTGGGCTGCGCGCTGTACCCGCAGGACGCCGGCCACGCGTCGCGGCTGCTCGGGCTGGCCGAGGCCGCGGTGTTCAGCCAGGCCGAACGCGAACTCTCGCGGCGCAGCGAGCGCCTGGACGCCTACGGCGCCGAGGCGGCCGACAACATGGCCTGGCTGCAGCGCTTTCTCAAGCCCCACCTGGCGCGGCTGAATCGGCAGTTCCTCGGCCGCCTCGGACTGCACGAGCGCCCCGCGGGGCGCCACGACCGCGGGCTGCCGGCGCGGGCGGCGGTCGCGCTGCTGCCCGCGCTGCAAGGCCATGTGCAACTGCTGCTGGCGCCCGCGCTGCAGCGCGAGCTGCATCGCGAGCACGCGACGCGGCTGGGGCGCCTGCTGGCCGCGCTCGGGCTGCCTGCGCAGGTGGGCATGCAGGCGATGAGTGGCCTGCACCGGGATCTGGCCGGGCTGGTGCAGCGCATTCCGGCTCGCCTGAGCGAACGAGCACTGTTCCTCGGCGCCTTGTTGCAGCGCATCGAGGCCGACCTCAGCTACCAGCAGCAAGGCGCCGAGGCCTTGCATCGCGAGCTGTTGCACAAGGTGCGCGAGGTGGCGCTGGCGATGCAGGCGACGCGGCGCCGCGCCGAGTTGCTCGACGCCGCGGTGCGCTGCCTGCAGGGCATGCCCTTCGTCGCCTGCTGCGCCTGCTACATCCAGGACGCCGAAGGACGCTTCGTCGTCGAAGCGCAAAGCCCGGCGCATGCCGCGTGGCTGGACGAGTGCGCGCAGGGCCTGGCGGGGGATTGCGAGCCGGCGGGCGACAGCTCGGTCGAGCTGTGCTGGATCGCCGCGCGCCTGGAGCTGGCCCCCGACATCGCGCGCGCCGCGCGACGCGGCCGCAGGTGGGCGCTGGCCCTGCTGGTGCGCGGAATCCGCAGCGCCGCCGCGGTGCCGGTGCTCGACGGCGCCGGGCGTGTGTTGGGGGTGCTCAAGATCTACGGCCGGCTTCCGGGCCAGTTCGCTACCGACTTCATGCGCCATGCGCTGGACTCGCTGCGCTTCCTGGTCGCCGCCGAACTCACCCGGGTCGGCGGAGGCCTCGCGCTGCCTGCGGTGGCGGCCGACGAGCGCGCACTGTGGCGGCAGCGGCTGTTCGGCGGCGGACTGCGCATGCTCATGCAACCCATCGTCGACCTGCGACAGGGACGCTGCACCCGCGTCGAGGCGCTGGCCCGCCTGCAACTGGATTCGACCGATCTGCTGACCCCCGCGCGCTTCCTTCCCGTGCTGAGTCAGCAGGAGCTCGACCGCCTGTTCGTCGACGGACTGCGCCTGGCGCTGCAGTCGCTACGCGCCTGGGAACGCCAGGGCCTGCGGCTGGAACTCGCGCTCAACCTGCCGGCCTCCACGCTACGCAGCACCGACTGCGTGGCCTGGGTGCGCGATGCGCTGGCGCGCCACCAGGTCGACCCGCGGCGGCTGAGCCTGGAAATCCTCGAGGATCGCGAGGTCGCCAGCCACTCGGCCATGCGCCAGGCCACCGAGCAGTTGCGCGGACTCGGCGTGGGGCTGGCGCTGGACGACCTCGGCGCAGGCTACAGCAGCCTGTTGCGCCTCAACACCCTGCCCGTCGACATGGTCAAGGTCGACCAGGGACTGGTGCATGGCATCGTCGCCAACAATCCCCGCGCCGTGCCGCTGGTCGGTGGCCTGGTCGAGCTGGCGCGCCGGCTCGACCTGCGCATCACGGTGGAAGGACTGGAAACCCATATCCTGCTCGAATACGCGCAATACCTGCGGGCCGACTACGGCCAGGGACATGCGATCTGCCGCCCGCTGGCGGCGCAGGACATCCCCGCCTGGCTGCAAGGCTGGCGCCTGCCGGCGCTGTCGGGAATCGCACCCTTCGCGTCGCGGCCGGCGGAGCGCGCCGGCCTTGCGCGGCTGTGATGTCACGCCGCCGTCATGGTCGATGCGTAGTGTAGGGTTCCTCCCCACTCTGCCCACCATCATGGCCGCGAGCTGCCTGCCCGACGCCGCGATCTGCGCGGCCGAACCCGGGTTGCCCGATATCTTCCGGAACATCATGCAGGAGAACCTCCTGCATGCGGTGTTCCAACCGGTTCTGGATTTGCGAAGCCGTACCTTCCACGGCTATGAAGCGCTGATCCGCGGGCCGTCGCAAAGTCCGCTCGAACATCCCGAGAGCCTGTTCGCGTGCGCGAGAAGCCAACATCGGCTGGCCGATTTCGACCTCCTGTGCGCTCGCACCTGCATCGCGGCCTTCGCCCGCGCCGCGCTGCCCGGGCGGCTGTTCCTCAATGTCACCGAATCGCTGTTCGACTCCGGCTGGTTCGCCCGCGAACAGACCCTGCGCTGGCTGCAGGACCAGGGCTTGAGCCCGTCGCGCTTGGTGCTCGAGTTGCTCGAATCGGACAGCCTGGCCGAGGACACCCAGGCCTTCAGCGCGGCGCGCTTCCTGCGCGACCTCGGCTACGGGCTGGCGCTGGACGACCTGGGCCAGGGCTTCGGGCGCTTCGCTCTGTGGAAGCGCCTGCGCCCGCGCTACCTCAAGATCGACCGCACCTACACCGCCGATCTGGGCGACGACCCCTTCAAGGCCGCCTTCGTGCGCTCGATGCTGCTGCTGGCCGAGGCGAGTCAGTCGGTGGTCGTGGCCGAGGGCGTGCAAGGCGAGCGCGACCTGCTGACCCTGCGGGAACTCGGAGTCGGCATGGCGCAGGGCTTCCTGATCTCCCGCCCGCTCGAGCGCCCGCCAGCCGAGCCGTCGGCCGGCGTGCGCGAGATGCTCGCGCTCGCCCAGCCGACGCTGCACGCGCTGGCCAGCCGCGGCAGCATCGAACAGTCGGTACTCGGGCTGGCGCGGCAGATCGCGCCGGTCGCGCCCGATTGCAAGCTGGACCAGGTGTTGCGGATGCTGGAGCAGGACGCCGACCTGACTTCGGTCCCCGTGGTCGACGGCGACGGCCGTGCGCTGGGGATCATCAACCGCTACGTCGTCGCCGACCGGTTGTTCCGGCCGCATGTGCGCGACCTGTTCGGAAACAAGCCCTGCACTCTGGTGATGAGCAGCGACGTCCTGCGCCTGGACGCCAGGAGCAGCCTGCAGCAGGCCAGCCACCTGATCGCCGACTCCAGCTATCGCCACGCCACCGAAGGGGTGCTGGTCACCGAGGCTGGCGCGTACCGGGGCCTGCTGCTGGTCGGCGACCTGCTGCGCCTGGTCAGCGAGTTCCAGGTGCAGGCGGCGCGCTACGCCAACCCGCTGACCCTGCTTCCCGGCAACGTGCCGATCAACGACTGCATCGACCGCTGGCTGCAGGAGGAACAGCCCTTTGCCGCGGCCTACGCCGACATCGACCACTTCAAGCCCTTCAACGACAAGTTCGGCTATCGCATGGGAGACGAGATCATCCTGATGCTGGCCGACCTGCTGCGCGCGCGCCTGCCCTCGCCCGCCAGCTTCCTCGGCCATGTCGGGGGCGACGACTTCGTCGCGCTGTCGCGCCTGCAGGAGTGGGAGGGCGTGCTACGCGAGGTGCTGCGCGACTTCGAGGCCGGCGTGGCGCGGTTCTTCGACCCGGCGGTGCTCGAGCAGCGCGGCTACTGGGCGGAGAACCGCCGCGGCGAAGCGATGTTCTATGCCGTGCCCACGCTGTCGATCGGGGCGTTCCTGGTGCATCCGCGGCACTTCACCTCCCATCGCGACGTGTCCAATGTGCTGGCCGAACTCAAGCACGCCGCCAAGCGCATGCCCGGCCATGCGCTGTTCATCGACCGCCGGCGCCATGGCTGAGTGCCCGCAAGCCACGCGTTCGATGGACCGCGCCGCACTGCTCGACGCGCTGGGCCTGCTCGAGCGCGCGCTGCAACGGCAGCCGGCCGCCCCGCTGCGCGCGCGGCGGGCGCAACGCGCGCTGTGCCGCGAACAGTTGCGACTGCGCTGCGCCGGACTGGCGCATTGCCACCTCGACGCTGCGCGCCTGAGTTGCGCGCAGCTCGCCGACGGGCTGGCGCCGCAGGGCCTGCGGCTCGAAGCCTGCCGGCACATCCTGCACGCCCACCTGGCGCAGGCCGCGCCCGGCGGCACGGCCGCGCCGGCAGCCGGCGCTCACTCGCAGGAGGTCGGAACGTAAGCCGCGTCCACCGTGCCGTGCTTGCAGGTCCACAGCAGCGAAGCGCCTCCGGAATAGCCCGACAACTCGACGGAGGCGTTGGCGATCGCCGAGTTGGCCTTGTTGCCGAAGGTGATGGTGATCAGTCCGTGGGAGATGTCCAGCGACTGCACGTAGTTGCCCTGGATCGACGCCGCCGCGGGAATGCTGGCCGACTGGTTGGTCGACGGGAAATGACCGTGCTCGGAGTAGTAGTCCCACAGCACGGTCTTGTAGCCGTCCGACAGCGACAGCCCCTCGGCCACCTGCGAGCGGATCACGTAGCTGCGGTAGGCCGGGATCGCGATCGCGGCGAGGATGCCGATGATCGCCACCACGATCATCAATTCGATCAACGTGAAACCGCGTTCCCGGCTGCGCATGTTCCGACTCCGATGCGGGGCCCAGGCCCCTTGCGCTCAGAAAAAACCCGCCTGGCGGCGGGCTCTGAAGAATCACACTCTGGAGATCAGGTGCAGGAGGAAGGCAGGTAGGACGCGTTCATGTTGGTACCGCCCTTGCAGGTCCACTTGATCGAACCTTGCTGGGCGATCGCCGACAGCAGCAGGGTGTCGCTGTTGATCGCGCTGTTGGCGCGCTGGGGCGAGGTATCGCTGTAGGTGATGGTGATCACGCCGTTCGAGGCGTCGACCTGCGACACGTAGTTGCCGTTGATCGAGGCCGCGGCGGCCAGGCCGGCCGAGCCGTTGTTGGCCGGGAAGTGACCGTAGTTGGTGTAGAACTCGGCCAGCGCGGTCTTCGCGCCGTCGGCCAGCGACAGGCCTTCCGACACCTGGGCGCGGATGGTGTAGTTCTGGTACGCGGGAATCGCGATGGCGGCCAGGATGCCGATGATGGCCACGACGATCATCAATTCGATCAGGGTGAAGCCTTGCTGCAATTGCTTTTTCATTTGCTGATCCTTGGTGAATATGGGTTTTGCGGGACCGGCGGCTGATCTCGCATGCATCACCGGTTATCCAGTCCGGCCGCTGCCGGTCGAGCTCGACCCCTATCGGGGCAGGGAGGATAAGCAAGACCCGTACCAGATGCGACCGACGGCTGCGGCGCGGGATTCGCGGGGCTGTCCAGCCCTGGCCGCGGCCATCGCGCCGGCCTTGGCCAGGCTGCAGGCTGGCCAACTGTATCGATGTCCGGGCAAAATACCTGGACATGGCGGCCGAGGGCGCTGCCTGCTGGAGACACGATGGAATCAACCGGGGTCGATGCCTGCAGCCGGCGCATGGCGTCGCTGGTGCTGGGCAGGAGCGAGCGCACGGTGCGGCGCTGGTGCGACGACGGCACGCTGCGGGTGGTCGGCAGCGACGCCAACGGGCGCGCGCTGGTGGCGCTCGGGCAGGTGCTGGACATGATGGCCGACTCCGGGGTCGAGCACCCCGGCGCGCCGGTCGACCCACCGAGCGCCCAGCGCCTGCAGTGGATGCGGCTGGTGCTCGAAGCCGACGCCGGCGATGCCGACGCGCTGACCTGCCTGGGGACCGAACTGCTGCACGCCGGACGCACCGCCGGCGCGGTCGCGCTGCTGCTCGAGGCCGCGCAGTCGCAGCAGGCCGACGCGATGCACTGGTTGAGCCATTGCCACCTGCATGGCCTCGGGGTCGAACGCGACACCGACCTGGCGCTGATGTGGCTGCACCGCGCTGCCGCGCAGGGCCATGCGGTGGCGCGCGAGCAGTCGCGCGCGCTGCGCGCGCTGTGCCTGCAAGCGCTGCCGGCGCCCGGCTGAGTGCGCCGGCGGCGACTTCAGTCGATGGCCACCAGCGGCCCGCTGCCCAGTGCGCTGGTCTGGCGGTTGATCACGTAGGCGACCCGCTTGCCGTAGAAAAAGGGCATCCCCAGGTCGACCCCGCCCGAGCCGGTCGCCGCGCCGATGTCGTTGAACGCCAGGTTGACCGCGAAGTTCATGGTGTTGTAGTTGTCGATCAGCATCTGCGACTGCAGCGACGCGGGATACGCAGCGGTGGCGGTCGAGGCCAGCGTGATCGGCAGGGTCAGCAGGCTCGACGGGATGAAATGCTGCTGGGTATCGGTGGGAATGCTGGCCCCCAGCGGCGCGAAGTAGAAATTCGACCCGCTGTCGGTGAAGGAATCGGCGTAGGGGCTGCCCAGCGCGGTCACCACCATGTAGCCGTTGGCGTCCAGGGGAATCGCAGCCAGCCCGCTGGTCGCGTTGTCGGCCTGCGTGTCGACTCCGAAACTCAGCGTGCCGTAGACCAGCGGCGCGCCGGCGTCGGGCACCGCGGGCATCTGCAGCACCACCCCATTGGTGTCGGTGGTGTTGGCGATCGACGGCACCGGATTGGATACCCGTTCGCCGCTGGGGGGGCCGGCCAGCGCGGTGCACACCCCGGCGCTGCAGGCGTAGTAGGTGCCCGCGTCGCCGACGAAGGGCCCGATTCCCAGCAGCCCGTTGCCGCCGATACCCAGCAGCGAGCCGACGTCGGGGCCCGGGCTGTTGCAGGCCGTGGCGCTGGCGGCCGGCAGGTCGCTGGCGCCGATCACCTGCACCGGCAGCGCAGCGGTGGTCTCCGAGGCCATCTGCAGGCTGGCCTGGGTGACACTGCCCCACATGTGGCCGCTGAGGAAGGTCACGCACTCGCCCAGGCTGGCCGTGCCGCTGCCGGTGACCACGGTGTCGGCGGGCAGGTTCAAGCCCGCGACCGCGCTCTGCAGGACCCGCAGGCCAAAGGATCCGGTGTCGACCACCACGTGGTCGATGCTCTTGCAGTGCCCCGAGGTGTCGCACAGCGTCACCGTGACATAGGGCACGTTCACCGTCGCGTTGGTCGCGAGCGGGATCGCCGGGTTCTGCTCCACCGTGACCAGCAACTGGTTGGCCTGCAGGCTCGGCGCAGGCGGAAGCGGTGAGCCGCCGCCTCCGCCTCCGCCGCCCCCGCAGCCGGCGAGCAGTGCGGTCGACAGCAGCGCGGCGGCCGCGCGCGCGCGGCCGAAAGCCATGGCGCTCATGGCTGCACCCCGAGGGTTGCCAGGTCGACCCCCGCCGGCACCAGCGCCGGCGCGTAGGCCGAGCCGGCGTAGGCGCGCATGTGGCCCCAGGCATGCGCGACCACGCGCGGATCGCGCACCCGCAACGGGGAGCGGTAGGACTGCGGGGGGTGCGCCTGCAGCCACGCGTCGTAGGCGGGAAAGTAGCTTCCCAGCAGTTGCCGCAGGTCCGGCACCT
>JAKBBQ010000098.1 GCA_021808405.1 Pseudomonadota bacterium | reverse complement strand
TCCTCCTCGCCGATCTGCCGCTCGAGCAGCGGCACGACCTCGTTGAGCCGCAGGTACAGCTCGGTGTTGTCCTCGGCCTGGCCGGAGATGATCAGCGGGGTGCGCGCCTCGTCGATCAGGATGGAGTCGACCTCGTCGATCAGCGCGTAGTTCAGCCCGCGCTGCACCCGCTCGGCGGGCTCGAACACCATGTTGTCGCGCAGGTAGTCGAAGCCGAATTCGTTGTTGGTGCCGTAGGTCACGTCGGCGGCGTAGGCCGCCTGCTTGTGCTCTCGCGGCATGTCGGGCAGGTTGATTCCCACGCGCAGGCCGAGGAACTCGTAGAGCCGGCCCATCCACTCGGCATCGCGCTGCGCCAGGTAGTCGTTGACCGTGACCACGTGCACGCCCTTGCCGGCCAGCGCGTTGAGGTACACCGCCAGCGTGCCGACCAGGGTCTTGCCTTCGCCGGTGCGCATTTCGGCGATCTTGCCCGCGTGCAGCGCCATGCCGCCCATCATCTGGACGTCGAAGTGGCGCATCTTCAGCGTGCGCTTGCCGCCTTCGCGCACCACCGCGAAGGCCTCGCACAGCACGTCGTCCAGGCTCGTCCCGGCAGCGACCCGTTCGCGCAATTCGACCGTCTTGGCGCGCAACTGCTCGTCGCTGAGTGGTTCCAGTTGCGGCTCCAGCGCGTTGATGCGCTGCACATTGCGCCGGTACTGGCGAAGCAGGCGTTCGTTGCGGCTGCCGAAGAGCCGGGTCAGGAAGGTTGCAGGCATGGATCAGGAAGTGTGCGCAGACGCAGCGGATGCCCTGCCCCGCGCAGGAGCGGCGGACCGCGTCCGCGTTGGCCCGAAACGGCCATTCTAGTCACCCTGGGCCGTCGGCCGCCGGCGTGGACACCGGGGCCGCGTCCGGGTGAGAATATCCGCCAGACCCAGGTGGCGCGGCCGCCGCGACCACCGTCCCCCATGCCTCGAAACGCGACTCCTTCACGCAAACCGGCTGCCAGCCTGCAGCAATGGATGCAGCGCGATGCGCGTCTGCTCGGCCTGCGCCAGCAGGCGCTGTCCAGCCTGCGCATGGGCGACGAGCTGGCGCGCGCGCTGCCGGCCGAGCTCGCGGCCGCGGTGCTGCCCGGGCGCTGCGCGGACGGCAGCTGGACGCTGCACGCCAGTTCGCCGGCGGTGGCGGCCAAGCTCAAGCTGCATGCGCCGCTGCTGCTGCGCCGGCTGCAGCTGGCAGGCTGGCCGCTGGCGCGCATCCAGGTGCGGGTGATCGCGCCGCGCGACGCGCCGGCGGCAGCGGCGCCGCCGCCGGCGGCAGCCAGTCGCGCCCCCGCGCAGGTGCGCGATCGCCTGCGCGAGCTGCGCGAGCGCCGCGAGTCGGCTCGCGCGGGATCGCCCGACACGCGGGCCGGGTGATCCGCGCCCACGCACCCGCACGAAGTTCGTCGCGCCCTATCCGAACAGGTTGTTCTGGATCTGCCGCAGATGCTCCACCAGGGCTTCGCCTGCCGCGTCTGCGTCGCGGTCGCGCAGCGCCTCGACGATCGCACGGTGTTGGGTCTGGTACTGCGCCCGCCGCTCGGGTGTCAGTGAGCGCACCTTCAGGCGCCCCCATTCGCCTTGCTCGCGAACCCGGTTGGCCAACTCGAGCACTTGCAGGAAAAAGGCATTGTGGGTCGCGAACGCGAACATCCGGTGCAGTTCACCGTCCCACCGCTCGAACTCCTCGATGGAGCGTGCAGCCTCGGATCGCTCGAGGCACTCCGTCATCCTGGCGAAGTCCGGGCTGGTTGCGTTGCGCACGATCAGGCGCGGGAGCAGGGGCTCGATCAGCAGCCGCGCCTCCATGAGCTCCGCAGGGCTCGTCTGCTGTGCGATGTGCGGGCCGAGGCCCGAAGCCTGCGAGCCCGCGCCGAAGGAACGCGCCACCCCGCCTCGTACGAAGGTCCCGCTCCCGACCGCCTGAGAGATCAGTCCTCGCCGCTTGAGGTCCTGCAGGACACGCCGGACCGCGCCCCGGGAAGCCCCGAAACGCTCGCTGAGTTGCCGCTCCGCCGGTAGTTTCGCCCCGTCCCCGAGACGACCCGAAGCGATCTCGTCGGCCAGGTACGCCGCAAGAGCCTTCGCGCCTGCCGAGCGCAACGAACCCGCTTCGCCGCAGACGTCCACTTTCGGATCCTCGAATTCATCGATGGTCATGTCGGGGCATTGTAGCGTGACTTGTACCAATTGGTACCTATTCAGCGTTATTACCTAGTTGCGGTAGCGCCAATATGGTTCTACATTGACGGCATTGGTTAACAGTGGTTCTGCAGGAGGTCCATGTGAAGTTTGCCAACCTGCTCCTCGATCAGCGCCGGATGGTAGCGCTAGTCGACGCGAGCACCGAAAGGTACTGGTCGATCGCCTCGCTGATCCCCGGGTTCGACGGGGATATGGTCCGATTGGTTCAGGATTTTCCCATGTTCAAGGAGCGATTGGCGCCGAAGGACGCCGGGCAACCGCTGGCGCAAGCGCGCATCCTGGCGCCCATCGACCAGCCCAGGCGCAATCTCTTTTGCGTCGGCAAGAACTATCACGAGCACGCCGCCGAATTTCAGAGATCGGGCTTCGACAGCAGTTCACTGCATGGCGAGCATGCCCCCGAGGCGCCGGTGGTGTTCACCAAGCCGGGAACGGCCATCATCGGCCCCGGCGAACGGATTGCACGCCATGCCGGCGTGACGAGTCAACTCGACTACGAGGCCGAACTCGGCGTCGTGATCGGCAAGGCCGGAAAGGGCATCTCCAGGCAACACGCGATGGAGCACGTGTTCGGCTACACGGTGATCAACGACGTGACCGCACGCGACCTGCAGAAGCGGCACCGCCAATGGTTCCTGGGCAAGTCGCTCGACGGCTTCTGCCCCATGGGTCCGCACCTGGTGACCGCCGACGAGATCGACGGCGGTCACCTCGACATCAAGACCTGGGTCAACGGCGAACTGCGGCAGAACTCGAACACCTCGCGATTCATCTTCGACATCCCGAGCATGATCGAGACGCTGTCCGCCGGTATCGAGTTGCATCCGGGCGATGTGCTGGCGACGGGAACGCCCGCCGGGGTTGGCATCGGCTTCGCACCACCGCGCTTTCTGCAAAGCGGAGACGTGGTCCGCATTGAAATCGAAGGCATCGGTGTTCTTGAGAACGAGGTAGGCGAATGACAACGATCGTATGCAACCATCTGGCAGTCGAAGTCGAAGGCGAGGGACCCGCCGTGCTCTGCATCCACGGCCTGGGCGGTTCGTCGAACAACTGGACTCCCGTGCTGGGCGCCTTCGAGGCGATGAAGATCATCCGGGTGGACCTGCCGGGCAGCGCACGCTCACCCCTTGCGCAGGCGCCGCTGTCCATCGGTCTGTTTGTCGACGCGCTGGTCGAGGTGCTCGACCAGCTGGCCATTGCCCGGGCGCATCTGGTCGCGCATTCCCTGGGCACCATCGTGGCGCAGCATCTGGCCGTGCGGTACCCGCAACGCGTCGCCAGTCTGGCCCTGCTCGGCCCTCTGGTGGCGCCGCCCGAGCAGGGGCGCGCGGGCATCCGGGCGCGCGCCGCGCTGTGCCGAGACAAGGGGCTGGCCGGAGTTCAGGAAGTCGCCGATGCCATCGTGAAGGTGGCGACCAGCGCCGAAACGAAGGCGCAGCGGCCGGTGACGCTGGCGCTGGTGCGCGAAAGCGTGATGCGCCAGGATCCGCAAGGCTACGCGCAGAGTTGCGAGGCCCTGGCCGCCGCACAGCCGGCGCAGATCGAGCGCATCGCCGCACCGACCCTGCTGCTCACCGGCGACGAGGACCCGGTCGGCCCGCCGGCCGCAGTGCATGCCATGGGCGAGCGTATCGCCGGCAGCCGGGTGCAGGTACTGGAGGGTTGCGGGCATTGGACGACTTTTGAAAAGCCTGTCGAGTGCATCGCGGCTTTGCGGGATTTCTACCGGACCACCCGATGAGCCACACAGGCCGAACACCCAAGGAGGAGAGGAGATGAGCAAGACTGTTATCACGAACGTCACGATCTTCGACGCCAGCGGCGCAGAACCCTACCAAGGGCATGTCCTGGTCGACGGCCATTCGATCGCCAGCGTCGGCAAAGGCCCCGCCAAGGCCCCGCAAGCCGGAACGCGACTGATCGACGGCGGCGGACGCTTCCTCATGCCCGGCATGACCGAGGCGCACACCCATTTTTCCTGGAATGACCAGCCGTCACTCAGTGCGATCCAGTTCATGCCCCCCGAGGAACACATCCTGTGGTGCG
The DNA here is from genome assembly GCA_021808405.1 of Pseudomonadota bacterium. Lineage (GTDB taxonomy): Bacteria > Pseudomonadota > Gammaproteobacteria > Burkholderiales > Burkholderiaceae_C > Thiomonas_A. The sequence goes on along the minus strand of JAKBBQ010000098.1, from coordinate 7,391 downwards.
TGCGAGTCGCCAAGCGCTACCTGGAGATGGGGTGGACCTCGGCCATCGGCGCCGCGGCTGCCAAGCCGCGCCTCGATGTCGTGATGCGCAACGCGATCCTGGCAGGCGACTTCCCGGGGCCACGCTACCTGGCCGGCAGCCAGGAGATCACGGTCGATGGCGGCTTGGGAGACAACACCCTGCCCCATCTGCCGTTCCGCGAGCTCAGCTTCGGTGAAGTCGTGTGCGGTCCGGAGGACATGCGCAGGGCGGCGCGCATGTTCATCAAGTACGGCGTCGACCACCTGAAGATCAACCTGTCCGGCGAATACATCGCCGGGATTCCGGCCGAAGCCACTCCGTTCTCGGAGGAAGAAATCGCGATGCTGACTTCCGAGGCTCGTCGTGCCGGAAAGCGCGTGGCAGCGCACGCGCGTTCCAGCGAATCGGTCAAGCAGTGCGTCCGGCATGGCATCGAACTGATCTACCACGCCAGCTTTGCGGACGAAGAAGCGCTGGACATGCTCGAGGCCAACAAGGAAAAACACTTCGTCGCGCCTGGAATCGCCTGGCTCGTCTGCACCCTGTACCACGCCGACGCCTGGGGCATTTCGCAGGAAGCCGCGACCAAGATGGGCTACGCGCGCGAACTGGAATTCGCCACGGAAACGCTGCGGAAGATGCACAAGCGCGGGATTCGAGTGCTACCGGGCGGGGACTACGGCTTCGCCTGGATGCCCCACGGCACCAACGCGCGCGACCTCGAGTATTTCGTCCAGTACATCGGCATGACACCGCGCGAAGTCCTGTTGGCAGCGACGAAGCTGGGCGGCGAGATCATGATGCAGCCGGACCGGATCGGGCAGATCGCCCCGGGCTTCTACGCCGACATGCTGCTGATCGACGGCAATCCGCTGGACGACCTGAAGATCCTGCAGGATCCGAAGAAGATCCTGATGGTCATGAAGGACGGACAGGTCTTCAAGGAGTGGCAGCCGGGCGCATCCACGGCAACGCCTTGAAGCGGCCAGCGTGATCGGGCGGCGCGCCGCCGGCGCGCAGCGCGCTCTTGAAACCATCACACGCAGGGAGGGGCCCATGGCCCAGGAAGAACATTCGCACGCACTCGGAAATCCCGCACCGTTGGCGGTACTTGCCTTCGCCACGACCTCGTTCATGCTGGGTGTCTACAACGCAGGCATCGTGCCGCACGGCGGAATCGTCTTTGCGATGGACGTCGCGCTGGCGTTTGGAGGACTCGTCCAGATCATCGTCGCGATCCTCGAATTCTTCGCCGGCAACACGTTCACCACGGCCGTGTTCGGCACCTACGGGCCCTTCTGGCTGGCGCTTGCGGCCTTCGAGTTGTGGTTCGGACGGATGGTGCCGGCAGCCGCGGTCGCGTCGGCGGTCACCCTGTTCCTCATCGCCTTCGGGGTCCTGACCTTCATCTTCCTCGTCGCCTCGCTGAAGACCGACAAGGTGCTGGTGGCCGTTTTCCTCCTCATCGAGGTGGCGATCGTCTTCCTGGCCATCGGTGCGGCCAGCGGGGTGGACTCCTGGACCAGGCTCGGCGGCTGGACCACCATCGCCTTCGCCATCCTCGCGTGGTACCACGCGGCTGCGGCGCTGTTCGCCAGCATGTGGGGGCGGCAAGTGCTTCCGCTGGGACGACTGGGCTGAGTCCAGGCCCGGCAGCGCACTGCGCAGGCGGGTCGGCGCGCGCCGACCCGGCCTTCAGTACAGGCTGCGCAGCGGGGCGCGGAAGCCGGCCGGGGCGCGGCTGTCGTCGTCGAAGGCGACCAGTTCGAAGGCCTCGGGGTCGCTGCTGAGCGCACGCAGCAGCGCATTGTTCAGCGCGTGGCCGCTGCGGTAGCCGCTGTAGGCGCCGAGGATCGGATGGCCGATCACGTACAGGTCGCCGATGGCGTCGAGCATCTTGTGCTTGACGAATTCGGCGTCGAAGCGAAGTCCGCCCTGGTTGAGGATGCGCGACTCGTCCATGACGATGGCGTTTTCCAGGCTGCCCCCCTGGGCGAGGCCGATTTCGCGCAGCGCGTCGACGTCGCGCATGAAGCCGAAGGTGCGCGCGCGGGCGATTTCCCGCACATAGGCGGGCATCGAGAACTCGAAGCTGTAGTCCTGCGCGGTGCGGTCGATCGCCGGATGCCCGAACTCGATCGAAAAGTCCAGGCGGAATCCGTCATAGGGCTCCAGCCGCGCCCATTTCTCGCCGTCGCGCTGCTGCTCGCGCACCTCGACGGCCTTGCGCACCCGGATGAAGCGCCGCGGCGCCGCCTGCTCCTGCAGGCCGGCCGACTGCAGCAGGTAGACAAAGGACGAGGCCGAACCGTCGAGGATGGGGATTTCCTCGGCGTCGACCTCGACCACCAGGTTGTCGACGCCCAGGCCGCAGCAGGCCGACAGCAGGTGCTCGACGGTGTGGATTTTCGCGCCGCCCACGCCCAGCGTGGTGGCCATGCGGGTGTCGACCACGGCCTGCGGGCTCAGCGGGATGCTCACCGGCTCGGGCAGGTCGATGCGGCGCATCACGATGCCGCTGTCGGCGGGAGCCGGCAGCAGGCTGAGTTCCACCCGCTCGCTGCTGTGCAGCCCTACGCCTACGGCCCTGGTGGCGGAGCGGATCGATCGTTGCGCAAGCATCGTCCTGGTCTTGAATTCTGGAATTCTCAATCGATCAACCTGAGGCGATTATTGTATTTTATTGTTGCTCGGGCTGCATCGCGGCAACGGATGCCTCCCGCGACGGGGACACCCTGCCGCGCATGGCCACGGGGAAGCCATGCGGGCAGGCGCCGCCGGCGGGCGGCGACGACGGAGGTCGTGCAGTCCGGAGGCGCTCAGTCCGCCTGCTTGCGCAGGAAGGCCGGGATTTCCATTTCTTCCATGCCCCCCTGCATCAGCGCGGAAACATGGGCCGACGGTGCGCCGCCGCGCGGGTTGCGCCAGATCGCCGGGATCTGGCTGGCTTCCACGCTGGCGCCCGACAGCGCAGCGCCCATGCTCAGCGGCGCCGCATCGGTGCCGGTGCGCAGCACGGTCAGGCTCGGCGCAGCCTTCGACGCGGCCTTGGCCCGCGACAGCCCGGTGGCCAGCACCGTCACTCGCAGCGAATCGCCCATTCCCGGATCGTTCACGGTGCCGAAGATGATGTGGGCGTCGGGGGCGGCGTAGGCGCGGATGGCGTTCATCGCCTCGCGCGTCTCGCTGAGCTTGAGCGAATCGTCGGCGGTGATGTTGACCAGCACCCCCTTGGCGCCCGACAGGTCGACACCGTCGAGCAGCGGGCAGACCACGGCCTGTTCGGCTGCCAGGCGCGCGCGATCGGCGCCGCTGGCCACCGCGGTGCCCATCATGGCCTTGCCCGGCTCGCCCATCACCGTCTTCACGTCCTCGAAGTCGGCGTTGATCATGCCGGGCACATTGATGATCTCGGCGATGCCGCCGGTGGCGTTCTTCAGCACGTCGTTGGCCTTGGCGAAGGCCTCCTTCTGCGAAATGTCGTCGCCGTAGACCTCGAGCAGCTTCTCGTTGAGCACGACGATCAGCGAGTCGACGTTCTTCTCGAGCTCCTCCAGCCCCGCCTCGGCGTGGCCCAGGCGCTTGGTCCCCTCGAACTCGAAGGGCTTGGTCACCACGGCGACCGTGAGGATCCCCATCTCGCGCGCGATGCGCGCCACCACGGGCGCCGCGCCGGTGCCGGTGCCGCCGCCCATCCCGGCGGTGATGAACAACATGTGCGCGCCGGCCAGCGTCTCGCGGATCTGCGCCTGCGCCTGCTCGGCGGCGTCGCGCCCGACCTGCGGCTTGCCGCCGGCGCCCAGGCCGGTGCGGCCGAGCTGGATGAAGCGATGGGAGCCCGAGCCCTTGAGCGCCTGGGCGTCGGTGTTGGCGGAAATGAATTCCACCCCCTTGACCCCGCTGGCGATCATGTGCTCGACGGCGTTGCCGCCGCCCCCGCCGACACCGATGACCTTGATGTTGGTCCCGCTGTTGAACGCGCTGTCGCTCGCGTCCTCGATCATGTCAAAACCCATCATGCACCTCCGTCTGGATCGAAAATACACCGCTTCGCCTGCCTGAAATGCCCGCCGCGCGCGGCGGGCCCCCGTGAAACCCCTGTCAGAAATTGCCCGCGAACCAGTCGCGCACGCGGGTGAAGAAACCTCCGGCGCTGCTGGTCTTCGCACTGCCGGCACGCACTCCGCTCTGGCGCTGTGCCAGCGCCCCCAGCAACAGCCCCATGGCCGTCGAATTGCGCGGGCTGCGCACCATGTCGGCCAGCGGCCCGCTGTAGTGCGGCAGCCCCAGGCGCACCGGCTTGAGGAAGATGTCCTCGCCCAGCTCGACCATGCCGGGCATCAGCGAGGCGCCGCCGGTGAGCACCACCCCCGAGGACAGCACCTCCTCGTAGCCTGAGTCGCGCACCACCTGCTGCACGAGGGAGAAGATCTCCTCCACCCGCGGCTCGATCACCCCGGCCAGCGCCTGGCGCGAGAGCATGCGCGGACCGCGGTCGCCCAGTCCCGGAACCTCCAGCCGCTCGTCGACTCCGGCCAGCAGTTGCTTGGCCACGCCGTGCTCGATCTTGATGTCCTCCGCGTCCTTGGTCGGGGTGCGCAGGGCCATCGCGATGTCGATGGTGATCAGTTCGCCGGCGATCGGGATGATCGCGGTGTGGCGGATGGCCCCGCCGGTGTAGATGGCCACGTCGGTGACCCCGGCGCCGACGTCGACCAGCACCACGCCGAGCTCCTTTTCGTCGGCGGTCAGCACGGCATGGCTGGACGCCAGCGGATGCAGCAGGAAGGCGTCGACCTCGAGGCCGCAGCGGCGCACGCACTTGAACACGTTCTCGGCAGCGGTCTGCGCGCCGGTGACGATGTGCACCTTGGTTTCCAGGCGGATTCCGCTCATGCCCACCGGCTGGCGCACCTCCTGGCCGTCGATGATGAATTCCTGCGGCTCCACCAGCAGCAGCCGCTGGTCGGCCGGGATGCTCACCGCCTTGGCCGTCTCGATCACCCGCACGACGTCGTTGGGCACGACCTCGCGGTCCTTGATCGCCACCATGCCCTCGGAGTTCTGGCCGCGGATGTGGCTGCCGGTGATCCCGGTGATGACGCGGGTGATGCGGCAGTCGGCCATCAGCTCGGCCTCCTTCAGCGCCGCCTGGATCGACTGCACCAGCGCCTCGATGTCGACCACCACGCCGCGGCGCATGCCGGCGGTGCCGGCCTGCCCCATGCCGACGATCTTCAGCGTTCCGGCCGCCTGGTCCTGCCCGGGGAGGATCTCCCCGACCATCGCCGACACCTTGGAGGTGCCGATGTCCAGGCCGACCATCAGGTCCTTGTACTCCTTCGCCATTTACCGCGCTCCCCTCGATCGTGTCTGTCGGTCTTGTGCCTGCCGGCGCCCGGCCTTGCGCGCCGCCCCATGCCCTGCCGCGTTCGGCGGCGCCGCCAGGCTGACCGCGAAGCCGTTGGGGTAGCGCAGGTCGGCCGAGGCGATGGCCCGGCCATAGCGCGCCACCACCTGCGGCTCGAGCAGCACGAAGCGGCGCAGCCGCGCTGCGAACGCCTGCGCGTCGCCGTCGTTGCCCAGCACCAGGCGCGGACCGCCGGTCACCTGCAACTGCCAGTCGCCCTGCGCGCCCAGCCCGAGCTCGGCCACCCGCCAGTGCAGCGGCGCCAGTGCGTGCACGACCTGCCGGTACATCGCGGCGACCTGCGGCTGGCTGCCCGACGGCCCGTACAGCCGCGGCAGCCCGAGGTCCTGCACCTCGCCGAGATTGGCGTCGAAGGGCTCGCCGCCGACGTTGACCAGGCTGGCCGGCTGGCCCGCGGCGTCCAGCCACAGCGCCAGCGGCTGCTGCTCGCGCAGTTGCACCAGCAGCGAAAGCGGCCACACCCGCTGCACCACCGCCTTGCGCACCCAGGGAACCTGCTCGAAGGCCTGCTGCACGCCGACCAGGCTGACGGTGAACCAGTTGCCCTGCACCCGCGGCAGCGCGATGCTGCGCAGCGAGGTCGGGCTGACGTGTTGCAGCACCCCCTGCACCCGCACGCTGCGGATGGCCCACCAGGGGCGGTGCAGCAGCCAGTCGCCGGCCGACGCCAGCAGCCCGAGCAGGAACAACCAGACCAGCGCGCGACTGGTCAGGTTCATGAGCCGGATGTCCAGCGGCAGCTCGCCGCGCAGGCTGCCGTTCATGGCTGCGCTCCGTCGCCCGGCGGCAAGTGGTCCAGCCTGGCGTCGGCCAGCACCCGCAGGCACAGCTGCTCGTAGTCGATGCCGGCCGCGCGCGCCGCCATCGGCACCAGCGAGTGGGTGGTCATGCCCGGGCTGGTGTTCATCTCCAGCAGGAAGGGCCTGCGGTCGCTGGCGCGGATCATCACGTCGGCGCGCCCCCAGCCACGACAGCCCAGCGCGCGGTAGCTGTCGACGACCAGATCGGCGATCGCCCGCTCCTCGGCGTCGGGCAGCTGCGCCGGGCACAGGTAGCGCGTGGCGTCGCTGTAGTACTTGTGCTCGAAGTCGTAGTTGCCCCCCGGCGCCTGGATGCGCACCAGCGGCAGCGCACGCGCCTGCGCGCCCTCGCCCAGCACCGCGCAGGTCACCTCGTCGCCGACGATGAACTCCTCGGCCAGCACCTGGCGGTCGTAGCGCGCCGCCTCGGCATACGCGGCCTCGACCTGCTGCTCGGTGTCGGCGCGCCCCAGGCCGAGGGTCGAGCCCTCGTGGCTGGCCTTGAACACCAGCGGAACGCCGAGTTCAGCGGCCGCCTGCCGCGCCTGCTGCAGGCTCGCCACCAGCTGCCAGCGCGGCGTGGGCAAGCCTTCGCAGCGCCACACGCGCTTGGTCATGTGCTTGTCGATGGCCAGGGCCGAGGCCAGCACCCCGGGGCCGGTGTAGGGCAGACCCAGCAACTCGAGCGCTCCCTGCACGGTGCCGTCCTCGCCATAGCGCCCGTGCAGCGCGATGAACACCCGCTGCGCGCCGAGATCGAGCAGCCGCTGCAGCGGCTGCTCGGCCGGGTCGAAGGCGAAGGCATCGACCCCGCACGCCCGCAGCGCCTGCAGCACGCCGTTGCCGGACATCAGCGAGACCTCGCGCTCGGCCGACCTGCCGCCCAGCAGCACGGCCACGCGGCCCAGCGCGTGCGCGTCGAAGAAGGCTGGCGCCAGGCTCATTGCGCCGCCCTCCGCCGGCGCGGCGCCGCGGCAGCCGCGCCCGCCGGCCGCAGGCGCTCGGCGATGCGCCCGGCGACGCCGCCGATCGAGCCGGCTCCCATGCACAGCACGACATCGCCGTCGCGGGCGAAGTCGATGATCGCCTGCGGCAGCGCCTGCACGTCCTCGACGAACAGCGGCTCGGTGCGGCCCGCC
>JAKBBQ010000001.1:7223-49235 GCA_021808405.1 Pseudomonadota bacterium | reverse complement strand
CCAGCTCGCCGAGGCAGGCCAGCGCCACCAGCCCCTGGCCGCGGGCGTGGCCGGGGTCGACCATGGGATGCAGTTCGCGCGCGGCGAAGGCCTCGATCAGCTCGCGGGCGATCGCGCCCGAAGCCTGTTCGATGAGGAAGCGGCTGCCGGCATCCGGGCGGAACAGCACGGCGGCGCGCACCCCGGGAAGCGCCGCCAGCGAATCCAGCTCGGCCTGGATGGCGTCGCCGGACAGCAGCTTTTCGGCAAACGGCTGGGTCAGGTAGGCCTGGTAGCTGTCGGCCACACCCCGCATGGCCTGCAGCATGGCCTGCAGCACCAGTTGCAGCCTGGACTCGACCGCGCGCAGCGTGCGGTAGCGGGTGCGCGCGGTCACCACCGCGGCGTCCAGGTGCTCGTGCAGCACTTCGCGCAGCAGCCCGAGGGCCTGGGTCATCCAGGCGCCCGAGACGCCGACCAACGCGTGGACCGTGCCCAGGCGCGCGCAGTCGCTCTGCGCGGCCTGCGCGGTGGTGCGGGGGTCGAGCAGGAAGCGCAGCTGAGCGGCCTCGGTGCACGCCAGCTCGCGCAACTGTCGTTCGTCCAGGCTGGCCAGGATCGATGCCATCTCGGGCGAGGCCTGCAGATGTCCGCGAAAGCGCAGCGCGAAGCGCTCGGCCACGCTGTCCAGGCTGTCCCACAGGCCTTCGAGCAGTTCCCGCGACTCGGCCCCGAAGGGATCGGGAGCCGCCTCGGAGTGGGGCTCCTCGGCGGCCGCCGAGCTCATGCGCCACCACTGAGGTCGCTGGTCCTTGTGCTGCTTGGCCTGGTACATGGTGACGTCGGCCTTGCGCAGCAAGGCGTCGGCGTCGACTCCGTCGGCTGGATAGATGGCCACGCCCAGGGTCATGTCGATGCGGGCGCTGGCCTCGCCGCCCAGCGCGAAGGGCTGATCCACCGCCTGGTGCAGCCGCCTGAAGGCGGCCCCGAGCTGCTGCAGCACCTGCCCGGCGTCGAGGTCCTCGAGCACCACGGCGAACTCGTCGCCGCCCAGGCGTGCCAGGAAGTCGGCTCCGCGCAGCCGCTCGCGCAACCGCGCGGCCACCGCGCGCAGCAGTTCGTCGCCGGCCTCGTGGCCGAAGCGGTCGTTGACCGGCTTGAAGTCGTCCAGGTCGATCATGCCCACGGCCAGCGCGCGACCGCGACGCTGCGAACGCAGGATCGCCGCCGGCAGGTATTCCTCGAAGGCGAAGCGATTGGGCAGCTGGGTCAGGGAGTCGGTGCGCGCCATGCGCGCCTCCTGCGCCTGCAGGCTCTGGATGCGGCTCTTGAGATCGAACTCGTCGAGGCCGAAGCCCAGCAGCGCGGCGATGCGCCCGCAGACCTCCACGGTGCGCTCGTCGAACACCTGGCGACGCGCCGCGACAAAGGTCAGTACCGCCCAGACGCTGCCTTCGCGCACGATGGGCACCGCCAGGATGGCCAGCCACTGGTTGCTGCGAAAGCCCTCGTGAAACGGCTGCAACGACGCGTCGGCCAGGGTGTCGTTGCAGACCACGGGCTGGCGCGAATTCCACGCCTTGACCACGACCGGCGCCGCCTGCTGGTCGGACAGACGGGGAAGGACCTGGCGCACCTGCGCGGCCCCCTCGCCGGCGATGGCCAGCACCTCGAACAGCTGCGAGGCGCCGGGGCGCCCGACCCAGGCCACGTGGAAGGGGGTTTCCTGGGTCAGCTTGGCGCACAGGCTGGCGAGCATTTCCTGCTCGCTGCGGCTTTGGATCAGCACCTCGCCGGAGCGCAGCAGCGCGCGGTACAAGCCCTGCAGGTCGAGCAGCCGCTGGCGCTGCGCGAGCAGGTCGAAGGTGCGCTGCCCCAGCGTGTCGGTCAACTGGCTGACCGCCTCCACCAGCTGCTCGAGTTGCGCATCGTCGCTCGTGCCGGGCGCGCGCGGCTGCGCCGCCCCCTGCGCGGCGCCCACCTCCCGCGCCATGCGCGCGTCGACCCCGGCGATATGGTGCAGCAGCCATTGCGCCAGGAAGGCCAGCACGTCGACCATCACGTCGGCCGGCTGGCGCTCGGCCAGTGCCTGGGCGCGGTGCAGGAAACGGGTGAAACTCCGATGCGCATGCAGGTGCATCGCGCGATGCGACTCGGCGATCGACCAGCGCTGCATCAGCCGGGCTTCTTCGCGGAAATGGTAGCGGGTGTACTCGACCAGGGATTCGAGCAAGCGACCCGCCTGCTGCGACCCCGTGCCCTGCGCCTGGGCCAGCGCGACCCGGTTGAAAATGTCCAGCAGCTCGCGGTGCTGCTCGTCGACCTCCGGTATCCCGGTGGCCAGCGCCTGGCTCCACTGCAGCCCTTGCAGTTGCGCATTCATGGAATGGGTCGGATGGTCGCGCCGCCGGCGGCGCCGCAGGCTGCGGCGGGCCCTCCCGCACGTCGCCGGGGCTCCATTCTGGCGACAGTTGGCACCGCAGGCTTGATCCCGGACAACAAAACCCACGCAGACTCCCGATCCGGCCACAGCGCTCATGCGCCGGCGAGTCGGCATGGGCCCCGATCTTGCGCCCGATGCTGCGATCGGCGCAAGCCCGGGGCGGCGCCGCCCGGCTCAGCGCGCGAAGGCGGGCAGCCAGGTGGCGATGGCGGGGAACAGGATGATCAGCGCCAGCGCGGTGAAATTGGCCACCAGGAACGGGATGGTGCCGGCGAAGATGGTGCGGATGCTCAACTCGGGCATCATGGTCTTGACCATGAACACGTTCATGCCGATCGGCGGGTGGATCATCCCGATCTCGATCATCATCGCCACGAAAATGCCGAACCAGATCATGCTCACCCCGAGCGGGGCCAGTACCGCGGCGAACACCGGCACCGTCAGCAGCATCATGGAGATCGACTCCATCATCGAGCCCAGCACGACGTAGACGGCCATGATCACCAGGATGATCCCGGTCACCGGCAGGTGCAGCCCGCCGATCAGCGACACCAGGCCGCCGGTCAGCCCCGACATGGTGACGAAGTTGGCGAACACCATGCCGCCGAAGGCCACGGCGAAGATCATCGCCGTCGTGCGCCCGGCCTCCACCAGCGATTCGATGAGCACCGACCACGTCAGCTTGCGCCGCAGCGCGGTGAACACCATCGCGCCGGCCGCGCCGATGCCCCCGGCCTCGTTGGCGGTGAAGATCCCGCTGTACAGCCCGCCCATGACGATGGCGAACAGCAGCACGATCGGCCACACCTTGGCGATGCGCCGCAGCCGGTCGCCCCAGGGCAGCGCGGGACCCGCCGGGCCCAGCGCCGGGTTGCGCAGCACCGTCCACCAGATGGCCACCATGAACAGCGAGCCCAGCAGGATGCCCGGCAGCACCCCGGCGACGAACAGCTTGGCGATGTCCTGCTGGGTGATGATGCCGTAGATCAGCAGCGGCACGCTGGGGGGAACCAGCGCGCCCAGCGTGCCGGCCGAGCTCACGCAGCCGCTGGCCAGGCTGTCGTCGTAGCGCAGCCGGCGCATCGAGGGCATCGCCACCTTGGTCATCGTCGCCGCGGTGGCGATCGAGCTGCCCGAGATCGACGCGAAGCCGGCGCTGGCCAGCACCGTCGCGTAGGCCAGCCCGCCGCGCTTGTGGCCCACCAGCGCGTAGGCCGCGTCGTACAGCTCCTCGGCCAGCTCGGACTTGTAGATCAGCGCGCCCATCAGGATGAACATCGGCAGCACCGACAGCCCCTCGTTCATCGCCAGGTCGGAAATCGTCTGCCCGGCCATCATCAGCGCCGGGTGCAGCCCGCGCACCAGGCTGAACAGCCCGACGCCCACCGTGAGCATCGAAAAGCACAGCGGCACGCCCAGGAAGGCCAGCGCCAGCACGACCGCGAATCCCAGCAGCGGCAGGATCATTTCGCATCCCCCGAGCGGCCGCCCAGCACATGCTCGGCCAGCAGCACCACGATCCCCACGAACGCCAGCGAGGACAAGGCGCTCATCGCATAGTTCAGCGGCGCCAGCGGCAGCTGCAGCACCATGGTGGTCATCTGCTCGGAGCCCAGCATCGCCGCCTGGCTGTACAGCTGCGAGGTGACGATCGCGCAGCCCAGCGCGCTGACCGCGAGCTCCAGCGCAACGCCGGCGAACTTCAGCCAGCCGCGCGCGCCGCGCGCCAGCACCGAGACCGAAAAGTGCCGCCGCTCGACGGTCACCAGCGGAAACGCCGAGAACACCAGCAGCGCCAGCATGAACTGCACCATCTCGTCGCTGCCGCTGATCGGCCGCACGAACACGTAGCGCATGAACACGTTGACCACGGTCAGCCCCATGATCCCCAGCATGCTCAGCGCGACCCCGGTGCGCAGCAGCAGCCGCGCCAGCCCCACCGTCCGGGCGCGCAGCCCGCCCCCCGGCCCCCGCATGGCCTGCATCGTCTGCATCGCGGCCTCCGCTTCAGTGCGCCTGCGCCCGCGACTCGAAATACTTCAGCGCCGCCGGCCCGTCGACATGCATCGCCCGCGCCGAAGCCAGCCACTGGGTGAACAGCGGCTTGGCGTAGCCCTTGAGTTCGGCCACCAGCGCCGGCGAAGCCTGCAGGATCCGCACCCCCTGCTTGCGCGCCTGCTCGCGCGCCTGCTGGTTGATCCGGGTGATCAGGGTCATGCGCCTGGCGAAGGCCAGCCCGGAGATGGCCTCGATCGCCTTGCGGTCGGCCGGGGCGATCGAGTCCCATTTGCCGCGGTTGATGATCAGCGAGAAGCTGGGCACCGTCAGCCCGCCGGGGATGACCGTTTCCGACTTCATGTAGCCCAGGATCTTGAAGGCCCGGGCGTTGTAGTCGCCTATGCCCGCCACCGCGTCGACGGTACCGCCGGCGACGAGTTCGCTGACCTGCACCGCCGGGCTGGAAATCACCCCGGCGTGGCTGTGCACCAGCACGCGCTGCGGCACCCCGGGCAGCGCCCAGATGCGCCGGCCGCGCAGGTCGCCCGGATGGACGATCGGCTTGGCCATGCTGAACACCTCGCCCGGGGGCAGGGAGAACAAGGCCAGCAACTTGACGCTGCGATACTCGGGCGCCCGCGCGAAGAATTTCTCGTGGGTCTTCCACAACGCCACCGAGGTCGCCGCGGCGGTGCCCGAGACGAAGGGCAGCGCCGCGACCTGCTCGAGGGGCAGTTGCCTCGGCAACAGGCCGTTGAACACATAGGCGCCGTCGACAATGTCCCCGGTCACCGCATTCCACAGCTGCGCCGGGCCGGCCATCGGGGCGTTGGGCAGCGAAATGCGCACCCGGCCGTCGGTGACCCGCTCGACGTCCTTCGCCCACGGACGCAGCACCTGCTGGTTGAAGGGGTCGCCCGGAGGCAGCAACTGGTTGATCACCAGGGTGGTCGCCGCCTGTGCCGGCAGGCTCGCCGCGGCGCTGAGCACGCCACCCGCCGCCAGCAACACCGGCCGCAGCCAGTGGAAGCCTCGCTTGCGCATCCTTGTCTCCTCGTTTGTGGTCACCGGCTGGCGTTCGCCCGAATCTCGGCTTGTCCGCGAAAACCGCCGGCATTCATTCTTTCATTGACCTATGTGGATGCTACGTGGGCTGGCCGGCCTGCTGTTAATCGTTTTTCCCTGCATTGATCGAAACCTCCGATCACCCCACGCTGCCGCGGCATGCTTCGCATGCCCCGATCGTCGCTTTCGAATCCCCGGTTTGCGCGGCGCAGCAGGCGCGCTTGCTCTGCTGCATCCGGTCTTTTCTGCCGCGTCGCAGCAAAAAGACGGGCGACTCCGCCGCGGCGGCGCCGGCGGTCGCGGGCGCGGGGTAATCCCTATCCGGCCGCGGAAGGACCGCGGGCAGCCGTGCTCATCCGGGGGCCGACTGCCTGAGCACGGCCCATCCCGATTCGATATGCCTGCGCATCGCCAGCGTGGCGGCGGCCACGTCGCCCGCGGTCAGCGCCTGCAGGATCTCCTCGTGCTCGCGCACGGCGTCGCCACCGCGCCCCTGCACGGCATTGATCAGGTCGAACGGGTACCTGGCCCACAGGATCTGCACGAAATGCAGGGTCTGCGGCAGGTGGGCGATGTCGTACAGCCGGCGGTGGAAACGGTAGTTGATGCCGCGAGCGCCGGCCCGGTCGCCGCTGGCGAAGGCGTCGCGAAACTCCTCGGCCAGCGCGCGCAGATCCTCGATGTCCCGGGCGGTCGCGTTGCCGACCGCCTCGCGCACCAACTGCGCTTCCAGCAGCAGGCGCAACTGCAGGATCTCGGCCGAGGCCGCGGGGTCGAAGGGCACCACCCGCGCGCCGCGGTAGGAATTGCCGCTGACATACCCCTCGGCCTCGAGCAGCTTGAGCGCCTCGCGCACCGGGGTGATGCTCAGGCGCAATTGCTCGGCGATCTGCGCCTGCTTCAGGCGCGAGCCGCGCGGGTAGACCCCCGAGAGGATGCGCTCGCGCAGGAAATCGGCGACCTGTTCTTCCTTGGTGCGATAGTCCATGGGGGATTCGCGGGCGAGCGCCTGCGCCGGCCTGCACTCGCCGGCCGCGCGCCGCGCCAGGGGGAGGCGAGCATTGCCCATCGCAAGGCCCTTGCCGGCCCGAGTTTAGCGGCCCGCCAGCCCCAACAGGCGTCGCGCCCTGTCCACCACCGGCTTGTCGACCATGCGCCCGTCGAGGGCGATCGCCGCCCCGCCGCCAGCCTCGAAGGCCTCGACCACCCGTTGCGCCCACTGCAGTTCCTGCGCACCGGGGGTGAAGGCCTGGTGCACCGCGGCGACCTGCCGCGGGTGTATGCACAGCTTGCCGCCGAAACCCAGGCGGCGCGAACGCAGCGCGTCCTCGCGCATGCGCTGCTCGTCGTCGAGCTCCAGGCTGACGCCGTCCAGCGGCGGCGGCAGCGCCGCCGCGCGGCAGGCCAGCACCAGCGACGTGCGCACCGAAGTCAGGGCCTCGCCTTCGTCGACGATCCCGGTGTCGGCGGCGAAGTCCACGCTGCCGAAGGCGATGCGGGCCACGCCGGGAGCCGCGGCGAGTCGCCGCAGGTCGAAGTAGCCGGCGACGGTTTCCAGCAGCGCCGCCAGTTCGCGACCGGGCAGCGCGGTCGCGGTGCGCTCCAGCGCGGCCGCGTCGGCCTTGGGCAGCATCAGCGCAGCGGCGGGGGCTGCGCGCAGCATCGCCAGGTCGTCCTCGTACCACGGCGTGTCGGCGGCGTTGACCCGCACGATGGCCGCGCCGCCGCCGGCCAGCCACTGCGCGGCGTGGGCGCGGGCCGCCGCCTTGGACTGCGGCGCCACCGCGTCCTCCAGGTCGAGGACGATGCAGTCGGCGCCGCTGGCCGCGGCCTTGGCAAAGCGCTCGGGCCGATCGGCGGGAACGAACAACAGGCTGCGCGCGCCGGCCAGCGCGGCGGTCGCGGGCGCGCAGCCGCGCGCATGGCTCATGGGGCCTCCGTGGGTCGCCGCGCGCGGCGGGGGGCGACGCGCTGCATGGATGTCAAAAGATCACCTCGCGCTGCTCGAGGTCGCGGCGCTGCTCGGCGGACAGCCCGAGGAGTTCGCCGAATACATAGTCCTCGTCCTGGCCCAGGGCCGGCGTCAGGCGCCGTATGCCCATTCCCTCGGTATGGGCCAATCGTACCGGCGCGCCGACCACCGGGCGCGACTCGATGTCGGGCGAACCGACCTCGACCACCGCGCCGCGCGCGCGCAGGTGGGGGTCGCCGGCGATGTCGCGCATGGTCCACGACACATGGGCGCAGACGCCCTGCTGCTGCAGCGCCCGCGCGGTGGCATCGGCGTCGCGCTGGCGCAGCCAGCCGCCCACCAGTTGGTCGACCTGTTCGCGCCGGCGCAGCCGCTCGTCGGCCCGCGCCAGCTCCGGGCGCTCGGCACCCTCGCCGACGACCCGCGACAGCGCCTGCCATTGCGCATCGTCGCGCACCGCCAGGCTCAGCCAGCGGTCCGGCTGGGCGGTCGCGTAGACCCCCGAGGGCGCGAATCCGGGGTCGGCGTTGCCGGGGCGCTCGGCGATCTGGCCCAGCGAAGCCAGCACCAGCGCATCGCCGATCATCGCCGAGGCGACCTCGCGCGCGGCCACGTCGACATGCTGGGGCTGTCCGGTGCGGCGTCGCTGGTGCAGCGCGGCCACCGCGGCCAGTGCGGCGTGCAGCCCGGCCGAGTGGTCCATCACATGGCGCATTTCCACCGGAGGGCCGTCGCTGTAGCCGCTCATCCAGCCCAGCCCGCCCCAGGCGCCGAACAGCGGGGCATAGCCTGCGAAGTACGAATCGGGGCCGTACTGCCCGCTCGCCGACAGCGACAGCATCACCAGGTCGGGCTTGACCTCGCACAGGGACTCGAAGCCCAGGCCCAGCCGCTGCATCACCCCGGGGCGGAAACTCTCGGCGGCGAGGTCCGACAGCGCCACCAGGCGGCGCGCCAGCTCCACCGCCTCGGCTTGCTTGAGGTTCAAGCGCACCGAGAGCTTGTTGGCCGAGACCTGGTCGAAGGTCGCCGCGGTCATGCGCCCGTAGACCGCGTGGGGCTTGCGAAAGGCATCGGGCCTGGCGCGGCTCTCGATCTTGATGCACTGGGCGCCGAGCTGGGACAGCAGGTGGGTGCAGAAGGGCCCGGCCGCGTGGATGGTGAAGTCGGCGATGCGCACGCCCTGCAGCGCGGGCGGGTGGCTCATGGCTGCCCTCCTTCACCGAGCCGCGGCACCCGGCCGCCACCCGGCAGCGGGGTGCGCAGGAACTGGTAGGGCGCCCGCAGCGCCCGCGCCGCGCCGGCGCCCGGCAGGTCGATGTCGGCGAACAGCGCGCGCGCGGCCTCGTGCTCGCCGGCCAGCACCTCCTCGGGGGCGCGGTAGCGGGCCGCCGGCACGCCCAGCTGCTGCGCCCGCCGCACCACCTGGTCGACGTCCTGCCCGGCCATCCATACGCGGATATGCCGGTTGATCTGGTCGCCGCGGCGGCTGCGCTCCAGCGGGTCGCGCAGCGCCGGGTCGGCGCTCCACGCGGGACGCTGCAACAAGTCGAGCAGGGCTTCCCACTGGCGGTCCTCGAGGGTGAGGATTTCGACAAAGCCGTCGCGCGCCTGGAACACCCCCCCATAGCGGAACTTGCGGGTGGCGCGGTGCTCGAGCGAACCGTCGCCCAGCCGCTGCAGCGCGAAGGCCCCCACCGCCAGCACCGCGTCCTGCACCGAGACGTCGACAAAGCGCCCGCCTTCGGTGTCGACCTTCCACCAGGCCGACAGCGCGCTCAGCGCGGCCAGGCAGCCGCCCTGGTAACCGGCGAAGGGGCCGTAGATCTTCAGCGGCGGCCGCTCGGGAAACAGCTCCTGGGCGTAGCCGTTGGGCAGCAGGTAGCCTTCGCCGCCCGCGTGCAGCAGGTTGACTTCCTCGCCGTCCCAGGCGGCCTTCGGGCCGCTGGCGCCGAAGGGCAGCACGCTGACATGGATGAGCCGGGGCGCGCACTCGGCCACCTGCTGCGGTTGCAAGCCGTGGGCGCCGCGCTCGGCCAGCGGGGTGTCGTCGAGCAGCAGGTCGGCGGCCTGCAACTCCTGGCGCAACCTCTGGCGGCCGGCGTCCGACAGGGTGTCGCACTCCAGGCTGCGCTTGCCGGCGGCCAGGTAGGCGAACAGCGCGCTCTCGCCGCCGGGCTCGATCCGCGGCGCCGCGCGGCGCAGCGGCGAGCCGCCCGGTGGCTCGAGCATCAGCACGCGCGCTCCCAGCGTGGCCAGCAGGCGCCCGGCGTAGGCGGCCGCCACGCTGCGCGAGCGCTCCAGCACCCGGCAGCCGGCCAGCGGCAGTGCCGCGGGCGGTGCGGGCGGCCGCTCCGGGCCCGCTCGGCTCGCAGCGCTCGCGGTCACCGCACCACCGGCAGCTCGAGGTCGCAGCCTGCGCCGTCGAGGAACGCCGGCAGACGGATGTCGCGCGACGGCAGCGCCACGGTGGCCAGGCCGGGCGTGGTGACCTCGCCGCGCTGGTTCTCGGCGGCGATCTCGATGTCCACCAGGGCGGTCCGGTCCTTGACGTACTTGCGCACCACCGTGCCCTTGCAGAAGGTGGTGTCACCCATGATGTTGAAGCGGCGCATTTCGGTGCGCACCCGCTTGAGGAAGCCGGCGTCGCCCATCCAGTTGGTGACCAGGCTGCACATCCAGGCCGAGCGCTGCGGGCCGTAGTCGTAGGTGCCGGGAACCCCGACTTCCTTGGCCACCGATTCCCGGTGGTGGCCGATCCCGGTGTATTCCACCCCGCCGCCGGCTTCCGGGTTGCGGAAATAGTGGCCGGGATGGCGCACCGCCGCCTGCAGCAGCACGCCGTGGGTATGGCCTCGGCCGCAGCCCACGAGGAAGCCCATGGTGTCCATCAGGGACAGCGGACCGCGGGCGATGGTCGGCAGGGACTCGCCGACCTGGACATCGTCCCAGTAGCGCACGTCGGCGCCCCGGATGTTCTTCGACTCGTCGAGGACCATCTGGTCGATGCGGTCGCGCTCCTCGTCGCTGTACTGATGCTGGGTGATTTCCTTGTACTTGCCGGTTTCGCGCGCCGCCTTGCGCTCGTGGCGGGTGCAGGTGCCCAGCGCGCGCGCGACGAGTTCGCCGCGCTGGTTGTAGTAGCAGGCCTCGACGTATTGCAGCACCAGTCGGCCGGAGAACTTGCTCTGCTTTTCCTCCACCCCGACGACCCGCTCGATCGCCGACAGGCGGTCGCCCGGGCGCACATGGCGGAACAGTTCCCAGTCGTTTCCGGCGTAGAAGCCGTGGACTCCCGGCAACCCCCAGCGCGTGCGCCCCAGCCAGCCGAAGGCCATGGGGAACATCGGGTGCCCGACCTGGGTGCCGTAGCGCGTGCCCGGCCCGTAGCCCGGGTCGCGGTACAGGGGGTTGAGGTCGCCGATGCCATTGCACCAGTTGCGCAAGGTGTCGGCGGTGGCGTCCTGCAGGTACGGGCCTTCGGGACGCAGGTGCAGGCCGATCATCGCCCGGGCCGCGGCCACCGCTTCGTCGGTGATCAGGCCTTGCGCCGGGGCGTCGCCGACGCCGGATTCAGAGGGGTTGGTGACGTGGTTCAACTCGGATGCTCCTGTAGTGCGGTGTTTCCGATGCCCAATGCATTCTTTGCCTGCGCAGACTCCCGCGACGACCGCGCACGCCAGCCGGCAAGCCGGCTCAGACCAGCGTGGCGCTGGCCGACATCAACTGTTCTCCCGCGGGGCCGCGCGCCCACAGTTCGAGTTCGCCCTCCCGGTCCTGCCTGCCTTCGAGGCGGAAGCGGCGGTCGACGAAGACCGGGTTGACACCCCGGAAGGCAAAGCGCTGCAGCCTGCGGCCCGCCGCCTGGCGCAGGGCCAGTTGCTGCAGCAAGGTGGCGAGCAGCGGGCCGTGCACCACCAGTCCGGGATAGCCTTCTTCGGCCTGGGCGTAGGCCTGGTCGTAGTGGATGCGGTGCCCGTTGAAGGTCAGCGCCGAGTAGCGGAACAGCAGGGTCGTATCGGCGACGAAGTCGTCGCCGAACTGGGCGACCCCGTCGAAGGGCTGGGGCGCCGCGGCCGGCGCCGCGGCCGGCGGCGCTTCGCGATACACCAGGTCCTGCTCCTCGACCAGGCAGTCGCTTGCCCCGCACGACACGGTGTGCTCGACGGTGACAAAGCACAACGCGCCGCGTTTGCCGGCCTTGTGTTCGATGCTGCGGATGACACTGCGCCGGGTCGCCAGCGCGTCGACCGGCAGATCCTGCAGGTAGCGGATGCGTCCGCCCGCCCACATGCGCCTGGGCAACTCGATGGGCGGCAGGAAACCCCCGCGCCTGGGGTGCCCGTCGGCACCCAGGCCGCTGCGACGCACCACGGGGTTGAAGTACAGCCAGTGCCAGCCCGCCGGCAGCGGCTGGCCCGGCTGCGGCGCGGCCTCCAGATCCAGCGTCGCGGCCAGCGCGCGCACCGCGCCGACGCCCAGGCGTTCGGTGCACTCTTCGCTGCGCCCCAGCCACTCGGCGTAGGGATGGGTCATCGGGAGTTCCTCGTTCACGGGACAACAAATGCATTGTATATTCTTTTTGCCAGTCTACCTGGCGGCACGCAACGTGCCAACCGGTATTTTGCCTGCCGGCTGCGGCGAATTGCCACTGCCATCGCTATCTTATAGAATGCATTGTCCATGAACACATCGACCCTCCCGCTCGCCGGCCGCCGCGTCATCGAAGTCGGCACCATGCTGGCTGCGCCCTTCGCCGCGCACCTGCTCGGCCAGCTTGGGGCCGAAGTCATCAAGGTCGAGCCGCCGCACGGGGACCCCACCCGCGCGCTGGTGCGAGGCGGCCCCAGCGGCACGTTCATCGCCTACAGCCACGGCAAGAAGAGCGTTTGCCTGGACCTGGCGCAGCCCGAGGGCCACGCGGCGTTCTGCCGGCTGCTGCACAGCGCCGATGCGCTGGTGCACAACCTCGCGCCCAGGGCCGCGCGCAAGCTGCGGCTGACCGAGGCGGATTGCCGGGCCGTCAAGCCCTCGCTGATCTACTGCCACATCCGCGGCTATGCGGGCGGACCGCTGCAGGATGACCTGGCGTCCAACCCGGTCGCCGAAGCGGCCACCGGGGTGATGGAGCAAAACCGCATCGACGGCCGCCCGAGCCGCCTCGGGCCGAGCTACCACGACCAGTTCGCAGGCGCCTACGCGGTGATCGGCGTGCTGGCCGGCCTGCTGCAGCAGGCTGCCGGCAAGCCGGCGTCCGCGGTCGAGGTGGGGCTGTACGAGACCGGCTTGCACGTGGCCTCGCGCGACCTGGTCGGCGTGCAGCTCAAGACCCGGCTGCTGGGGCGGCCCGAGCGCGAACCCCATGGCGAGTTCAGCATGCCGGGCTACGGCGCCTACCAGAGCAGCGACCAGCGCTGGTTGTACCTGCTGATGCTGACCGACTCCCACTGGCACAGGTTCTGCCGCGCCATGCAGCTCGCCGAGGCCGATGACCCCGAGCTGGCCAGCCTGCGCAACCGCCGCAAGCAACGCGATCGCTGCGAGGCGCTGGTGCGCCAGGCGCTGGGGCGCCTGGCCTTCGACGAGGCCGCGGCGCGGTTGCAGGCGGCCGGGATCGGCTGCACCGAGGTGCTGCCGCTGGAGCGGGTGCTCGAGGCGCCGCAGGCTCGCCAGCCCGGCAAGCTGCGCGACATCCGCTACCGCGGCCTGGACTTCGAGGTGCCGGAATTCCCGCGCCCGCCAGGGGCCGAGGCGGCGCCGACGCTGCCGCCGCCCGAATTGGGCGAACACACCCGGCAGGTGCTGCAGGCGGTCGGCCTGCAGGACGCCGACCTCGATGCCCTGGCCCGCTGCGCGGCCACGCTGCCCGACGGGGCCAGCCGTTTCGCCTGGGCACCGGTACGCCGCAGCGACTGAAACCACCACCCACCCCTACGACAACACCCCAAGAGGGACTTCCTCGACAAGGAGACAGTCATGGCAAGCCAAGTCGGCAGTCCGTCGGCGCAACAGGTCTACAAGGTCGCGCTGGCGAGCATCATCGGGTCGATCATCGAGCAGTACGACTTCCTGGTCACCGGGATCATCGCCGCGACCGTGTGGGGCAAGGTGTTCTTCAAGCTGCCGGCACTGGCCGCGGTGGCGGCGGCGATCGCCGTCTACGGCATCGGCATCATCGTGCGCCCGATCGGCGCCTACCTGTTCGGCAACATCGCCGACCGCAAGGGGCGGCGCGACGCCATGGTGTACGCGCTGCTGCTGATGGGCGTGGGCACCCTGCTGATCGGCCTCACCCCCTCCTACGACAGCATCGGCGTGGCGGCGCCGGTGCTGCTGATCGTCTTCCGGCTGGCCCAGGGGATCAGCTTCGGCGCCGAATTCGGCACCGCGTCGACCTGGGTGGTCGAGCAGGCGGCCAAGTCGCGGCACCGGGCCTTCTGGGGTGCGTGGGTCGGCTTCGCGGTGCCGATCGGGCTGCTGCTGGGATTCGGCTCGGTGCTGTTCGTCAAGTCGCTGATGACCCCGCAGAGCTTCATCGCCTGGGGGTGGCGGATCTTCTTCTTCATCGGCTTCCTGGTCGCCATCGTCGGCATCGTGATCCGCATGCGGACCGAGGACAGCTTCGTGTTCGAGAAGTACAAGTCGGAGAAGCCGCTGCTGCAGGTCCCGGCGCTGCAGGTATGGAAGGACATGCCCTGGCGGCTGCTGCGGGCTTCGCTGGTCAACGCGATGTTCGGCGGCGCGTTCTTCCTCAGCTTCATCTTCGGCACCAGCTACATGAAGACCGTCGGCTTCACCGGCAGCCAGGCCGAGGAGATCGGGCTGATCGCCGCCGCCTCGATGCTGGTGTTCATGATCATCGGCTCGCTGCTCGCCGACCGCATCAGCCGGCGCGCCGTGCTGCTGACCTCGGCGGTGGTGTTCTTCGTGTTCGCCATCCCCTACTTCTACCTGATCAACAGCCACGACTTCGCGCTGGCCGCGCTGGCCGAGATCATCGGCTTCGGCTTCGTGTTCGGCTTCGGATACGGAGCGGTGCCGAGCTTCTATACCGAGAATTTCCCGACCCGCTACCGCGCCTCGGCGGCCAGCGCCTCCTACCAGATCTCCCAGGTCTACGGCGGCGGGCTGATCCCCATCGTGGCCGGGCAGATCCTGCGCGCCTACGGCATCGCCCACGCCTACCTGTACATCGGGCTGCTGGTCATGGGCTATGCCGCGGCGGCCATCCTGGCCATCCTCGCCAGCCCGGAGACCAAGTCGGTCGACCTGC
This sequence comes from Pseudomonadota bacterium, assembly GCA_021808405.1. GTDB lineage: Bacteria > Pseudomonadota > Gammaproteobacteria > Burkholderiales > Burkholderiaceae_C > Thiomonas_A. The sequence continues at coordinate 34,505 of JAKBBQ010000001.1, read as the reverse complement.
AGCGCGAAGCCTGAGGCGAGGCCGGCGCCGGGCCGCCGTCGGACTCAGTCCCCGGCGGCCGCCACGCCGGCCGCACGCCTGCGCTCGACGGCCCACTTGAGCAGCGCGATCACGCGCAGCGGGGCGTGCATGAACCTGCCGTAGGGCATGGTGGCGAACAGCGCGAACACCGCGCCCAGGTGCAGCGCCAGCAGCGCGGGCATCGCCGCGCTTGCGCGCAGCACCGCCAGCACCAGCCCGGTGAGCGCCACCAGCAGCAGCAAGGCGGTGAAGCCCAGGTCCATCGCCGCCTGGTCCGGGTCGCCCTGCCGCGGGTCGCGGCGCAGCCGCAGCGCCAGCAGCGCCGTGCCGCCGACCACGATGCCCGCTCCGCCCGCCATGCCCAGCACCACCGGCAGGCTGGTGTAGGGGTAGGGAGCCGGAAGCCGCAGCAGGTAGTGGTACAGCGTGGCCACGCAGGTGGCGAGCAGGCACAGCCCGAAGCCGTAGAACAAGGCGTGGTGGGCGTTGCGGCGAGCCAGCGAAAAACGGTCGTCCTCGTTGTTGCAGCCCTGGCCGTGCCCGCCGCCGAGATAGCGCAGGCCGGCCACCGCGCCGACGGCATCGGCCAGGCTGGCCGCGCCGGGGCCGCCGGGGTCGATTTCGCGCCAGTAGCCGGCGCAGCCGACTCCCAGCGCGAGCAGCACCCCCAGCGACAGCAAGCCGAACACCCCGGCCATCAGGTCGTGCGGGAACACCGCGTAGAAGTCGCCGCCGGACTGCGCGTGCCACAGCGTGCCGTGCAGCAGCAGCGCCAGCACCAGGAACAGCGCGCTGCCGGCCGCCAGCAGCCACGCCAGCACCAGGCCGTTGCGGGTGTACAGCCGGCCCAGCACGCGCGGCCAGGCGTGGCGTCGCCAGCCGAGCAGGCGCACCCGCGCCATGGTCTGCGGCACGTTGACCGCGAATTCGTGCGGAGGCGCGTACTGGCAGGCATGCAGGCAGGAACCGCAGTTGTGGCACAGGTTCGCCAGGTAGCGCACGTCGACGGTGTCGAAGCTCAGCCGCCGGGTCATCGACTGGAACACCGCGCAATAGCCCTCGCAGTAGCGGCAGGCGTTGCAGATCTGCAGGATGCGCAGCGCCTCCTGCTCGGCATCGGCAGCCTGCCGCGGCAGCGCCGAAGCGCCGGGATCGGCGCAGGCCGCCGCCTGGCCGATCAAGTCGTCAAGCCCCGACATGGAGTGCTCGTCGTGCCGCTTCGGCGGCCTGTCGCCCTGCGATGCGCCCGAAGGCGGTTCCGATGCTCATTCCGACTCCCGCGGTGTAACCCTGCCCGAGCACATTGCCGGCCATCATTTCCCCGGCCACGAACAGGTTCGGGCTCGCTCGCCCGCCGAAGCGCACTGCGGCGCTGCGGTCGGTGCGCAAACCCAGGTAGGTGAAGGTGACTCCCGGGCGCAACGGGTAGGCCAGGAAGGGCGGCGTATCCAGCGCACGCGCCCAGTGCGATTTCGCCGGCTGCAGGCCTTCGGTATGGCAGTCGTCCAGACGCGTGTGGTCGAAGCCGCTGCCGCGGCAGGCGTGGTTGTAGTCGCGCAAGGTGGCCACCAGGCGCTGCTCGGGCAGTCCCAGCGCGCGCGCCAGTTGCGCAGGGCTGTCGGCCCGCGTGCCGGGAAACACCGGGGGCATGAATCGGCCCAGCGCCTTGGCATCGATGATCGAATAGGCGATCTGCCCCGGCTGGCGGGCCACCAGGCGGCCCCAGATGGCATAGCGCTTGGGCCAGAAATCCTCGCCCTCGTCGTAGAAGCGCTCGGCGTCGCGATTGACCACCACGCCCAGGCTGACGCAGTCGATGCGCGTGCAGATGCCGCCGTCGTACAGCGGCGCGCGGGCATCGATGGCCACCATGTGCGCCTGGGTCGGGTCGCCGACCGGATCGGCGCCGCGGTCGAGCAGGTGGCGCAACAGCACTCCGGTGTTGAAACGCGTGCCGCGGATGAGGAACTGCTCGGCCGGGTAGTCGCCTTGCGGGTCGCGGCCCCAGGCCTGGCGCAACCAGTCGCGGTTGGATTCGAAGCCTCCGGCGGCGACCACGCAACTGCGCGCGGCGATGCGCTGCTCGCCGGCAAAGGCCGCGACGAAGCGCCCTTCGTCGAGTTCCAGGCGATCGACCGCGGTGTCGTAGCGGATGGCCACCCCCAGCCCTTCGGCGCTGCGGTAGTAGGCGTTGACCAGCGCCTTGCCCCCGCCCATGAAAAAGGCGTTGGTGCGCGCGGTGTGCAGCGCTCCCGACAGCGAAGGCTGGAAATGCACGCCATGGTTGCGCATCCAGGGACGGCAGGTGGCCGACGCGCGGATCACCAGCCGCGCCAGTTCCTCGTCGGTGCGGCCCGAGGTGACCTTGCGCAGGTCCTGCCAGAACTCCTCTTCGGGATACGCATCGACCAGCACGTCCTGCGGCGCATCGTGCATGCACCGCAGGTTGCGGGTGTGCTGGGTGTTGCCGCCGCGCCAGGCACGGGGAGAAGCCTCGAGCAGCAGCACCGAGGCGCCCTGCTCGCGCGCGGTCAGCGCGGCGCACAGCGCGGCATTGCCGCCGCCGATCACCAGCACGTCGGGAATGGGCTCGGCCATCATCGCAGGCAACACGGTGGACAGTCTGGAACGGGACCAGCCCGAAGTCTCGATCAGGCCGTATCCTGCGTCAATTGCAATGATTCGATCGATTGATCGAAACTCGACATCAATACAGCGGGGGACGCGCGATGGGCCTGCAATTCGACCTCAACGACCTCGTGGCCTTGCGCGCGCTGGCCGACCTCGGCAGCTTCGGCAAGGCGGCGCGGGCGGTGCACCTGTCGCAACCCGCGTACAGCCGGCGCATCGACAAGCTCGAGCGCGCGCTGGGAGTGCGCCTGGTCGAGCGCACGACCCGGCGGGTCACGCTGAGCGCGGCCGGCCGCGAGTTCGAAGGCAAGATGCGGGTGCTGCTCGACGACCTCGACAACGCGCTGCTGGCCATCCGCGGCGACCCGGCCACGCGCGGCGAGCGCGTCAGCCTGGCCTGCGTGCCCTCGACGGTCGGGCAACTGGTGTGCCGGGTGCTGGACCAGTACCGCCGGACCCATCCGCGGGTGCAACTGCTGGTGTTCGACGCCAAGGCCCACGAGGTGCGCAACGCGGTGGCTCAGGGCGAAGCGGATTTCGGGCTGAGCTTTGTCGATGCCGGAGAAGGCGACATCGAGTTCGAGCCCCTGGTCGAGGAGCGCTTCGTGCTGGCGTGCCGCCGCGACCATCCGCTGGCCCGGCATGCGCGGCTGCGCTGGGACGAACTCGGCGGCCATCCGTTCATCGCGCTGGCGCGCACCTCGGGCAACCGGTTGGCGGTCGACCGCGCGCTGGCCGGGGCCGCCGCGCGCCCGCGCGTGGCCTACGAGGTGCAGACCGGCGCCAGCGCGCTGCGCCTGGTGCAAGGCGGACTGGGGGTGGCGGCGATGCCGGCGATGGCGCTCGACGCCGCCGCCCATCCGGAGTTGATCGGCGTGCCGCTGGTCGAGCCGGAAGTCCGGCGCAGCCTGGGACTGATCCGCCGCCGCGGCCACGCGCTGTCGGCCAGCGCGGCGCGTCTGTACGAATTGTTCCGGGCGGCCGCCTGAGCCGGCGGCGAGCTCAGCGAAAGCGTTCGCGCAGGCCCACGTAGAAGCCGCCGGGCAACAGCCCGAGGAGGAACGGGCTGTGCATGCGATGGGCGAAATAGCCGCTGGCCACGCCCACCGCCGCACCGGCGACGGTGTCGGTGAACCAGTGGCCATGGGCCTTCATGCGCGCGGCCATGTCGAACACCGGAAGCGCGGCCAGCGCGTCCACCGCCGGCGCGCTGCGGTGGTATTGCAGGATCAGCGGGGTCACCAGCGCGGTGATCGACGACACGTCGCCGCTGGGAAAGCTCTGGTTGTGCACCCCCTGGAACCAGCGGTCGGGATTGCTGGTGGTCGACGGCCGCATGCGCTGGAAGGTCCACTTCAGGGCCTGGGTCGAGATGCCGGCCATCGCCGCGGCGTCCAGGCTCTGCCACAGCGTGCGACCCAGGGTCGAGCGACCGCCCTCCCAGACCGCGGCGGCCAGGGTCAGGCCGATCAGCTCTTCCGGGAACTGCGGGGATTTGCCCACCGACCAGATTCCCGAGTACTGGGCATGCACCGGGTGGTCCAGGCGGTGCAGTCCGGCCACGTCGAGCAGCCCCAGGCCGGCGCCGAGCAGGTAGGCGTCGAGCGTGCCCGACGCGAAGGAACCGAGCGCCGAGGGCTGCGGCCCGGCCTGCGTGCCCGCTGCGCTCGCCACCGCCTGCTGGTCGGCGACGGGACCGGGCAGGGCGCAGCCGGCGCAGGGGGCGGCCTGCGCGGCGCTGCCGCAGGCCAGCGCCAGCACGAGGGTCAGGCAGCACCAGATCTTGGGCTCAGGCATCGCAAGGCCTCCAGTCGGCTGCTGCGCAGGCACGCTGGGCGCGGGTTCGTACCCACCCCCGCTGCAGCGCGCAGGGGCGGGCCCGCGCTGGCCGTCAGCGCTTGCGACGCGGGCGGGCGTTGCGGAACAGCACGTCGGCCTGGTGCTTCTGGGCCGGCGACAACACGGTGTAGAGCTTGCCGAAGGCATCCGACAGCTTGTCCATGTTGCGGGCATGCAGTTGCGCCAGTCCGGTGTAGGACTGCATGGCCTGTTCGGCGTTCATGGTCGGCAACTTGCGCGCCCGCTCGCCGAAGGCCTGCTCCATCCTCTCGGCATTGGCGCGGATGGTTTGCGCGAAGGCGTGCCACGGGCCGGCTTCGGCGGCCGTGATGTGCAGTTCCTGGTGCAGCTTGCGGATGCGCTGCTCGACCCTGTCGAAGCGGTTGCGCGCCGCGGCGGCCGCCGGCTGGGCCTTGGGGGCGGGCGCGGACGAGGCGGCACCCTCGGCGCGGGCCGGCGACGCGCAAAACGCCAGCGTCAGCAACGCCGGCAGCGCGATGGCGCGAAAGGTCGTGTGGTTCATGGCGGGTTCGTGGCGGGTTCGTGGCGACAGGACCGACGGTTGGGAAGAGGCTGGCAGGCAACAGGCGCAACACCGCTGCACGCCCGCCTTCAGCGCGCCGGCGGATAGGCCGGCGCGTAGTAGCCTGGCGGCGGCCCAGGCTGGTAGTAGCCGCCCGCCTGCGGGGGAGGCGGCGGGGGAGGCGGCGGGGGCGCGTAGTACACCCCTGGCGGCGGCGGGGGCGGCGCAGCGCCATACACCACCCCGGGAGGCGGCTGCACGGCGCTGGAGGTCACGGCGCCGAGCACGGCACCGAGGATCGCGCCGAGCACCAGGCCGCCTCCTCCTCCGCCTCCTCCTCCGCCCCCACCCTGGTAGCCGCCGCTCCACGCGGGCGCGGGTCGGTCACGGCGCTGGAAGCCGCGATGCCGGAAGTCGCGGTGGCCGTAGCCGGGATGGTCGTACTGGGCCTGTGCTGGCGACGTCGCCAGCGCCGCCAGCGCGCCGGCGGCGGCGAGCGCCGCGGCGCATTGCCGAAGGCGAGCCGGGCTGGATGTCATGCGAGCGTGTCCGACATGGGATGGGGTGTCGTGCATCCTGGCTGCCATCATAGGCCGCAACCCGAGCGCCAACGTGCCCTTGGAGGGCCCCGCAATGTCAGCAATCGCTACCGGTGCCGACTCCTCGAAACGGCCTGTTGCGCAATCGACGCGGCCAGCGGCGGCAGGCCCGTCGCCCCGCCGCGCGCAGCCTCAGGACCTGCCGTCCTCGCCGTCGTCGCGGTAGCTGCGCCAGAGCGCAAGGCCATCGCGCATGGTCTGCACCTGGCGCTGGAAGCGCGGACACGCCTTGCAGATCAGGAAGTGCACGCGGATGGCCAGGCGCTCGTACCTATTCAGCGCGCGATCCTCGCGCGCCAGCACCAGCGCCGAGATATCCCGGCAGGACCGCAGCGAAGGCCGTTTCACGATGTCTGCTCACCGAACCACTGCAATTGCAGGCACTGCCGCAGGCGCAACCTCGCGCGCGACAGCATCTTCCACACATTGGTCGGAGTGATGCTCAATTCCTGACAGATGGCCTCGGTGTCGAGCTCCAGCCACTCGCGCATCAGGAACACCCGCCCCAGTTGCCCCGGCAGCGCGTCCATGCAGGCCTCCAGCACCTTGAAGAACTGCATCCTCTGCACCGACTCGGCGGGTGTCTGCCAGTGCTGCGGAGCTTCGCGGAAATGGCCGTCGGGTGCATAGACCAGATCCTCCAGCCCCTCGTCGTCGATCTCGGACTGGTATTCGAATTCGCGCTGCCGCAGCCTGAGCTGGTCCAGCACCTTGTGCTTGAGGATGCCGACGACCCAGGTCTGCAGGTTCGACTGGCGGGCGAAGCGACCCAGGCCTTCCAGCGCGGCGAGCAAGGCTTCGGAGACCGCATCCTCCGCCCATGCGGTGTTGCGCAACTGCATCTGCGCCAGTCGCAGCAGGGTCGGCCGCATGGCTTCGATCTGGCGCAGCAGGTCGTGGTCCGCCGGGTCGTTCATGGATTGGTGCTCAGGCTGTAGTCGCCGCCGGCAGCACGTCCTGACGGAGCCACCGGGATTGCGCCGAATTCTTGCACGCCATGGCCATGTCCCGCACGCCGCTGCCCGCCAGGGCACGCTGCGGCGGGCCCGCGGGCAGCGCGCCCTTGCCCGCAAGCGCAAGCCAGGGCACAATTCTGTACCGTTTGGTACCGAATTCCTCCACTGGACGACACCATGACCTCCTCGCAAGCCGGGCCCCTGCAACTGTTCGAACTGGCGGCGGCCGACCCCCAGGTGCGCTTCAGCCCGAACTGCTGGCGCATCCGCCTGGCGCTGATCCACAAGGGACTGCAATGCGAGCGCCTGGACTGGCGCTTCACCGAAAAACAGCGCATTGCCGCGAGTGGCCAGGGCAAGGTGCCGGTACTGGTGGACGGCGGGCTGGTGCTGCACGAAAGCTGGGACATCGCGTGCCACCTGGAGCGCAGCCACGCCGACCGTCCGAGCCTGTTCGGACCGGCGCCGGGCCAGGCGCTGGCGCGCTTTGTCAACCAGTGGGCCGCCGAATCGCTGCACCCGGCGCTGGCGCGGGTGATCGTGCCGGCGATCGCCGACATGGTCGCGGACTGCGACCGCGCCTACTTCGTGCAAACCCGCGAGGCGACCCTGGGCGCCAGCATGGACGAGCTGCGTCGCCTTCGCGGCGAGTCGCTGGCCGCGCTGACCAAGGTGCTGCAGCCGCTGCGCAGCACCCTGGGCACCCAGGACTTCCTGTGCGGCGCGCAACCCCTGTACGCCGACATGGTGGCGTATTCGGCCTTCCAGTGGGCCCGCATGTGCGATCCGCAGCCGGTGCTGGCGGCCGACGACGGCCTGCGCCCCTGGCTGCGCCGGATGGATGACCGCTTCCCCGAGGCGGCGCAGGCCCCCGGGGTGCACTACCCGTTCTGAGTCGACGGCGCACCGGCGCGACCGCGCCGACGCATGCGCTTTTCGCTATCCTTGCTGCAAGGCCTGGGCTCTGGCATGACCCGGGCCGCTTCCAGGGGGTCTGGCCATGGACGCTCCCACCGCAGCATGCGCCTGTCTGTTCGAGGCGATCGTACGGTCGCACGACGATGCGATGTTCAGCATCACCCCGCAAGGGCTGGTCAGCAGCTGGAACCCGGCCGCGGCGCAACTGTTCGGCCTGGCGCAGGCGCAGGCGCTGGGGCAGCCGCTGCACCACCTGCTGCCGCAGTACTGCGGCGCGGTGGCCGGCGATGCGCCGCACGGCGGCGGACTGAGCGCCCAGGGTTTCGTGCGCGACCGCGACGGCCGCCTGCTGCCGGTGCTGGTCACGCGCTCGTCGATCCGCGACCCCGCGCTGGGCGCGCTGGGCTGGCTCCTCACGGTGCATCCCCTGCAGCGCACGCTTGCGGCCGGGGGCGGCTCGGCCACACGTGTGCACCAGATGATGAATGTCTACGAGTCGCTGGTCGAATGCTCCGACGATGCGATCATCACCAAGACGCTGAACGGTGTGGTGACCAGCTGGAACCCGGGCGCGCAGCGGGTTTTCGGCTACAGCGCAGCGGAGATGATCGGCGAGTCGGTCACCAAGCTGATTCCCGACGAGCGCCTGCACGAGGAGGAGATGATCCTCCAACGCATCGCGATGGGTCAGCGGGTCGAGCATTTCGAGACCGTGCGTCTGCACAAGGACGGCGGTCGGGTCGACGTCTCGGTGACCATTTCGCCGCTGCGCGACGCCAACGGGCGCGTCGTCGGGGCGTCGAAGATCGCCCGCGACATCGGCGAGCGCATCCACGCCGCCCAGGCGATCTGGCGCCAGGCCCACCATGATGCGCTGACCGGGCTGCCCAACCGCAAGGCCTTCGGCGACCACCTGCAACGCGCCATCGACGGCGCCGAGCACGCCGCGGCGCAGTTGGCGGTGCTGTATGTCGACCTCGACCACTTCAAGGCGGTCAACGACTCCCTCGGCCACGCCGCCGGCGACGAACTGCTGGTCGCGGTGGCGCAGCGCATGCGCTCGGCGCTGCGCGGCTCGGACCTGCTGGCGCGCCTGGGCGGCGACGAATTCACGGTCCTGCTGCCGGGCCTGGAGCAGCCGGGCGACGCGCTGACCGTGGCCGCCAAGCTGCACCGCGCGCTGCAGCCGCCCTTCGAGCATGCCGAACACCCGATCCACGCGTCGGCCAGCATCGGCATCGCGCTCTACCCCCGCGACGGCCGCGACGCCATGCTGTTGCTGCGCCACGCCGACCTGGCGATGTACGAGGCCAAGCGCAGCGGCCGCAACCGCAGCGTCGGCTACGAGGCGGCGATGGACCAGCGCGCCCGCGGCCGGATGCTGCTGGCCGGCGATCTGCGCCGCGCGTTGCAGCAGGGCGAACTGTTCCTGCTGTACCAGCCGGTGGTGCGCAACGTCGACCGCGCACCGGTCAAGTTCGAGGCGCTGGCGCGCTGGCGCCACCCGCGCCTGGGCATCATCGGCCCCGATCGCTTCATCCCGCTGGCCGAGGAGAGCGGCCTGATCCTGGAACTGGGCGACTGGGTGTTCCGCTGCGCTGCGGCGCAGGCGCGGCGCTGGCGCGAGCAATGCGCCGAGCCGCCGCAGGTCAGCTTCAACGTGTCGCCGCTGCAGCTGAGCTCGGACGCCGACCCGACGGCCCAATGGCCGGCCCACCTGCAGGCCATCGGGCTGCCGGCGAGTTGCATGGTGGTCGAGGTCACCGAAACGGTGATCCTCGACGACTCCCCTCGCATTGCCGCGCGCCTGGGCGAGTTGCGCCGCCAGGGCCTGCAGGTCGCGGTCGACGACTTCGGTACCGGACAATCCAACCTGGCCTCGCTCAGCCGCATCGACGTCGATTACCTGAAGATCGACCAGTCGCTGATCCGCAAGCTGCCGGCCGACGAGCGCAAGCTGGCGATCTGCGAGGCCGTGGTGGCCATGGCCCACCGCCTGGGAATCCAGGTCATCGCCGAAGGCATCGAAACCGAGGAAGAACAGCGCAAGGTGCAAGAGATCGACTGCGATTTCGCCCAGGGCTACCTGTACGCCCAGCCGCTGCCCGAGGCCGACGCCACGCGCTGGCTGTTCGACGCCACGACGCGCTGGCGCGCCGCGCCGCCGGCCCGATGACGCGGGCGCAGGCGCAGTCGGTCTGGCGCTGCCCGGGGTTCACCCGCTTGTGGCTGGTGCGGGTCGGGTTGTCCGGCGGCTACCAGGTGCTGGGAGTGGCCATCGGCTGGCAGATGTACGCCATCACCGGCAGCGCCTTCGATCTCGGCCTGGTCGGCCTGTTGCAGTTCGTGCCGCGCGCGGTCCTGGTGCTGGTGGCCGGCAGCGTGGTCGACCGCTACGAGCGTCGCGACGTCGTGGCCGCCAGCCTGGCCTGCCAGGCCCTGCTGGCCGCGCTGCTGATGGCCGCGTCGCTGCACTGGTGGCTGCGGCCGGGGCGCGGCCTCATCCTGGCGGCCTCGCTGGCCGTCGGCGCCTGCCGTGCCTTCGACATGCCGGGCATGCAGGCGATGCTGCCTTCGCTGGTGCCGACCGGGCTGTTGGCGCGGGCGGTCGCCCTGGTCGCCTCGGCCACCCAGGCTGCCACGGTGATCGCGCCGGCGCTGGGCGGGCTGCTCTACGCGCTGGGCGCCGCCGCCAGCTACGGCCTGACCTTCGGCGTGGAGCTGTTCGCCGCCGCGCTGCTGCTGAGCCTGCCGCGCGGCGGCCGCGCCTCGACCACCCGCATCACCTGGCAGTCGATGCTCGAGGGAGTCCATCACATCCGCGCGCAGCGGGTGCTGCTGGGCGCGATCTCCCTCGACCTGTTCGCCGTGCTGCTGGGCGGCGCCACGGCCTTGCTGCCGATCTACGCCCGCGACATCCTGCACACCGGGCCCTGGGGGCTGGGGCTGCTGCGCGCGGCTCCCGCCGGCGGCGCGCTGCTGATGGCGGGCTGGCTGGCCCACCACCCCATCGAGCGCCATGCCGGGCGCCTGATGTTCGGCGCCGTGGCGGTGTTCGGTGTCGCCACCCTGGTGTTCGGAGCCTCGCGGTCGATGCCCCTGTCGTTGTCGGCGCTGGTGGTGCTGGGCGGCGCCGACGTGATCAGCGTGGTCATCCGCGGCACCCTGGTGCAACTGCAGACTCCCGATGTGCTGCGCGGCCGGGTCAACGCCGTCAACTCGCTGTTCGTCGGCGCATCCAACCAGCTCGGCGAGTTCGAATCGGGACTGACCGCCGCCTGGTTCGGCACGGTGCCCGCGGTGCTGCTGGGCGGCGTCGGCACGCTGGCGATCGTCTGGCTGTGGCGCCGCAGGTTTCCCGAACTGGCGGCGCAGGACGGCCTGGCCTGAAGGTGGGAACGAATCCGGCATGCCGCGCGGCCGATGCCGGCGGCCGCCGATCAAGCACAATGGCCGTATTGCGTCTTCCGTTCCCGCGATGACCCGCCGCCTGCTCTGGTCCGTGACTGCCGCCTGTCTGCTTGTGCTGCTCGGCTGGTGGGGGGTGCAGCGATGGCTGGGGCCGCGCGTGGCGGCCTACCGGGTGCGCGAGCAGCCGCTGGTGCAGGACGTGGTCGCCACCGGACGCTTGATCACCCCGTCGCGGGTCAACGTGGCCAGCGAGATCACCGGCACCGTGGTGCGCCGCCTGGTCGAGCGCGGCGACCGGGTGCGCCCCGGCCAGGTGCTGCTGCGACTGCGCGACGACCAGGCGCAGGCCCAGGTGCGGCAGGCCCTCGCGGCGCTGGCGCAGTGGCGGCAGCAGACCCTGCCGCAGGCGCGCGCCGCACTGCGCAACGCCGACTCGGCGCTGAGCCTGGCCGTCTCGCTGGCGCGCCGCGCACGCGCGCAGGCGGCCGGAGGGGCGATGTCCAGGCAGGCGCTGGAACAGGCCGAACAGGCCGAGCAGGCGGCGCGCCAGCAGCAACTCGCGGCGCGGGCGGCCTGGCTGGCGGCGCGCCCGTCGGGCTCGCTGCCGACCCAGTTGCAGGCAGCCGTCGGTTCGGCGCAGGCCGTGCTGCGGCGCGCGGACATCCGCTCCCAGGTCGCGGGCGAGGTCCTGACCCGCAACGTCGAGGTGGGCGACACCGTCACCCCGGGCCAGGTGCTGTTCACCCTGGCGCGAGCCGGGGACACCGAGGTGTCGCTTCCGGTGGACGAGCAGAACCTGCAGAACCTGGCGCTCGGGCAAGACGCCACCTGCATCACCGACGCCTACCCCCGGCGCAGCTTCGGCGCCCGCCTGGTGTTCATCGCGCCTGCGGTCGACACCACCAGCGGCACCATCGAGTTGCGGCTGCGCGTGCCATCGCCCCCCGCCTGGCTGCGCCAGGACATGACCACTTCGTGCGACGTGATCACGGCTCGCCTCGCGCACGCGCTGGTCGTTCCCGACGATGCGCTGCGCGCGCTCAGCGGCGAGAGCGCCCGGGTGCTGGTGCTGCGCGACGGCAAGGCGCGACCGCAGGCCGTCCGCCTGGGGCTGCGCGGCCTGGTCGCCAGCCAGGTGCTGCGGGGGCTGCGCGCCGGCGACGTGGTGCTGGCCGCAGGCTCGGTGCAGCCCGGCGAGCGGGTCCGCGCCCGCCTGCAGACCCTTGCGGCGGCCGACGGCGCGGCGGCCGGCCCGGTGCAGTAGACCGCGCCACCTGCACTCGAGGCGTCATGACCCTGTCGTGGAACATCGCGCTGCGCTTCCTGCGCGACGGCCGGTCGCAGACCCTGCTGATCATCGGGGGCGTCGCGGTGGGGGCCGCGGTGATCGTGTTCATCACCGCGCTGGTCGACGGACTGCAGGGCAACATCGTGCAGCGCACCCTCGGCACCCAGCCGCATATCGTGGTGTCGGCCCCCGACCTGCTGCCGCTGGCTCCGCCGGTGCCGCCGGCCACCGTCGACCTGCGCGCCACCGACGCACGGCCGCAGCGCCTGCGCTCGATCAACAACTGGCCGGGCCTGCTGGGGGTGCTGCAGCACCTGCCGGGAGTGCGCGCCGCGTCGCCGATGGTCAGCGGCCCGGCCTTCGCCCAGCGCGGCACCGCGGTGCGCGCGATCGCGGTGCTGGGAATCATTCCCCGGCGCTACGTCCAGGTGATCCCGTTGCAGCAGGACATGGTGCGCGGGAGCTTCACGGTGGGCGCCAGCCAGGTGCTGGTGGGGACCCGCCTGGCGCAGGACCTGGGGCTGCGCGTGGGCGACAAGCTGCGCGTGCAGGGAGCGTCGGGGGGCTCGCAGGTCTTCGACGTCGCGGGCATCTTCAGCCTGGGGGTGCGCGACCTCGACGAGCGCTACGTCTACATGGGCCTCAAGCCGGCGCAGTCGCTGCTCGCACTGCCCGGCGGCGCCACCGAGATCGACCTCACGGTGGCGAGGATCTTCGACGCGCAGGCGATCGCGCAGCGCATCGCCGCGCTCACCGGACTGAAGTCGGAGAGCTGGATGAGCACCAACTCGCAATTGCTCAACGCGCTGCGTTCGCAATCGCTGTCGAGCGCGCTGATCCGCTTTTTCGTCGGCCTTTCGGTGGCTTTCGGCATCGCCAGCGTGCTGGCCGTCAGCGTGGTGCAGCGCACGCGGGAGATCGGCATCCTGCGCGCCATGGGCGCCACCCGCGGGCGCGTGCTGGCGGTGTTCCTGTACGAGGGCGCGGCGGTCGGCTTCGCCGGCTCGGCGCTGGGCGCGCTGGCCGGCACGGCGATGGTCTGGGTGTTCAACCACTACGGGCCGGGATTGTTCTACGTGCCGGTGCCGCCGGCGCTGGTGCTGGAGGCGGTGGCGCTGGCCACGCTGGCCGGAATCGCCGCGGCGGCGCTGCCGGCGCTGCGCGCGGCGCGCCTGGACCCGGTGGTGGCCATCCGCTATGTCTGAGCCGGCAGCCAGCGGTCCGCCGGTGCTGCGGCTGCAGCAACTGCGCAAGTCCTACCAGGTCGGCACAGCGCTGCAGGTCGAGGTGCTGCATGGCATCGACTTCGAACTGCGGCGAGGCGAATTCACCGCACTGGTCGGCCCCAGCGGCTCGGGCAAGACCACGCTGCTCAACCTGATCGGCCTGCTCGATACCCCGACCGGCGGGGAGCTGTTCCTGCTCGAACGCCCGACCCGCGAGCTCGACGATGCCGCGCGCACCGCGCTGCGCGGCAGTTCCATCGGCTTTGTGTTCCAGTTCCATCACCTGATCCAGGCCTTCCCGGTGCTCGACAACGTGCTGATGCCGGCACTGGTGCAGGGCGCCCGGCGCAACGGCGAACTCGAGCAGCGCGGCCTGGAACTGCTGCAGGCCGTGGGGCTGGCCGCGCATGCCCGCAAGCGCCCGAACGAACTGTCCGGCGGCCAGCAGCAGCGCGTGGCCATCGCGCGCGCGCTGCTGACCCGGCCGCCGCTGGTGCTGGCCGACGAACCCACCGGCAATCTCGATACGCACAGCGCGGACGAAGTGTTCGAACTGCTGCGCAGGTTCAACCGCGAGTTCGGCTGCGCAGTGCTGGTGGTCACCCACGATCCGCGGCTGGCGCATCGCTGCGACCGTATCGTCGACCTGGTCGACGGCCGCCTGGTCGGCGATCGCAAGGTGGCCGCCGGCGGCTGAGGCTGCGCCGTGCAGACAGGGGCCTGGGCGCTGTATGCTTGGCAGCTGACCAGGCATCGCAAGCCTGCCGGCGAAGAAACCGTCAGGAAATGCCGGTTTTGCTCCATTTCCCGGACATTCCATGGAAGTTCGAATCGACAAACGCTATCCGTTGCCCGTCAGCGCGCAGGCCGCCTGGTGCGTGCTGCGGGATGTCCACGCGGTGGCCGGCTGCATGCCGGGAGCGCAGATCACCGAGCAGTTGTCGGACCACTCGTACAAGGGCCTGATGAAGATCAAGGTCGGCCCCGCGCAGGCGCAGTTCGGCGGCACGCTGGAGGTGCTCGAGACCGACCCCGAGGCCCGCCGGATGGCGCTGCGCGGCAAGGGCGCGGACAAGGGCGGATCGTCGGCTTCGCTGGACCTGCACGCGGTGATCGAGGCCGACGCATCCGATCCGGGTCGCTCGACCCTGCACGGCGACGCCAGGCTGGAGGTCAACGGCAAGTTCGCCCAGTTCGGGGCGCGCATGATGGGGCAGGTCTCGGAACTGCTGCTGACCCAGTTCGTGCAGAACTTCGGCGCCGCTGCGCAGGCCGCGCAAGCACCGGCAGCGTCGGCGCAGGCGGCTGCCCAGGAGCAGGCGCCGCCGGCCGGGCCCGCGCAGCCGGCGCAGACGGCCGGCCCGCGGCAGCGCCACGCGGCCAGCGAGCTCAACGGCCTGGCGCTGGCCTGGGCGCTGTTCAAGGGGTGGCTGGCTTCGCTGTTCGGCAGGCGCCGCTGACAGCCGGCTGGATCGGATCGGAGTGCGCAACCATGAACAGTCTGGACATCGAAGTCATGCGCAGTGCGCTGCAATGGCTGCAGCGCGGTCGCCGGGTGGTGCTGGGCACCGTGGTACGCACCTGGGGCTCGGCGCCACGCCCCCCGGGCTCGCTGATGGTCATCCGCGATGACGGCCAGGTCGCCGGTTCGCTGTCGGGCGGCTGCATCGAGGACGACCTGATCCGGCGCGTGGCCGCCGGCGAACTCGCGCTGCACCGCCCGGAGGCGACCATCTACGGTCGCACCGCGGAGGAAGTGCGGCGTTTCGGACTGCCCTGCGGCGGCAGCGTGCAGGTCGTGCTGGAGCCGCTGAGCGAGGCCAGCGGGCTGGCCGAGCTGCTGCGCCGCATCGAAGGCTCGGAGCGGGTGCTGCGCACCCTGGACATGACCAGCGGCCAGGTCGGCCTGGAGCGCGCGCGCGGCGGCGAGCAGCTGTCCTTCGACGAGCGGGTGCTGCGCACCGTGCACGGACCGCAGCTGCGGCTGCTGGTCATCGGCGGAGGCCAGCTTTCGCGCTACCTGGCGACGATGGCGGTGATGCTCGACTACCGGGTCACGGTTTGCGAACCCCGCATCGAGTATCACGAAGGCTGGGACGGCCTGGACGGCATCGCGCTGTCGACCCGCATGCCCGACGACGAGGTGCTGGCGATGCAGCCCGACGCGGCCACCGCGGTGGTCGCGCTGACCCACGACCCCAAGCTCGACGACCTGGCGCTGATGGAGGCGCTGCGCACGCCGGCGTTCTACGTCGGCGCCCTCGGCTCGCGGCAGAACAACGCGCGTCGCCGCGAACGCCTGCTGCAGTTCGACGTCAGCGAGCAGCAGGCGCAGCGCCTGCACGGGCCGGTCGGGCTGCGCCTGGGCGGGCTGACGCCCCCGGAAATCGCCATCAGCATCCTGGCCGAAATGACCGCGGTGCGGCGCGGCACCGATCTGTCGGGAGCGCTGACCGACTGGACCCAGTCGGTCTCGGTGTGCGCGCTGGCCTGACCCTTCACTTGCGCCCGCTGAGCAGGTCGCGGTCGCGCTGCTGCACATAGCGCACCACCGCCTGGTCGAAGGCGAAGGACTTGTCGACGAACTCCAGCCCCAGCGGCGACAGCGACTTGCCGTCGGGCAGCAGCAGCGGCTCGCCGACATGGCGGATGCGCGCCTCGGTCTGCAACACGACCCCGCGCAGTGCGAAGCGCAACTCGGGCAGCAACTCCCCGGCGCGCAGCGCGAAGCGCCCCTGCTCGGCCGGCACGAGCACGCGCATGCCGCCGGCGCTCAGGTCGTGGCAGCGCCCGCTGAGCGCCGGCGCACCCTGGCGCACCAGCACCACCGAGTGCACGTCGCCGCCGCCCACCGGAACGCGGAAGTACTGCCGGCGCTGCAGGTAGTACACCTGCTGCGCCAGCCCGGCGCACAGTGCCTTGGCTCCGGTCCACTCGACCGGCGCGATGTCCTCGAGCAGGAAACCCACGTGCACGCCGTGATGGCGAGCCAGCGCGAGCACGGGTTCGCGCTGGTCCCAGACGACCCCTTCGACGGGCGGGGGAATGTCGAACACCAGGCGCTGCTGCTCCTCGTCGACCTCCAGCAGGATCGACGGAAGTTCACGCAGCGCCCCGTCGACATACAGGCCCAGCCGCTCATGGCGTTGGCACAGGTCGTGCAGCACGGCCAGCGCCCGGCGGCGCGCCGTCAGCCGGTGCTGGTCGGTGAACAGGGTTTCGATCAGTGGTTTCATCGCGGCGCGGCCGACGCAGGCACCTACAGTGTACGTATCGGCCGGTAACCGACCGCGCCCGCGCATGCCGGATCAGGCGCGCCGTCGCCACAGCGTGACCTCGGACAGGGTGTGCTGGAACTTGCGCCGCGTCTCGCGGATCACGAACGGCAACTGCCGCGGCGCAGCGACGCGCTCGAAGTGCTCGCCGAGGACCTGCTGCAGGCCGTCCAGCGTGGTGAAGTTCTCGCCATCCTTCTTGAAGCCGCCGATCCACTCCTCGCGCCGCGTGTGCTCGGCCAGCCAGGTGTAGGGAGATGTGATCACCAGCAGCCCGCCGGGGACGATGCGCCGGTGCACCTCGCGCAGGAACAGCGCCGGGCTGTACAGCCGGTCGATCAGGTTGGCCGCCACCACCAGGTCGAAGCCGCTGAACAGCGGCTTGAGGTTGCAAGCGTCGCCCTGCACGAACTCGACCTTCGACGCCGCATCCTGCAGGTCGTACTCCTGCAGCGAATGCTCGTGGTAGGACAGCAGCTCGCCCTCGTCGAGGAGCTGGTAGCGTACCCGCCCCTGCTCGGCCAGCCGCGTGCCCACGCCGATGAAGCGGGCGGAGAAATCGATGCCGACGACGCGCTCGAAACTGCGCGCGAGCTCGAAGGTCGTGCGCCCGGTCGCGCATCCGAGGTCGAGCGCGCGGCGCATCGGCTGCGCTCCCATGGCCTGCAGCGCAAGCTGCGCCACCGCCCGCGGGAAGTTGGGTACGTCGAAGTAGCTGGCTCCCCAGTGGAACTCGCAGTACTGGGCGACCAGCGCGTCGCTTTCGTACTGCGACGCCGCGGGCGCGGCGGGCTTGTCGCCGCAGACATAGCGGAACCCGGCGTGCTGGAAGAAATGCCTGCGGAAGGCATAGCGCGACGCAGGCAGCGCCTCGTTGCCGCAGGAGATCCACGAGCCTCCCTGGATCAGGTTGTGCCGGTCGTCGAAGGTCGGGGTCGTGAAGTCGTCGTAGATGGGGTGCACCTCGAAGCCCGCATAGGGGTAGGTCGGGGTGTCCAGCCACTGCCAGACATTGCCTATGACGTCGTAGAAGTCTCCGTGCCGGAAGCGGTCGACCGGGCACGACGAGGCCCAGTGGTCGAGCTCCAGGTTGGCCGGCGCCGGACGGGGCTGCGGGTCGTCGCCGATGCCTGCCGCGTGGCGCAGCGCGTGCCATTCGGCCTCGCTGGGCAGGCGCACGGGAAGGCCGTCGCGGCGGGCCTTCCAGTTGCAGAAAGCCTGCGCCTCGTGGAAGTTGGTCTCCACCGGCCAGTTCCACGGCATGTCCACGACTTCGCACATCAGCCGCAGCTGCCATCGCCCCGAGTCGCGCAGCCAGAAGCTCGGATGCTGCGCCTGCGCGAAACGGCGCCACGCCGCGCCTTCGTCGCTCCACAGCGAATCGTCGGCATAGCCGCCGGCTTCGACGAATGCGAGGAACTCCTGGTTGCTCACCAGGTGGCGCGCCGCGCGAAAAGGCGCCGTCTGCACGATCTGCTCGCCGAATTCGTTGTCCCAGCCGTAATAGCCGGGGCGCGCGCGGTCGCGCCCGAGGCGCATGTCGGCGGCGGCCACGTCCACCCAGTCGTTGCCCGGCGCCGGGCCGGCGTCGCGGCAACGCGGCCACGCGGGATGCGGCCGCACGAACTCCAGCTTGTGCTGGCGGATGAGCACCGAGGAGGTCTCCAGATGGATGCGCTCGTGCTCGATGCCCATCAGCACCACCCACCAGGGGCTGTCCCAGCCGATGGGCGTGCCCATCGGCATGCGGCACAGCAACTCGTCGACCACGGCCCGCACGCGATCGCGGTAGGCGCGCACCTCGGCCGACGAAGGCCAGTCGTAGTGGGTGTCGTCGAGGTCGTCCCAGCTCATCTCGTCGACTCCGACCGCGAACATCGACTCCAGGCGCGGGTCGATGCGCTGCTCGAGCAGGCCGGCCAGAACCAGCTTGTTGATGAAAAAGGTCGCGGTATGGCCGAGGTAGAAGATCAGCGGGTGTCGCAAAGCGATCGGCTTGACGACATAGGCCTGCTCGCCTTGCAGGACCTCGAACAACTGTTCGTAGCGGTCGAAGGTGGCGTGGAAGTCGGCGCGCACGCGCTGGCGCAGGCGCTCGGGGTCGGCATCGTCGAGCGCCGGGCTGCGCAGCGCAACGGAAAGATTCATGGCAGACTGGTCTCCGGTTCAGCCCGAAAGGCCGAAAGGCATTGCTTGTTATCTGGGAATTATGGTTCAGTTGGCCGATCGGGGTTTGGAGCCGAGGCTGCCCGACCCGACCGACACCTCGCCAACCATCTCACAGGGAGAGCGACATCGTGCAGCAGGAAATTCGACGCTCAGTCGAGCGAGGCCATGCCAGCCATGGCTGGCTGGACTCCTACCACAGCTTCAGTTTCGCGTCGTACTACGACCCGCGCCACATCGAATTCGGGCCGCTGCGGGTGATCAACGAGGATCGCGTGCAGCCGGGAACCGGCTTTGGCGAACATGGCCACCGCGACATGGAAATCATCAGCTACGTGCTCAGCGGCGAGCTGGCCCACAAGGACTCGCTGGGCAACGGTTCGACGTTGCGCGCAGGCGACGTACAGCGCATGAGCGCGGGCAGCGGGGTGCTGCATAGCGAGTACAACCCCTCGAGCGAGCACCCGGTGCACTTCCTGCAGATCTGGATCAAGCCCACCAGCCCCGGCGGGGCGCCCGGCTACGAGCAGCGGCATTTCACGCCGCAGCAGCGGCGTGCCAGGCTGTGCCGGATCGTCGACGGCCAGGGGCACGACGGGGCGCTGTCGATGCAGCAGGACGCCAGTGTGTACGCCGGGCTGTTCGACGCCGGCGAGGACTGCGAGCTTGCTCTGGCGCCGGGCCGGCTGGCCTACGTGCACGTGGTGCGCGGCAGCCTGCATGCCAATGGAGTCGAGCTGCAAGGCGGCGACGCGCTCAAGCTGCGCAACGCGCCCGCACTGCGACTGGACCACGCGGCGGACGCCGAGGTGCTGGTGTTCGACCTGCCCGCGCAGTAGGTCGTCGCGACACGGTCGACGCGGGTTGCATCCGCGGGTTGAATCCATTTCGCTGGCTGCGACGTAGAGAGTGGCAGGCAGGGCCCGGCGCGGCGACGCGCCCCCTGCCGCTTCCATCCATCCAAGCGAACCATGGAGATGACCATGCAAGGCATGCAACAAGATCAGGCTTGCGTTCCCGCCCGGCGCGAATGGTGCAAGCGCAGCGGACTTTTCGTCGCCGGCCTCGGCGCCGCGTCCACGCTGGCGCTGCCCGGCCGCGCGCTGGCGGCACCGGCCGCGGCCGCCGGCGACCTGCAGATGCTCAACACCGCGCTCGGGCTGGAGTACCAGGCGATCGCCGCCTACCAGGTCGGTGCCGAGTCGGGGCTGCTGCAAAAGCCGGTGCTGGCGCTGGCCGTGTCGTTCCAGGGCCAGCACAAGGCCCACGCCGGGGTGCTGGAGACGACCATCCGGCGCCTCGGAGGCACGGCGGTCGAGCCGCGCAAGCCTGCCGACTACGGCTTTCCCACCGATCGACTGAAGAACCAGGCCGACGTGCTGGAATTCGCCGCGGGGCTGGAAAAGGGCGCCGCCAGTGCCTACCTGGGCACGGTCGGTCGTTTCGCGATGCCGCAACTGGCCAAGGCCGCCGCCAGCATCCTGGGCGACGAGACCATGCACTGGGCGATCCTGCTGCAGGCGCTCGGCCAGGATCCGGTGCCGGCGGCGTTCATCGCCTGAAGCGCGCCGGATCCTGGGGCACAATGCGGGGGCCGCCGCAGTGCACCGACCCTCGCATGCCCGACCTGCAACGACTGCTGGCCTTCAGCGCCCTCGGCGACCGCGACGCCTTCGCCCAGCTGTACGAGGCGACGCGGCGCCGCGCCTGGGCGATCTGCCTGCGCCTGTTGCGCGACCCCGCGCAGGCCGAGGACGCGATGCAGGACGCCTACGTGAAGGTCTGGCACCAGGCCCGGCGCTACCGTCCGGCGCTGGGCGCGGCGGAGGCCTGGCTGGCCGCGGTGGTGCGCAACACCTGCCTGGACCGCATACGCGCCAGCCGACGCGACCCCGCCGAGAGCCTCGATCAGTTGCCCGAGCAGGCGCAGCCGCACGACTCGGCGCCCGGCCCCGAACAGCGCTTGCAGGCCAGCCTGTCGCAGCGCCGGCTGCAGCAGTGCTTCGACCAACTGCAGCCGCGCCAGCGTGAGCTGCTGAGCGACTCCTACATCCTGGGCCTGAGCCATGCGGAACTGTCGGCGCGGCGCGGCCTGGCGCTGGGCACGGTCAAGACCCTCATCCGCCGCTCGGTACTGGCCTTGCGCGAATGCCTGGCGGGAGCCGCGTGATGGACTGGCGCGAACGCCCCGACCTGCTCGACCGGCTGGCCGCCGACTACCTCAGCGGCGGCATGGGCAGCGCGGCGCGCCGCCGTTTCGAGACGCTGGCGCAAAGCGAGCCGCTGGCCGCGCAGGCGCTGCAGCGCTGGCGCGAGCGCCTGGACGGCGCCCTGCTTCCCGAGCACACGCCCGAGGCGGTGTGGCCGGCCGTGCAGCGACGGCTGGGACCGCAGTCGCAGCCGGGCGGCGCGACGGCCGCTTCCGGCTGGGTGCCGCGCATCTGGCGGCACCTGGCGCTGGCGCTCGGCGGGCTGTCGGCCCTGGCGCTGGCCGCGGTGGTGGCGTTGCTGCTGCAGCGCCCGGCGCAGGCGCCGCTCAGGGTCGCGGTGCTCGCCGGCCCGCCCGGGCACGCCGCGGTGCTGCAGTTGCGCGGCCCGCAGGCGGTGCTCACCGCGGTCGGCGACCAGCCGACGCCGGCCGGCAGATCCTTCGAACTGTGGGTGCTGCCGCGCCAGGGCAAGCCGCTGGCCGCGGGGCTGGTTCGCCTGCACGGCAGCCAGCGCGTGGCGATGCCGCCGGCACTGCTCGCCGCGGCGCGGACCGCGCGCGGCTTCGCGATCAGCGTCGAGCCGGCCGGCGGCTCGCCGACCGGCCAACCCACCGGCCCGGTGACCTATCTGGGCCACCCGCTGGCCGAGCCCGCGGCCGCGGGCTGACACGGCGCAAGCGGTCGAGTGCCGCGCCTCAGGCCGCGGCGCGGGTCAGCGCGACGATCGCCAGCCCGGCCAGCACCACGCCGGCGCGGTTGACCCGGCTGGTCGGCTCGCGCAGCCAGGCCATGCCGAGCAGGGTGCTGAGCGCGACGACCCCCAGGTTCATCCCGGCGAACACCACCGCGGGGTTGTGGCTCAGGCTCTGGTGGGCGCGTATGTACAAGTCGATGTTGGCGAAATTCAACAGGCCCAGCACCACCCCGCCGCCCAGGCTGCGCAGGTCCGGGCGCCTGCCGCGCGCGGCGCGCACCAGCTGCGCCGCCAGCATGCAGCCGAAGGCCAGCACGAAGCTGCTCTGCAGCACGGCACCGAAATCGGCACCCCGCAACGCAAGCAGCTTGAGCAGGATGTCCACCAGCGCGTAGCCGGCCCACACGGCGAGCAGCCACAGTGCCGCGCCGGACTGGCGTGCCTGCCCCGAGGAGCGCGCCAGCATCGCGAGCATGGCCAGCAAGCCCAGAGCCAACGCGGCCAGCTGCCAGGCGCCGACCGCCTGGCCGAACAGCGTGAAGGCGGCGACCAGCGACAGGATCAGCGACAGGCGCTGCGCGATGTCGGCGCGCACGATGCCCGCGGTCTGCACCGCGCGCCCCATGATCACGAACAGCCC
The DNA here is from genome assembly GCA_021808405.1 of Pseudomonadota bacterium. GTDB lineage: Bacteria > Pseudomonadota > Gammaproteobacteria > Burkholderiales > Burkholderiaceae_C > Thiomonas_A. The sequence goes on along the minus strand of JAKBBQ010000001.1, from coordinate 12,108 downwards.
CGGCAGCACCAGGCCCAGCGCCAGCACGAGGCCCCAGGGCAGCGAGGCCAGCGTGCGGTGGTCGAGGTGCGGATGCAACAGCAGCAGGCACAGCACGCTGGCGGCCGCGTAGTTCCACAGCACCATCTGCGTCAGATCGAGGCGCCAGGCCGGCGCCTGCTTCAGCCACAGCGACACGGCGACGCTGAAGGCCACGGCGAGGGCGAGGAAGTGCATGGTTCGGTGTGTTGGCGCGGCGGGCGCCGGCGGGCGAAGCCGAAAAGAGTAGCACGCCGGCGGACCGCGGACGCCGGGGCGGCGGCGGCGATGCACCGCCTGCCTTACAGCAGCGACACCGGCGCGATCCGCGCCCAGCTCGCAGTTCCCCGGCGCGCGGCACGGGCGAAGGCTGGGGCGTCGCACCCCGCGCCGCGCGAAACACACGCGTCGGATGCCGCTCGCTGACCTCCAGGCGCCTGGCCATGTCCCGCATCGCCACGTTCGGCGGCGGCGCAGCCACCGCGCGGGCGGCCCGTTCCATCCTAGGCGCTGGCAGGCCACGGTCGTAAGCCGTGGGTGGCGGAGAGAGGGGGATTCGAACCCCCGAAGGGCTATTCACCCTTACACGCTTTCCAGGCGTGCGACTTAAACCGCTCATCCATCTCTCCGGGAGCCCGACATCCTAGCAGGCCGTTGAAATACCGGAGGGGGTCGCGCGCAGGCGCTGCGCGATGAGCTGCAAGGCGCCCGAAGGGTGGGCGCGGGATCGCGCGCTGGCCGGCCCCCGGGCTCAGGTCGAGCCCTCCCGCTCCAGCGCATCGGCGAGCTCGGCCGCGCGCCGCGCCGCCGCCTGCAGCGCGGCATCGAAGGCGCCGGCCACGTCGCGCGCGCGCAGCACGTCCAATGCCGCGGCGGTGGTGCCTCCCTTGCTCGTCACCTGCTCGCGCAGCTGCGCAGCACTGAGCGGCGAGCCCTCGGCCAGCGCAGCCGCGCCGGCCACCGTGCCCAGCGCGAGTTGCCTGGCCGTGGCCTCGGGCAACCCCAGGCCGACCCCGCCGGCGGTCAGGGCCTCCAGCAGGTAGAACACATACGCCGGCCCCGAGCCCGACAGCGCGGTCACCGCGTCGAGCGCGGCCTCCTGCTCCACCCAGACCAGGCTGCCCGTGGCCGACAACACGAGTTCGGCGCGATCCCGCTCGGCCTGTCCGCACGCCGCGTTGGCGTACAGGCCCGCAACGCCGCGGCCGATCAGCGCCGGGGTGTTGGGCATCGCCCGCACCACCCGGGCCGCGCCGCTGAGACGGGCGATGCTGGCGCAGCGCACACCGGCCATGATGCTCAGGTGCAGCGCGCCCGCTGCCGCCGCGGCATGCTCGCGCAAGGCCTGCGCTGCGCCTCGGAAGTGCTGCGGCTTGACCGCCCAGACGACGACCGCGGCGGCCGCCAGCGCGCCATCGGGTGCTTCGCTGGCGAGCACGCCGTACTGCTCGCGCAGCCGCTCGCGTTGCGCTGCGACCGGCTCGACCACCCGCAGCTGCCGGGAGTCGAAACCCGCGTTGCGCAAACCCCCGATGATCGCGCCGGCCATATTGCCGCCGCCGATGAATGCGATGACCAAGTCTTTCATGCCGCGATTATCGCCGCAAGCAGCGCGCAGCGGGCTGCCACGGGCCTGCCGCAAGGAAAGTCCACCGAATCGCGGGCACTGTACATTTGCCGTAACAGCGCATGTCCGCGACATCAGGGTTTCTACTGATAACGTTGCGCCGAGGCAAGACTCCACGCGGGAAGGGCCCACATCATGCTGGACTAATGTGTCATCACCTGTCGCAATCAGCGACAATGGACTCTTGGCCGCACGGACGGCCCCGCCACCCTTAGCTGCTCAACCCGACTTCCGGAGGTTGCAAACCATGAAAGATGCCGCCAGCGCCCTCGATCGCGTCGATCGGCGCATTCTCGCCTTGCTGCAAGGCGATGGCCGCATGTCCAACCTCGCGCTGGCGCAGGCGGTGCATCTGTCGCCGACCGCGGTACTCGAGCGCGTGCGGCGGCTGGTCCGCGAGCAGTTCATCCTCGGCTACGAGGCGCGCCTGAACCCGCACAAGCTCGGCGCGTCGCTGCTGGTGTGCATCGAGGTGATGCTCGAGCGCAGCAGCCCCGACGTATTCGAGCGCTTCAAGGAAGCGGCGCGCGAACGACCGGAAATCCTCGAGTGTTACCTGATCGCCGGGGATTTCGATTATCTGCTGAAGACCCGCGTCAGCGACATGGATGCCTACCGGGAATTCCTCCACAAGGTCCTGCAGGCGCTGCCCGGCGTACGTGAAACCCGCAGCTACGTGGTTATGGAGGAAGTCAAGAGCACGCAGGCGCTGCAGGTGGAATAAGCCGGGCCACGGTCGGCGGCGAGCGTCGGCGGAGCCGTGCTGGCCGCCCCGCCGAGCCGACTCAGGCCGCAGCCGAGGCCTTGTCGGGCAACGCCTGTTGCAGCGCGGCTCGCGCCGGCGCGACGTCCTGCTTGACCACTCCGGGCAACTCGCATTCCAGCACCGCGCGCCGCAGCGCCTGCACCGCCGCGGTGCGGGTGAAGGTCTTGCGCCAGGCCAGCACCACCCTGCGCGATGGCACCGGATCGCTGAACGGCACGTAGCAGATCGGCCCCCCGCCAGTCGCGCCCGGGCCGATCTGCGCCGACATCGTCGGCAGGATGGTGATGCCCATCCCGGAAGCGACCATATGCTTGATGGTCTCCAGAGACGAACCCTCGAAGCTCTTGCGGATGCCTTCGGATCCGGGAGAGAACCTGGCGAACTCCGGGCACACCTCGAGCACATGGTCGCGAAAGCAATGGCCGGTGCCGAGCAGCAGCATGGTCTCGTCGCGAATCTGCTCGGTATGCACGGGCTCGCCTCGAGCGAGCCGATGGCCCCTGGGCACCGCGACCACGAAGGGCTCGTCGTACAGCGCGGCGGTGGCCAGGCCGTGCTCGGGGAAGGGCTCGGCCAGCACCGCGACGTCGAGTTCGCCGTTGCGCAGCATTTCCAGCAGCTTCACGGTGAGTTGCTCCTGCAGCAGCAGCGGCATCTGCGGAGTCAGTTCGATGACCTTGTGCACCAGCGGGGGCAGCAGGTACGGAGCGATGGTGTAGATCACCCCCACGCGCAACGGCCCGGCCAGCGGATCCTTGCCGCGGCGGGCGATTTCACGGATCGCCGAAGACTGTTCCAGCACGCGCTGCGCCTGTTCGATGATCTCGGCCCCGATCGGGGTGATGGTGATTTCGCTGCCCCCACGCTCGAAGATCTTCAGGTCGAGTTCTTCCTCGAGCTTCTTGATCGCCACCGACAGGGTCGGCTGGCTGACGAAGCAGGCCTCGGCGGCGCGGCCGAAATGACGCTCGCGGGCGACGGCGACGATGTATCGCAGTTCGGTCAATGTCATAGCCAACATTAAAGCACATCAAGAGCGATATGCTCAAAAGCTATGGACCCGACTCGCGGGATCAAGCCGACAGCCAGTCGCTGCCGCCGCCCAGCCAGCGCTGCAGATGCTCGCGTGCCGCCTGCGGGTGCTGGCGCAGCAGCACCTGCGCGGCCTCGCGCGCCGCCTCGAGCAGGTCCTGGTCCTCGCGCAGGTCGGCGTGGCGCAGGCCCTGCAGGCCCGATTGGCGCTGCCCCAGCAGCTCCCCCGGGCCACGCAGCTCCAGGTCCTTCTGCGCCAGCACGAAACCGTCGCTGCTCTGGTGCAGGGCCTGCAGCCGCGCCCGGGCGGTCGCCGACAGGGGCTCGGAGAACAGCAGCAGGCATTGCGCGGCCTGGCTGCCGCGGCCGACGCGGCCGCGCAACTGGTGCAACTGCGAAAGGCCGAAGCGCTCGGCGTGCTCGATGACCATCAGGCTGGCCGCCGGCACGTCGACCCCGACCTCGATGACCGTGGTGGCCACCAGCAGCCGCACGCGCGCGGCGGCGAAGTCGGCCATCACCTGCGCCTTGCGTGCCGCCGGCATGCGCCCGTGCAGCAGGCCCACCAGCTCGGCGCGTTCGCCCAACAGCGCCTGCAACTCGGCGTGGGTGGCCAGCGCGTCGCGCAACTCCTGCGCGCCGCCGCCCGCGGGAGCGTCCGCGGCGGGCTCGATCAACGGACACACCCAGTACGCCTGGCGACCCGCGAGCACCAGTTCGCGCACCCGCCGCATGACCTGGTCGCGCCGCTGTTCCGAGAACACCCGGGTGCGCACCGGCTGGCGGCCCGGCGGGGCGTGGGCGATGGTCGAAATGTCCAGGTCGCCGAACACGGCCATCGCCAGCGTGCGGGGAATCGGCGTCGCGGTCATCATCAGCAGGTGCGGCTGGCGCTGCTCGCCGGCACCCTTGGCGCGCAAGCTCAGCCTCTGGGCGACGCCGAAGCGGTGCTGTTCGTCGACCACCGCCAGCGCCAGGCGAGCGAACCGCACCTTGTCCTGGATCACCGCATGCGTGCCGACGACCAGCGCGGCCTCGCCGCTGGCGGCGCGCGCCAGCGCCGCCTCTCGCTCGGCGCGCGGCTGCCCGCCGCGCAGCCAGGCCACCTCGACCCCCAGCGGCTGCAGCCAGCCGGCCAGGCGCTGCAGGTGCTGCGCGGCCAGGATGTCGGTCGGGGCCATCAGCGCGCACTGCATTCCGCAGTCGATCGCCTGCGCCGCGGCCAGCGCCGCCACCACCGTCTTGCCGCTGCCGACGTCGCCCTGCAGCAGGCGATGCATCGGCTGCTCGCGCTGCAGGTCGGCGGCGATCTCGGCCACGCAACCGAGCTGGTCCGCGGTGAGGGCGAAGGGCAGCGCTTGCTGCAGTCGCTGCACCAGCCCGGCGTCGCGCCGGGGCAGCGGCCAGGCCCGCTGCTGCGCGCGACGCGAGCGCGCCAACTG
>JAKBBQ010000001.1:0-7213 GCA_021808405.1 Pseudomonadota bacterium | reverse complement strand
TGCTGCGCCAGCCATTCGTCGAACTTCAGGCGCCGCCACGCCGGGTGGTCGCGGCGCTCGAGCTGCTCGATGGCCAGCGTGGGCGGCGGCGCGTGCAGGGTCTGCAGCGCCTGCGCGATCGGCGGCAGCCCAAGCCCGTCGAGCACCTCGGCCGGAAGCCATTCGCGCGTGTCCAGCCGCGCCAGCGCGGCCGCCACGGCCTTGCGCAGCCAGGCCTGGCTGATGCCGGCGGCCGCCGGATAGATCGGCGTCAGGCTTCGCGGCAACGGCGCGTCGGCATCGCCGGCATGGCACACCGGATGCACCATTTCCGGGCCGAACAGGCCGCGCCTGGCCTCGCCGCGGATGCGCAACAGGCGCCCCACGGCGTACTGCCTGTTCCACCCGGGATAGAAGTGGAAAAAGCGCAGTTCCAGGCGACCGCTGGCGTCTTCGACCTGCACCCGCAACACCCGGCGCCGCCCGGCCATCACCTCGGCATGCACCACCCGTGCCAGCACCACGGCCACGCGCGCCTCGGGCAGTTCGGCGATGGGGGTGATCCGGGTTTCGTCGACATAGTGCAGCGGCAGGTGCAGCGCGTAATCCCAATCGCTGTGCAGCCCCAGCCGCGCGGCCGGCGAGGCCGGCTGCGCGGCTGCCGACCCCTGCCGGCTGCCCGTCGCGCCCGCGCTGCGCCGCGTCACGGACTACCCGCTCGCGCTGCGGCGTCGACTTCGGGGTCGCCGACCAGGCCGTCGCGCAGCACCGCGGCGCCGCCACGGCACAGATCGTCCAGGGTGCTGTCGAAGGCTGCCGCGACGGACTGCGCCGGCGTCTGGCACCGCACGATGCGCGCGACCAGCTCGGCACCCTCGAACCACTGGCGAACGCTCGGCAGCGGCAGCATGCGTCCCTGCTCCAGCAAGTGGAACTTGAGCAACACCCGCAGTGCGTGGGCGACATGGCGCCGCGGGTCGCGTTCGAACATCTCCAGACGTTCGAACGCGCGCCGCAAGGCCGCCTGCACGTCGCCGAACACCGCGCCGTGGCCCGGCACGACCACCGCCGGCTGCAGTTCGGCGATGCGCTGCAGGGTACGCCGCTGGGCGGCGAAGCCGTCGCCTGTATCGAATTCGCAGAAGAGCACGCCGAAGCCGTACTCCCACAAGGCGTCCCCGGTGATCAGCAGTCGGCTGTCGGGCTGGAAGAGCATCAGCGCGTGGGCGTCGTGTCCCGGCGCGGCGTGCGCCTGCCAGCGCAGGCCGCCCAGGTGCAGCACCTGGCCGTCGGCATAGCTGGCCGCGGCCGCGAAGGACTCGGCCTGCTGCCCGGCCTGCACGAAGCTCAGGCCGGATTCATCCCAGTCGTTGACCGCCTGCAGTTCGCCGGCCGGCACCACGATGGCGCACTGCTGCGGGCCGCCGTGCTCGCGCTGCAGCGCGGCATTGCCCCCGCAATGATCCGAATGCAGATGGGTATTGACCACCCTGCGCAGCCGCCGCCCGGCGAGCGCGCCGCGCACGCCCTCGCAGGTGCGGCGGGCACGCACCAGATGGCCGGTGTCGACCACGCTGGCCGACTCGGCATCGTCGAACAGCACCACGGTGTTGGCGCTGAGCCAGTCGTGCACCAGCACCTGGATTGCGGGAGGAAGCGCGATCGCATGCATGGGGCCCAGCAGCATAGCTCGCCGCGGCGCCGGGCGCGGCCGGGGCATGCATGGGCGCGTGCGCGCCCGGCGCCTCGCCGGCCTAAGATAAGGTCCCGTCGTCGCCTCCGCCGTGCCCGCGCATGGATCTTGCCCTGCCTGCCTTGCCCGACCTGCACGCCGCCCACGAGCGCCAGCGCGCAGCATGTCGCGCCGATCCCTACCCGGATTGGCCGGCGCGGCGCGACCGCCTGCGGCGCCTGCTGGACCTGCTGCAGCGCGAGCAGCGGCGCATCGGCGAGGCGATCTGCGAGGATTTCGGGCAGCGCTCGCCGGCCGAGACCGCGGTGCTCGACCTCGTGCCGTCGCTGGCGGCGCTGCGCCATGCGCTGCGCCACGGACACGCCTGGATGCGGCCGCGCCGGGCGCGGACGTCGATCTGGTTCCGCCCCGCCAGCGCCCAGGTGCTGCCGCAGCCGCTGGGAGTCGTCGGCATCATCGCGCCCTGGAATTACCCGCTGTACCTGGCGGTGGGCCCGCTGGCCAGCGCGCTGGCCGCCGGCAACCGGGCGATGCTCAAGCTGTCGGAATTCACCCCGCGGTTCGGCCGGTTGTTCGGCGAACTCGTGGCGACTCGCTTCGACCCCGACGAACTCGCGGTGTTCCACGGCGATGCCCGGCAGGCCGCGCAATTCGCCGCGCTCGCCTTCGACCACCTGCTGTTCACCGGCTCGACCGCGGTCGGCCGCAAGGTGCAGGCCGCCGCCAGCGCGCAACTGGTCCCGGTGACCCTGGAACTCGGCGGCAAGTCGCCTGCCGTCGTGGCCCCGGACTTCGACCTGCGGCTGGCCGCCCGGCGCATCGTCTACGGCAAGCTGGTCAACGCCGGCCAGACCTGCGTCGCCCCCGACCATGTCTACGTGCCGCGCGCCCGGTTGCAGGCCTTCGCCGACGAATGCGTGCGCGCGGCGCGCGCGATGTACCCGGCCGGGCTGCGCAGCGCGGACTTCTGCAGCGTGGTCGACACCCGCCAGTACCTGCGCCTGCGCTCGCTGCTCGAGCAGGCCAGCGCGGCCGGGGTGCGGATGCAGCCGCTGTTCGACGGCGAGCAGGCGAGCGACGACGCCCACCGCCTGGCGCCGGTGCTGCTGTTCGACCCGCCGCCGGCGCTGCGGGTGATGCAGGAGGAGATCTTCGGACCGCTGCTTCCGCTGCTGGGCTACGACCAACCGCAGCAGGTGATCGAGCGCATCAACGAGCAGCCGCGACCGCTGGCGCTGTACTGGTTCGACGACGATTCGCGGCGGGTGCGCGACGTGCTGCGCGCGACCCACTCGGGCGGCGTGGCGATCAACGACACGCTGATGCAGGTGGTGCAGGACGACCTGCCCTTCGGCGGCATCGGGCCGTCGGGAATGGGCCACTACCACGGCCGTTGGGGTTTCGACACCTTCAGCAAGCTCAAGCCGGTGCTGCGGCAGCGGCGACTGGCCGGCACCGCGCTGGTGCGCCCTCCCTACGGCGCGGCCTTCGCCCGAGTGATCGAAGCGATGAAGCGCTGGGCCTGAGTGGCCGGCCGAGCGCCGCGCCCTCCGGCCTTGGGACCGCCCGCTACTCGGGCGCCGGCCCCTGCGGGCGGTGCAGCCCGAGCTTGATCGCGAAATCGAATTCGGCGGCCGCGTCGCGCAGCCATTCGTCGAGATGGCTCAACAGGCTGCGCGGGGGGATTTCCAGGATCGCCTCGGTCTCGCCACCGCAGTTGCGCACATGCATGCCGGCGCGCCGCGCGATGCCCATCATCGCCGCGTTCTCGCTCAGGCACTGCAGCCGCAACGAGTGCAGGCCGCGGTTGCGGGCGAACATCGCCGCGCGCTCGAACAGCCGCGTTCCGATGCCCCTGCCGCGCCCCGCCGGCAGCACCGACACGCCGAACTCGGCCTGCCCGCCGTGCGCCTGGCCCATCGCCAGATGCGCGACCGCGACCAGGCGCAGCCGGCGATCGAACACCCCGAACAGCTCGTCGCACGCGAAGTCGATTCCGGCGACATAGCGCCCGATCTGCCGATCGGTGGCCGGGTAGCCGAAGCGCAGGTAGCGATCCTCGGCCCGCAGCGCAAGGAAGTGCTCGAGCAGCGCGGCGCGGTCGTCGGTTCCCAGGCTGCGGATCGGCACCAGGCCGACGCCGGGATGCGCACCGGTCCGCGCGCGCGGGCCGGCGTCGCCTGGAGGTGGGAGGGGGGACGGGGCGGCCATCATGTTGTGCGATGCAACATGTACTATAGGCCTGCCGCGAGTCAAGGCCACGGCCGCAGCCCGGTCTTTTTGGGATAGAATGAAAGATTCCGGTTTTTTGGCCTCCGGAAAAAGCTTGCGGCCCGGGCCTTCCCGGCGACACTGCGGACACCATCGGCAGTGCGCCGGGCAGGCCACCGACCCGCTGGAACAGGCGTCCTGCCCGCCTGCTCCGCGAGGGCGGCAAGCGCTGGCAGAGCCCGCCGTCGGCGCGACCCGACGATCCCCGCGAGACATCGCCGGGCCACGCTCGCAGAGCGGGACAAACGGCCGCAACACCTCGGAAACGGTTCAACCAACCATGAAAACCTTCAGCGCCAAACCGGCCGAAGTGAAGCATGAGTGGTTTGTGATCGATGCCACGGACAAGGTCCTAGGCCGTGTCGCCAGCGAAGTGGCACGTCGCCTGCGCGGCAAGCACAAACCCATCTACACGCCTCACGTCGATACCGGCGATTTCATCATCGTCGTCAACTCCTCGAAACTGCGGGTCACCGGCAACAAGGCCGAGGACAAGATGTACTACCGCCACTCGGGCTACCCCGGCGGCATCCACGCCACCCGCTTCAAGGACATGCAGGCGCGGCACCCCGGGCGGGCGCTGCAACTGGCGGTCAAGGGCATGCTGCCCAAGGGCCCGCTGGGCTACGCGATGATCAAGAAGCTGAAGGTCTACGCCGGCGCCGAGCATCCGCACAGCGCGCAGCAGCCCAAGACCCTGGACCTGTGAAGGAGCGACGATGATCGGCAATTGGAATTACGGAACCGGCCGCCGCAAGAGTTCGGTGGCGCGAGTGTTCATCAAGAAGGGACAGGGCCAGATCACGGTCAACGGCCGCCCGCTGCAGGAGTACTTCGGCCGCCAGACCTCGATCATGGTGGTCAAGCAGCCACTGGTGCTGACCGACAGCGAGAACCTGTTCGACATCCAGATCAACGTGCGCGGCGGCGGCGAGACCGGCCAGGCCGGCGCGGTGCGCCACGGCATCACCCGCGCGCTGATCGACTACGACGCCGCGCTCAAGCCGGCGCTGTCCAGCGCCGGCTACGTCACCCGCGATGCGCGCGCGGTCGAGCGCAAGAAGGTCGGCCTGCACGGCGCGCGCCGTCGCAAGCAGTTCTCCAAGCGTTGACCCGCGCAGCGGGCCGCGCGATGCGGTCCGCGAGCCGGCACGCTGCCCCACAAGGTTCCGGCCCGAGGCCCGTCCAGCGATGGACGGGCTTTTTTCATTCGCGCAACGGCTTGCACTGCGCCGACTCACCCCGAACAATGATCCTGGGACAAAATACGGGTCCGCGACATGGCGGGCGGCGCGGGCGGACCGCCGGCAGCGCCGACGAGGGGGGTTGCATGGGACTGTTTGCATGGTTGAGCCGGCACGTGCCGGGGCTGCCACGAGCGGGCGACGAGTTGCCGCGAGCCGACAGCCGTCTGCACGAGCCCGGTCCGCAGACGCGCTTCGGCATGCGCCCGGGGGCGGTGGTGGCCGGGCTGGACTTCTTCCAGGCCATCGAAATGCAGCGACGCTGGAAGCTGCGGCTGGCCGCCTACGTCCGCGGCGAGGCGCGGCGGACCCCCGCGTGGCTCGACCTCTCGCGCGACGACCAATGCGACCTCGGCCGCTGGCTGCACCAGGCGGCACAACAGCAACCCGGCCACGCCGACCTGCTCGACCGCCTGCTGCGGCAGCATGCGGCGCTGCACCGCGCCGCCGCCGAAGTCGTCCGCCTGGCCGACTGCGGCCAGCGCGACGCGGCGCTGCAGGCGCTGCGCCAGGGTGCCTTCGCCCAGGCCTCGCACGCCACCGTGGCGAGCCTGAGCGAACTGTTCACCAGCCTGAACGCCCTTCCGGCCGACACGCCGCCGCGCCACTGAGCCCCCGCCGGGCGCCTTTGCGGCAGTGCGGCAAAGGCCCCCGGCGGGCGTTACCATGGCGGACTCGAGCCGCATGCGCGGCCGAGCCGAGGACAAAGCGCGATGGCCATGGTGAAGGTTGGGATCGTCGGCGGCACCGGGTACACCGGGGTCGAACTGTTGCGTCTGCTGCTGGTGCATCCGGCGGTGGATCTGCGCGCCATCACCTCGCGCAAGGAAGCCGGGCAGGCGCTGGGCGACTTCTACCCGAGCCTGCGCGGCCGCACCGAGCTGCGCTTTTGCGCTCCCGAACAGGCCGCGCTGCACGAGTGCGACGTGGTCTTCTTCGCCACCCCGCACGGCGTGGCGATGCAGCAGGCCCGCGCGCTGCTCGACTCCGGGGTGCGCATCGTCGACCTCGCCGCGGATTTCCGGCTGCGCGACACGGCCGAATTCGAGCGCTGGTACGGCATGCCCCATGCCTGCCCGGATCTCCTCGCCGAGGCGGTCTACGGCCTGCCCGAGCTCAACCGCGATGCCATCCGGCGAGCACGGGTGGTCGCCAACCCGGGTTGCTACCCGACCACCGTGCAGATCGGCCTGGCCCCGCTGCTGCGCCACCGCCTGGTCGACTGCGCTCACCTGATCGCCAGTTGCGCCTCCGGAGTGTCGGGTGCCGGGCGCAAGGCCGAACTCGGCTACCTGTACGCCGAGGCCTCGGACAATTTCAAGGCCTATGGGGTCAAGGGCCATCGCCATGCGCCGGAGATCGAACAGGAGCTGCGCAGCCTGGCCGGACTCGCGCAGGGCGACCCGGGCCTGCGCTGCGTGTTCGTGCCGCACCTGGTCCCGATGATCCGCGGCATGCACAGCAGCCTGTTCGCGCGGCTCAACGACACCGGCCGCGCCACCGACCTGCAGGCGCTGTTCGAGGGTTTCTACGCCGGGGAGGAATTCGTCGACGTGCTGCCCGCCGGCAGCGCTCCCGACACCCGCAGCGTGCGCGGGGCCAACCTGCTGCGCCTGGCGGTGCACCGCCCGCAACCCGACACCGCACTGGTGCTGGTGGTGCAGGACAACCTGACCAAGGGCGCCGCGGGCCAGGCCGTGCAGAACATGAACCTGATGTTCGGCCTGCCCGAGCACGCCGGGCTGCAGGGCATCGCGCTGCTGCCTTGATGCGGCCACGGCGGCGCCGAGGCCGCGCCGGCAGGGCAAAGCCCCTTTTGCCGTAATGGGTGTATCGCCTGCGAAGGACGCGTCGGGGGCCTAAAATGGGCCCGCTTGCACAGGAGAAAACCCATGAGCGCAGTTTTCCATGACACCCAGGCCGTCGCCCCGGCCGATCCGTTGCTGTTCACCGAAAGCGCAGCGGCGAAGGTCAAGGAGCTGATCGACGAAGAAGGCAACCCCGAGCTCAAGCTGCGGGTGTTCGT
>JAKBBQ010000097.1 GCA_021808405.1 Pseudomonadota bacterium | reverse complement strand
GATCAGCTCGCGGTCGATGCTGTTGACCCGCGCGAAGGCGCGCGCGGCGTCGAGCTTGGCGGCCAGGCGGGTCTCGATGCGCGGCGAAGGCAGGTCGGGCCAGCGGTAATGCAGCCCGTCGGGCGGGGACTGGTGCCCGGTGGCGGCGGCCACGCCGGCGGCGTCCAGCCAGGCCACGCGGCGCGCGCTCAGCAGGTCGAGATCGACGCTGGCGCGGCTCTCCACCACTTCGGACAGCGCCGTCAAGCCGACCCAGGCCCCGCTGTAGCGCGACAGCGCCCAGCCGTAGAGGCCGAATTCCAGGTACTCGGCCACGTTCGACGGCGCCACCACCGGCATGCCCATGGCCTGCATCGCCGGGTCGCTCTGATGGGGGAACGACGACGACACGCAGCCATGGTCGTCGCCGGCCACCACCAGCACGCCGCCGCGCGGCGACGAGCCGTAGGCGTTGCCGTGCTTGAGGGCGTCGCCGGCGCGGTCCACCCCGGGACCCTTGCCGTACCACATCGCGAACACCGCCTCGGCGGTGCGCTGCGGATCGGATTCCACGCGCTGCGTGCCCAGCACCTGGGTGGCGCCCAGCTCCTCGTTGACCGCGGGCACGAAGCGCACCCCGGCCCGGTCGAGATCGGCCCCCGCGCGCCACAGCTCCTGATCGAGCATGCCCAGCGGCGAGCCGCGGTAGCCGCTGACGAAGCCGCGCGTGTCCAGGCCCTGTTCGGCGTCGGCGGCGCGCTGCATCAGCAGCAGCCGCACCAGCGCCTGGGTTCCGCTGAGCAGCACGCGGCCGCGGCTGGCCAGCAGGGCGTCGCGCAACTCGTAGTCTTCGCGCAGCGGCGGCGCCGCGGGGGCGTCGGAGTCGGTGCGGGGCAGGGCGGTGGCGGGAGCATCGGTGGACATGGCGGGCCTCGTCGTGGAAGGAGAACGATAATCCCTGGCGGGGCCAAAATTTTTGCTGAATGAGCCAGGGATATCCCCCTCATCGGCAAAATTTTTCCGGAGAAGGCGCATGCCAAAGTCCATTCATCTCGACCAGCACAGCCTGCGCATCCTCGAGGAGCTGCAGCGCGACTCCCGCCAGACCCTGCAGCAGATCGCCGAGCGGGTCGGACTGTCGAGCACCCCCTGCTGGAGGCGCATCAAGGAACTGGAGGCGGCCGGAGTGGTGCGCGGCTACACCGCGCTGGTCGACCGCGGCAAGGTGGGGCTGCAGCTGCTGGTCGTCGCCGAGGTCAACCTGAGCCGGCACAGCGAGGGCATCGTCGAGGAGTTCGAGCGCCGGGTGGTCGCCGTGCCGCAGATCGTGCGCTGCCTGTCGACCACCGGCCAGGCCGACTACCTGCTGACCATCGCGCTGCCCGACATCGAAAGCTACGACCGCTTCCAGCACCAGGTGCTGTTCCGCCTGCCCGGGGTGACGCACGTGCGCTCGAGCATCGTGCTGCGCGAGGTCAAGGCCGAAGTGCGCCTGCCGCTGCTCGGCTCGGCCGGCAGCTAGCCGGCTAGCCCGGGCAGGCCGACGAACTCCTCGGCCGGCACGGGTCGCCCGAGCAGGTAGCCCTGGTAGAGGTCGCAGCCGTGGTCGCGCAGGAAGTGCAGCTGGGGGGCGGTCTCGACGCCTTCGGCGACCACCTCCAGCCCCAGGCCCTTGGCCATCGCGAGGATGGTCTGCGCGACCAGCGCGTCGTTGCGGCTGTGCGGAAGCTTGTGCACGAAGGACTTGTCGATCTTCAGTTGATCGAGCGGCAGCTGGGTCAGGTACGACAGCGACGAGCTGCCGGTGCCGAAGTCGTCCAGCGAGACGCGGATGCCATGGCGCTTGATCTCCTCCAGCCTGCTCGCGGCGACCTCGATGTCGTCCATCACCATGCTCTCGGTCAGCTCGAGCTTGAGCAACCCGGGCTCGATCGCCGCGGCGCCGACCGCGCGCAGCAGCTGGTCGACGAAGTCGTCGCGCCGGAACTGCAGCGCGCTGACATTGACCGACAGGCTGACTCCGGGCAGCGCGCCGCGCCGCGACCAGTCGGCGATATGCGCGCAGGCCAGGTCGAGCACGCAGCGACCGAGGTCGTCGACCAGCCCGCTGTCCTCGGCCACGCCGATGAAGCTGCCGGGATGGAGCAGGCCGCGCGTCGGATGCATCCAGCGCACCAGCGCCTCGGCGGCGACGATGCGTCCGCGCCGGTCGAACTGCGGCTGCAGGTGCAGCAGCAATTGCCGGCCGGCGATCGCGCTGCGCAGTTCCTCGACCAGCAGGTTGCGGGCGTCGAGTTCGCGCTGCAGGCCGGGCTCGAACAGCCGCGTGGCGTTGCGTCCTTCCTGCTTGGCGCGGCGCAGCGCGGCCTCGGTCTGCGCCAGCAGGGTGTCGCAGTCCGCGGTGGCGTCGGCCGGGCCGAACACCCTCACGCCGACGCTGGCGCCGATTCCCGGCAGGTGCCGGTCGGCCAGGTCGAAGGGCTGCGCGGCGGCGTCGCGAAGCTGCGTGGCGATGCGGCTGGCGCGGTGCGCGGCCTGCGCCCCGTCGCCGCCCAGGCCCTCGAGCAGCACCGCGAACTGGTCGCCGGCGAAGCGCCCGAGCACGTCGCCCGCGCGCAAGCCCAGCCGCAGGCGCTTGGCCAGCATGACCATGGCCAGGTCGCCGCGCTGGTGGCCGTGCAGGCTGTTGAACTCGGTGAAGCGGTCGAGGTCGATCATCAACAGCGCGGCCCACTCCCCGCTGCGCGAGCTCAGCGCGATGGCGTTGCCCAGCAGGTCGCGCAGGTAGCGCCGGTTGGGCAGGTCGGTCAGCGGGTCGTGCAGAGTCAGGCGCTCGGCCGTGCGCTTGGCCTCGCGCTCCTCGGTGATGTCGGTCATCGTGCCCACGTAGTGCAGCACCGCCCGCTGGTCGTCGTACACGGCCGAGATCGCCAGCCGTGCCAGGAACGGATGGCCGTCCTTGCGCCGGCTCCATGTCTCGCCGCTCCAGTAGCCATGGCGCGCCAGCGCGCGCGCCATGCCGAGGTAGAACCTGGCGTCGTGGTGCTCGGAGCGCAGGATCCGCGGGTGGCTGCCGATGGCTTCTTCGGCAGACCAGCCGGTGATGCGGGTGAAGGCCGTGTTGACCTTGCGGATGATGGCCCGGCGGTCGGTGACCAGGATGCCCTCCTGCGACTCGAAGGCGGCGGCGGCGACTCGCAACTCCTGCTCGGCGCGCCTGCGCTCGCTGATGTCCATGGTGTAGACGATGCGCTGCTGCGGCAGGCCATCGGCGCCGTACAGCACGGTGATGTCGAGCAGGACGGCCAGGCGGCTGCCGTCCTTGCGCAGCACCTCGGATTCGCGCACCGCGTGCCGCTGCTGGTCGGCGCGCTCCCGGTTGCGCAGGTAGCGCGGCAGGATGTCCGGCGGCACGACCATGGTCAGCGGTTGTCCCAGCAGTTCCTCGCGGGTGTAACCGAGCTGCTGGGCGAAGGCCGGGTTGACGTCGATGTAGCGGTTGCTGCGGGCGTCGGAAATCGACAGCGCGAAGCCGGCGTTTCGAAAGGCCTCGGCCCACAGCCGCAGGGTCTGCTCCATGCGCCGGCGCTCGGTGATGTCGCGCGACACCCCGAGCACGCCGCGCAGTCCGGTGGCCGGGCTGCCGAGGGGGATCTTCAGCACCTCGAGCTCGCGCAGTTCGCCCCGGGCGTCGCGCACGCTCTCCTCGCTGCGGCTGCCGCCGCCGGCGCGCATGGCCGCGCGGTCGCTGGCGGCGGCCCGGCCGGCCAGGTCCGGCTCGAACACATCGGCGTCGCGGCGGCCGACCACCTGGTCGCGGGTCTTGCCGATGTACTGCAGCGCCTGGGGGTTGCATTCCAGGTAGACGCCATCGGGGTCCTTCAGCCAGATGCCGTCCGGGCTGCTTTCGATCAGCGCGTGCAGCCGCGAGCGCTCGACCTCGGCCAGCTGCGCCTGGTGTCGCAGCTCCGAGGTCGCGCCGCGTACCGCGGCGCGCAGGCTGCGCACCCACAGCAGCACCAGCGCAGTCACCAGCGCGAGCACCAGCAGCGCCGGCGCCAGCCAGCGGCCGTAGTGGGCGAAGCGCACGGCGGGCTTGAACCATTTCGCCGCCAGTTGCCTGCGTTCCTGCGGGGTGATCAGCCGCATGCCGTCGGCCACCGTGCGGAACATGGCTGCGTCGCCCTTGCGCACCGCCCAGCGGAAGCGCCCGGTGTACAGCGTGAAGGCCCGGGTGTAGCGCAGCTGGCTGCGGTCGAGATACAGGTAGTACTCGGCCGGGTAGTCGTCCATGCAGAAGATCTTCAACTCCCCGGCGCGCGCCGCGCTCAGCAGCGACTGGTAGTCCGGGTACAGTCGCAGGCTGTCGATTCCCAGTTGCCGCAGGTGCGACACGCAGGCGTCGCCGCGCTCGACCCCGACCTCGAAACCGCGCAGCGAGCTCGGCGAGGTGATGCCGCCGATGCGGTGGTCGACATAGATGCTCACCGGAAGCTCGAACGACGGCGCCGAGAAGCTGTACAGCGGCGCGCGCTCGGGGGTGCGGAAGATCAGGTCGATGACGTCGGCCCTGCCCTGCAGCAGGTCGCGCTGCGCCCGCGCCCAGTGCTCGGCCTTGAAGTCGACGCGGATCCCTGTCTTGCGCTGCCACAGCTTCCACAGGTCGACGTCGTAGCCGCGGGGCTTGCCGTCGGGGCCGGGAAACACGAAGGGCGGGTAGTTGTCGTCGGTGACCACGCGAACCACCCGGGGCGCGGCCAGCACGGGCCGCGCCAGCGCGCCGAGCGCGCAGGCCAGCAGCAGCAGTCGGAGGCGTCGCGGCGGGCGCATGGGACGGCATTGTCGCGCAGGCGTCGCCGCGTGGCCGCGTGCCGGGGAAGGCCTGGCGGATCGCCGAGCCGGGCCGTTGCTGATGCAGCGCAAATCCCCATCCGATCATCCGTCACGCGTCGAACACGGGCTTTGCACCGGCCGCCACCCATGGTCGAATGGCAGGACCGGCCCGGCGGCCGACCGACGGTGGCGCCGACCGCCGCCTGCCGCGGCCGTGCCTGCGGGCAGCCAGTCGACCGTATGCCAGCCTCGTCCACTCTGCCCACTCGTTCGCGCGATGCACCCGCCCAGGCCTGGCTGAAGTCCTTCGTGCCGGGGCTGCGCCGGCCGCTGCGCCAGGCGGTGGCGCTGGGAACCCTGTCGGGGGCGCTGGTGGTGCTGCAGGCGGCGCTGCTGGCCTGGGTTGCCGCCGCGGTCGTCGAGCGGCGCGGCAGCCCGCTGGCGCTGTGGCCCTTCCTGCTGGCGTTGCTGCCGGTGTATGCGCTGCGTTTCGCGCTGGTGCGCGCCTCCGAGCGGGTGGCTTTCGCGGCCGGCGCGTCGCTGCGCCAGTCGCTGCGCCGCGATCTGCTGGCCAAGCTGCAGCGCCTGGGGCCGCTGTGGCTGCGCGGGCAGCAGCGAGGCGACCTGCTCAACAGCCTGGTCAACGGAATCGAGGCGCTGGAGGCGTACTACGCCCGCTACCTGCCGACCGCGCGGGTGACGGCGCTGGTGCCGGCTGCGATCCTGTTCACGGTGTTCGGGGTCGATTGGGTTTCCGCGCTGATCCTGCTGGGTACCGCCCCGCTGATCCCGCTGTTCATGTGGTTGATCGGCCGCGGCGCCGAGGACATGAACCAGCAGCAGTGGCTGCGCCTGGCGCGGCTGTCGGGGCGCCTGCTCGATACCCTGCAGGGGCTGACCACCCTGCGCCTGCTGGGGGCGAGCCGGCGCGAGGCCGCCGTGGTCGAGCAGGTGTCGGAGGACTACCGGGCCGCGACCATGAAGGTGCTGCGGCTGGCTTTCCTGTCCTCGGTGGTGCTGGAGTTCCTGTCGACCGTGAGCATCGCGGTGGTCGCCGTGCTCATCGGTTTTCGCCTGCTGTGGGGGCAGATGCCGTTCTTCCAGGGATTGCTGGTGCTGCTGCTGGCACCCGAGTACTACGCTCCGCTGCGCGCGCTGGGCGGGGTCTACCACCTGCGCATGGACGCCATCGGCGCGGCGCAGCGCCTGCAGCCGGTGTTCGACCTGCCCGAGCCCCCGCCACGGCCGCGCGGCGTGGCGCCGTCGCGGCGGCCGCCTTCGATCCGCTTCGACGACGTGGACTTCAGCCATCCCGACGGTCGCCAGGCGCTGCGCGGCTGCAGCCTGCAGGTCCCCGCCGGACAGGTGACCGCGGTGGTCGGGGCCAGCGGAGCCGGCAAGTCCACGCTGCTCGACTTGCTGCTCGGGCTGGCGCAGCCGCAGCGCGGACGCATCGAGGTCGACGGCAGGCCGCTGCGCGAGCTCGATGCCGGCGCCTGGCTGCAGGCACTGGCGATGGTCCCGCAGCGCACCCACCTGTTCGCCGCCAGCGTGGCCGACAACCTGCGCCTGGCGCGCGCCGACGCCGACCCGCAGGCGCTGCGCCGGGTGTTGCGCGTGGCCTGCGCGGAGGAGTTTGTCGATGCCCTGCCGCAGGGCCTGGACACCCTGCTGGGCGAGCGCGGTGCCGGGCTGTCGGGAGGCCAGCAGCAGCGCCTGGCGCTGGCGCGGGCGCTGCTGCGCGATGCCCCGCTGCTGCTGCTCGACGAGCCCACCGCCAGCCTCGACGGTCCGCTGCAGCAGCGCGTTCTGGACAACCTGGAGCGGGAACTGCGCGGCCGCACCGTGCTGCTGGTGGCGCACCGCCTGCAGACCCTGCGGCTGGCGCAGCAGGTGCTGGTGCTCGACCGCGGAACCGTGGTCGAGCAGGGCACGCTGGCGCAACTGCAGGCCGCCGGCGGGGCCTTGGCCCGCCTGCAGCGCGCGCGACAGCAGGTGATCTGATGGCCGAGTCGCCCGCGAATCCCGGCCAGGGCCGCTCCGACCTGCTGCGGCTGTGGCGGCTGGTCGCCGGCCAGCGACCCTGGATGCTCGGCGGCGCCGCGGTGGCGCTGCTGGCGCTGCTGGCCAACATCGGGCTGCTGGCGCTGTCGGGCTGGTTCATCGCGGCGATGGCGCTGGCCGGAGCCGCCGGCGCGGTGATCGACTACTTCACCCCGGCGGCGCTGATCCGCGCGCTGGCGATCGCGCGCACCGCCGGGCGCTACGGCGAGCGCCTGCTGACCCACGAGGCGACCCTGCGCATCCTGTCGCGGCTGCGCGTCTGGCTGTACCTGGCGATCGAACCGCTGGCGCCCGGCAACCTCGACCTGTCGCGCAGCGCCGATGTGCTGTCTCGCCTGCAGGCCGATATCGACACCCTCGACCAGGCCTACCTGCGCCTGCTGCTGCCGGCCGCGGTGGCGCTGCTGGCGCTGGCCGGCACGCTGGCGGCGCTGGCCTGGTTCAGTCCCTGGCTGGCGCTGCTCAGCGCGGGCTGGCTGCTGCTGGCCGGGGTGGCGACGCCGTGGCGGGCCTGGCGGCGCGGGCGGGTGCCCGCCGCGCAGGCGCTGGAGCTGCGCAACCGGCTTCGCATCGATGCCGGGGATGCGCTGGCCGGGGCGCTGGAGCTGCGCCTGTTCGGCGCCGAGGCGCGCTGGCTGGAGCGGGTCGACCAGGGCAGCGGCGAGCTGTTGCGGCAGCAGCGACGGCTCAGCGACCTGGCCGGGTTGTCCGGCGCCGCGGTGGGGCTGTGCGCCAACCTGGCCACCGGCTGTGCGTTGCTGCTGGTCGGTGGCGCGGTGGCCAGCGCGCGCATGCCGGCGCAGCAGCTGCCGATGCTCATGCTGTGGGTCCTGGGCAGTTTCGAGGCGGTCGCGCCGCTGGCTCCGGCGTACGCGCTGCTGGGAGAGGTGCTCGCGGCGGCGCGCCGGGTGTTCGGACTCGCCGACACGCCGCCGGCGGTGGCCGAGCCGCGGCACCCGCGCGAGCTTGCGGCGGCGGGCGACCTGAGCCTCCGCGGCCTGGGCATGCGCTACGCGTCGCAGCAGGCCTGGGTGCTCGACGGCATCGACCTCGAGCTGCCCGCGGGCTCGCGGCTGGCGCTGGTGGGCGCCAGCGGCGCCGGCAAGAGCAGCCTGCTGCAGGTGCTGACCCGGCTGCGGGAGTACCAGCGCGGCAGCGTGACGCTGGGTGGCGAGGAGCTGCGCGATCTGCGCGGCGACGACGTGCGCAGCCGGTTCGCGGTCGTCGGCCAGCAGGACTACCTGTTTCATGGCAGTGTGCTGGACAACCTGTTGCTGGCCAACCCCCAGGCCGATGCGCGGCAGGTGGAAGCGGCCTGCCGCGCGGCCCGCCTGCACGAGGAGATCCTGGCCTTTCCCGACGGCTACCTGACCCAGCTGGGCGAGGGGGGGACGCTGCTGTCGGGAGGGCAGGCCAGGCGACTCGCGGTGGCCCGCGCGCTGCTCAAGGAGGCCCCGCTGCTGCTGCTCGACGAGCCCGCCGAGGCGCTGGACGCGGCGACCCAGCGCGAACTCTACGAGGCGCTGGCGCAGGCGATGCGGGGTCGCACGGTGCTGCTGATCACCCACCGGCTCGGCGCCCTGGCCGCGCTGGTCGACGAGGTGGCGTGGCTCGACCAGGGGCGCATCGCCTGGCGCGGGCCGGTGGCCGAGTGGGAGCGGGCGCCGGGGCGCGGCTGACGGGGCCGGCGCGGCCGCGCCGCGCGCTCAGGCCGAGCCGTCCTGCTCGGCTTCCTGGGTGTCCAGCCAGGCGCCGGCTGCTGCGGCTACCAGCACCAGCATCACCGTGCCGACCAGCCAGGCGAAGTACCAGGGGGCGTAGTCGCCCAGCACCACTCCCAGCACGATGGCCAGCAGCGCGATCACCAGGTAGAGCACGAACTGTCCGAAGGTCTTCATGGTCGTTCCCCGGTTCAATAGGCGTGTTCGTCGTGCTCGATCTCATCCGCATCGACGACCCCGCGCATCACCCAGAACGCCCAGCTGGTGTACCACAGGATCAGCGGAACGAACACCACCGCGAAGCCCGTCATCCACAACAGGGTGGTCTGGCTGGACACGGCGTTCCACACCGTCAGGCTTTGCGCTGGAACGCTGCTCGAGGGCATCATGAAGGGGAACAGCGCGACCCCGGCGGTGCCGATCACCCCGATCCACGCCAGCGCCCCGCTCCACCAGGCGAGCACCGGACGGCGCGCGCGCAGGGCCAGCAACCCCAGCAGCATGCCCACGTAGCCCAGCAGGGGAACGATCCACAGCAGCGGATGGGCGCGGTAGTTGCCCAGCCAGGCCCCGGCCTGGGTGGTCACGCTTTGCTGCAGCGGGGTCTGCGCGGCGGCGGGCGCCGGGCCGCCCTGCAGCACGTAGCCGTGCATCGACGCCACCCAGACGCCGCAGACCGTGAACACCAGCAGCCCGACCACCAGCGCGCCCGAGGCCGCGGTGCGCGAGCGCTCGGCGATCGCGCCGCCGGCGCGGCCCATCAGCATCGACGCCCCCATGTGGATCGACAGCGCCAGCGACAGCACCCCGCACAGCACCGCGAAGGGGTTGAGCAGGTAGATGAAGCTGCCGGTGTAGTAGGAGCGCAGGTCCCACTCGAAGTGGAAGGGCACGCCCAGCAGCATGTTGCCCATGCCGGCGCCGTAGACGATCATCGGCACCGCGCCGCTGACCAGCAGCGCCCAGTCCCAGACATCGCGCCACTTCGGGGAGGCGATCTTGCTGCGGTACTCGAAACCCAGAGGCCGCACGATCATGGTCCACAGAAGCAGCAGCATCACGATGTACAGGCCGGAGAACGCGGTGGCGTAGATCAACGGGAAGGCCGCGAAGATCGCTCCTCCGCCGAGGATGAACCACACCTGGTTGCCATCCCAATGCGGACCGATGGCATTCAGGCAGACCCGCCGTTCGGTGTCGTTGCGGCCGACGAAGCGCAGCAGCGTGCCGACCCCCATGTCCATTCCGACCATGATCGCCAGGCCCATCAGCAGCACGCCCAGCAGCAGCCACCACAGCACCTTCAATCCCAGGTACAAGTCCATGATTCAGTCCTCCCTGCGCAGCATCGCCCCGGCGGCCGCCAACCCCCCGCCATGGCCCGGCAGCGGCGTCGGCGCCTGGCCGCCCCCATGCTGCTGCGGTCCGAGGCGGATGAAGCGCACCATCAGGTACATCTCGACGGCGATGAACACCGTGTACAAGGTGACGAAGCCGATGAGGGAAAAGGCCATGTAGCCCACGCTGTGGGTCGATGCGCTCATCCAGGTCGGCAGCAGTCCGAACACCGTCCACGGCTGGCGCCCGACCTCGGCGGTCACCCAGCCCATTTCGCAGGCCAGCCAGGGGATGGGGATCATCCACGGCGCGAGCTGGAGGAACCACCGCTGCCGGTGCACCTCGTTGCGCACCGTGTAGATGGTGGCCATGACGAAGAACGCCAGCATCAGCAGCCCGAAGCCCACCATCAGCCGGAAGGCCCAGAATTCGGCGAACACATTCGGAATGGTGTCCCAGGCCGCCTTCTGGATGTCCTCGGGGGTGGCCTGGGCCACGTTGCCGTCCGGTGCGTAGCGCTGCAGCAGGAAGCCGTAGCCCAGGTCCTTCTGGTGGGCGTCGAACTGCGCCAGCGCCTGGGCGTCGCCCGGATCCTTGCTCAGCACGTGCAGCGCCTCCACCGCCGGGATGCCGTTGCGCACCCGCCTGGCGTTGTCGGCGACGATGTCGTCGATCCCCGGCACCTGCTGGTCCAGGCTGTGGGTCAGCAGCGGGGTCAGCACATACGGAACTTGCAGCGCGAACAGGTTGCGGTGCTGGCTTTGCGAAGGCCAGGCGATGACATTGAAGGGAGCCGGGGCCTTTTCGGTCTTCCACATGGCTTCCATCGCCGCCAGCTTGGAGGGCTGGGCGTGGGCGCCTACGAAGCCCAGCGCATCGCCCAGGGTGATCACCCCGGCCGTGGACAGCACCCCGAACAGCGCGGCGACCCGGAACGAGCGCTTGGCCAGCTCCAGATGCCGGCCTCGCGCCATGTACCAGGCGCTGATTCCGCAGACGAATATCGCCGCCGTGACATAGCCGGCGATGCTCGTGTGGACGAACTTGTCCTGGGCGTCGGGGCTGAAGATCAGCGCCGGCAGACTGCTGAGTTCCATGCGCAGGGTCACCGGGTTGAAATGCGCGCCCTGGGGGTCCTGCATGAAGCCGTTGGCCACCAGGATCCACAGCGCCGACAGGTTCGAGCCCAGCGCGACCAGGTAGGTCACCAGCAGGTGCTGCAGCTTGCTCAGGCGCTTCCAGCCGAAGACCATCAACCCGATGAAGGTCGACTCCATGAAAAAGGCCATCAGCCCCTCGATGGCCAGCGGAGCGCCGAAAATGTCGCCGACGAAACCCGAATAAAAGGACCAGTTGGTTCCGAACTCGAATTCCATCGTCAACCCGGTGGCCACGCCGAGGGCGAAGTTGATCAGGAACAGCTTGCTCCAGAAATCCACCATCTGCTTGTAGATGGGCTTGCCGGTGGTGACGTAGATGGTTTCCATCGCCGCCAGCATGAAACTCATTCCCAGGGTCAGCGGGACGAACAGGAAGTGGTACAGCGCGGTGGCGGCGAATTGCCAGCGCGACAAGGCGACGACGGTCGGGTCGATCATGGGGGCTCCCGGCGGCAGGCGGCGGTCGCGCCCGATCCGGCGCGATCCCTTTACATCGGCGAACATACGGATACATCAGTCTAGCCGTCTTGACCGATCGCAAATTCTCCAGCGGCGGTGCAAGGGCGCAACGCCGTCCCGCGATGCCGGCTAGAGTATGGGTCCGGACCAACTGCCCAGCGACCCCGCACCATGAGCGCCACCCCCGCACCCCATGACGAACTTCGCGCCAGGCTGCGCAAGCAGGCGCAGGGCGCGATGAGCCTGAACATCGCCTACATCGGAGTGGTCAACGGGCTGTTCGAGGCGCTGCACGGCCTGGGCGCGGCGGCAGCGCCCAGCCTGGCGGCGGCGGCGCGCATGGACTGCGGCTATGTCGTTCGCTGGTGCGACGCCGCGTACGCCTTCGGGTACCTGGACGAGCAGGCCGGGGAGTTCCGCCTGGCAGCCGCCGGCCAGGCGATGT
>JAKBBQ010000096.1 GCA_021808405.1 Pseudomonadota bacterium | reverse complement strand
GCGACCGCGTCAGGGTCTGGCGGGGGCCGGGTCTGGCGGCGACCCGTGCCCGCCGCCGCCTGACGCTGCCTGCCGCCGCTGCCTGCCGCCGCTTCCGACTGCCTCCGACTGCCCACGGCTGTCTTCCGCCCCCTCGCCGACCCCCGCCCCGTCCCGCCATGTTGCTGCTACGCCACTATGCCTATGAACCCGCCACCGAACGCCTGGGCGCCGCGCTGGCGCGGGCCTTGCTGCGCCTGGGGCTGCCCCCGCTGCGCATCACCCTGCAGGGAGATCTGGGGGCGGGAAAGACCACGCTGGTGCGCGGCCTGCTGCGCGCCCTCGGGGTGCGCGGACGCATCAAGAGCCCCAGCTATGCGTTGGTCGAGACCTACCACATCGACAGTTTCGGCCTAGAATTGAACCATTGTGTCGGGATAACCGCGTATCATATTGATCTGTATCGATTTTATACCCCGGACGAATGGCTGGACGCCGGTCTGGGGGAGGCCCTCGGCGGCGATGCGCTGTGCCTGGTCGAATGGCCGGAGCGCGCCGAGGGCCTGCCTCCGGCCGACTTGCAGCTGCGCCTGACCGCCGACGGCACCGGCCGCACGGTGGAATTGCGCGACGGCACTTCGGCCGGGGCAGCCGTGATCGAGTCCTTGGCGTCCGCGCAGGCGGACGTCTGAACCCGCGCCGGGGCGACCTGGCGCCTAGCGCCAAGGAGAAGCCCTCCATGTCCACCGCTCGCCGCAGGTTCCTCGTCCAATCCTCCAGTGTCGTGCTCGCGCTGGGCACCCCCGGGCTGGCGCGCGCAGCCGCGCTGGTGGCCGTGCGCGTGTGGCCGGCTTCCGAGTACACCCGGGTCACGCTGGAGTCGCGCCGCCCGCTGCGCGCCACCCACTTCCTGGTGACCGACCCGCCGCGGCTGGTGGTGGACATCCACGGCCTGGACATGAGCCAGCAGTTGCGCCAGCTGGTCGGCAAGGTGCGGCCTGGCGACCCCTTCATCCGCGACGTGCGCATGGCCCAGTACGCCCCCGACGTGGTGCGGCTGGTGTTCGACCTCAAGCAGTCGGTGCATCCCCAGGTGTTCAGCCTGCCGCCGGTGGCCGCGTACCGCAACCGCCTGGTGTTCGACCTCTACCCGGTCGGCCCGCGCTCGGTGCTGGCGCTGGCCGAGCCGCGGCGCGCGCAGCCCCCGCAGGCGGCGCGCCGGTCCGACACCCTCGGCGACTGGCTGTCCGAGCACCGTGTCAGCCTCGAGCAGCCGCTGCACGGCGACGGCGCCGCGCATCCCTTCGGCCACACCGAGCCGATCCCCCAGGCTCGCGGGAACGCGCTGCCGCCGCGGCGCGACCGCCGCCAGCAGCGCAGCGTGCTGGTGATGCTCGACCCCGGCCACGGCGGCGAGGACCCGGGCGCCACCGGCCCCAGCGGAGTGCACGAAAAGGACATGGTGCTGCTGATCGGCCACGACCTGCGCGAACTCGTGATGCGCGCGCCCAACATGCGGGTGGCGATGACCCGCGA
Source organism: Pseudomonadota bacterium (assembly GCA_021808405.1). GTDB lineage: Bacteria > Pseudomonadota > Gammaproteobacteria > Burkholderiales > Burkholderiaceae_C > Thiomonas_A. Next base: position 10,585 of record JAKBBQ010000096.1, on the reverse strand, counting down.
CAGCGACTTTTTCGTGCCGCTGTGGATGCGCGTCGAAAAGGCCCAGCGCGCCAACGCCGACCTGTTCACCTCCATCCACGCCGACGGCTGGTACACCCCCTATGCCCGCGGCGCGTCGGTGTTCTGCCTGTCCGCGGGGGGCGCCTCCAGCGTGCAGGCGCGCATGATGGCCCAGCAGGAAAACGCCGCCGACGCGATCGGCGGCGTGGACATCAACGCCCGCGACTACCAGCTGGCCAAGGTGCTGCTGGACATGTCGACCACCGAGCAGATCCACGCCAGCCTGAAGATGGCCGGCCCGACGCTGCGCAAGCTGGGTTCGATCGTCCACCTGCACTCCAACCAGGTGCAGCAGGCCGGCTTCGTGGTGCTGAAGTCGCCGACCGTGCCGTCGATGCTGGTCGAGACCGCGTTCATCAGCAACCCCGAGGAAGAAGCGCGCTTGCAGACCCCCAAGTACCGCAAGCAGGTGGCGCGGGCGATTTTCGACGGCCTGCGCGAATACCTGGCGACCCACCCGCCGCTGGCGCGCCCGAAGACGATGGTCTGAGCCTGCGCGCGCCCGAGGCGCGCCCGCCGCGCCTCAGGCGTGGCGCCGGGCGCGGGCGCGCAGCCAGCCGACGGCCAGCGGCAACAGCGACACGACGACCACCGCCAGGCTGAGCGCGGGCAGGTTGCCGCGCACCCACGGCAGGTTGCCGAAGGCGTAGCCCGCTCCCATCAGCAGCCCCACCCACAGCCCGCCGCCGAGCAGGTTGTAGGCGGCGAAGCCGCGGTAGGACATCTGCGCCACCCCGGCGACGAAGGGAGCGAAGGTGCGCACGAAGGGGATGAAGCGGGCGCTGACGATGGTGATGCCGCCGTAGCGCTCGTAGAAGGCATGCGCGCGGTCGAAGGCGCGGCGGTTGAACCAGCGGCTGTGCCGCCAGCCGAACACCCGCCGGCCGACGGCCTTGCCGATGGCGTAGTTCAGCGTGTCGCCGGCGGTCGCGGCCAGCCACAGCAGCGGAAGCCCCAGCCGCAGGTCGAGCGCGCCGGCCGCGCACAGCGCGCCGACCACGAACAGCATCGAATCGCCGGGCAGCACCGGCGCGACGACCAGCCCGGTCTCGCAGAACACGATGGCGAACAGCAGCGCCCAGACCCAGGCGCCCCAGGCGCCGATCAGCCGCACCAGCTCGGTGTCGAAATGCAGCAGAAGGTGGAGCAGTTGCGAAATCGCGTGCATGAACAAGCGCGGCAAAAGCCGGCAAGTATACTGGTCCGATGCTTCCCGAAGGCTCCGCGCCGACCCCTTCCGGCCTGCATCCGGCGCGCGCCGGCGACGCCGCGCAGCCGTCGCGCGCGGCCGGCGACACGCCAGCGCGGCCGATCCGCCCGCTTCCCGATACCCTGGTCTCGCAGATCGCCGCCGGCGAGGTCGTCGAGCGCCCGGCCTCGGCGCTGCGCGAGTTGCTGGACAACGCGCTGGACGCCGGCGCCGGCCGCATCACCGTGCGGCTGCAGCAAGGCGGCCTGGAACTGGTGGCGGTGGAGGACGACGGCGCCGGGATCGCCGCCGACGAGTTGCCGCTGGCTCTGACCCGCCACGCCACCAGCAAGATCGCTTCGCTGGCCGAGCTCGAGCAGGTGCGCAGCCTGGGCTTTCGCGGCGAGGCGCTGGCGTCGATGGCCGCGGTGGCCGAGCTGGAGATCGTCAGCCGCCGCGGCGAACAGCCCGCGGCCAGCCTGCGCGCCGAGGCGGGGGTGGTGCAGGCGGTGCAGCCGGCCGCCGGCCAGCCGGGCACCACGGTCAGGCTGCGCAGGCTGTTCCACGCCATCCCGGCGCGCCGCAGTTTCCTCAAGTCGGCGGCGACCGAGGGCGGCTGGTGCGTCGAGATGGTGCGGCGCGCGGCCATCTCCCACCCGCGGGTGGCCTTCACGCTGTGGCAGGACGGCAGGCAGAGCCTGCAGCTGCCGGCCACCGACGATGCGCTGCGCCGCCTGGCCGACGTGCTGGGCCCGTCCTTCGCGGCCGACGCGCTGCCGCTGCAGGCCCGGCTGGGCCCGTTGTCGCTGCACGGCCTGGTGTGCCGGCCGACCGCGGCCCGCGCGCGCGCCGAGGTGCAGCAGTTCCATGTCAACCGCCGCTGGGTGCGCGACCGCATGCTCGGCCACGCGCTGCGCTCGGCCTACGCCGACGTGCTGCACGGCAGCCTGCAGCCGCAGTACGTGGTGCTGCTGGAACTCCCCCCCGAGCGGGTCGACGTCAACGTCCACCCGGCGAAAAGCGAAGTGCGCTTTCGCGAACCGCAGGCGGTGCACCAGGCGTTGCGCCAGGCGGTGCAGCAGGCGCTGGCGCCCGCGCTGGGCGCGCGGCTGGCGCCCGCGCAAGCGCAAGCGCCCGCGCAGCCGCAACACGCGCCGCAGCCCGGCTGGCGACCTGCCTCGCAGGCGCAGCCCGCCGCCTGGCCGCGTCCGCCCGCGCAGCAGGCGCTGTCGCTGCAGCAGGCGCTGCAACCCTGGGCGCCGCTGCGCGTGGAGGACGCGCCGCCGGAGCAGGCCGCGCACGCCCCTGCCGATCTGCCGCTGGGCCAGGCGATCGCCCAGTTGCACGACATCTACATCCTGGCGCAAAACCTCGACGGCCTGGTCATCGTCGACATGCACGCGGCCCACGAGCGCCTGGTCTACGAGCGCCTGAAGCGGGCCTTCGATTCGCGGCAACTGGCTGCCCAGGCGCTGCTGGTCCCGCTGGCCTTCGCGGCCAGCCAGGCGCAGGTCGGGGCGCTGGCCGAGCATGCGCAGGCCGTCGCCGAACTCGGGCTGGACATCGCTCCGGCCGGCCCCTCCAGCCTGGTGCTGCGGGCGGTTCCGGCGCCGCTGGTCGGCGGCGACCTGGCGCGCATGGCCGGCGAGGTGCTCGACGAGCTCGCCGAGGTGGGCAGCAGCGGGTTGCTGCAGCGCCGGCGCGACCGCCTGCTGTCAACCATGGCCTGCCACGGCGCGGTGCGCTCCGGGCGCAGGCTCAGCCTGGCCGAAATGAACGCCCTGCTGCGCGACATGGAGGCCACCGAGCGCTCCGACCAGTGCAACCACGGCCGCCCGACCTGGCGCCAGGTCAGCCTGGCCGAACTCGACGCGCTGTTCCTGCGCGGGCGCTGAGGCCATGGCGGCGACTGCGGCGACCGCGCCGTTGCGGGTGCTCAGCGGCCCGACCGCGGCCGGCAAGACGGCGGTGGCGCTGCGCCTGGCGCGCGAACTGCCGCTGGAGATCATCAGCATGGACTCGGCGCTGGTCTACCGCGGCATGGACATCGGCACCGCCAAGCCCAGCGCGGCCGAGCGCGCAGAGGTGCCGCACCACCTGATCGACATCGTCGACCCGGCCTCGAGCTACAGCGCGGCGCAGTTCGCCGAGCAGGCGCGCCGGCTGGTCGACGACATCCGCTCGCGCGGCCGCGAGCCGCTGCTGGTCGGCGGCACGCTGCTGTACCTGCGCGCGCTGCAGCAGGGCTTGAGCGAGCTGCCGTCGGCCGACGCCGCGTTGCGCAGCCGGCTGGCCGAGCGCGCCCGGGTGCGGGGCTGGCCGGCGCTGCACGCCGAGCTGGCGCGGGTCGACGCGGCCAGCGCGGCGCGCATCGAACCCGGCGACGCGCAGCGCATCCAACGCGCGCTGGAGGTGTGGGAGCTCAGCGGCAAGCCGCTGTCGGAGCACTGGCGCGCGGGCCCGCCGCGCCCGCCGATCGCGCTGCGCCTGGTGTCGCTCGAGCCCTCGGACCGCGGCTGGCTGCACCGGCGCATCGAGCAGCGGCTGCGGCAGATGCTGCAGCAAGGCCTGCTCGACGAGGTGGCGGCGCTGCGCCGGCGCGGCGACCTGCACCCGGGGCTGCCGTCGATGCGCTGCGTGGGCTATCGCCAGGCCTGGGAGCACCTGGACGGCCGCTGCGACCTGCAGGCCTTCGAGCAACGCGCCGCGGCCGCCACCCGTCAGCTGGCCAAGCGCCAGCTGACCTGGTTGCGCGCGCTGCCGCAGCGCCGCGTGGTCGACTGCTGCGCCGCCGACTCCACCGAGCAGGCGCTCCGCGCGCTGCTGCAGCCGGGAATCGACGCAGCCGACTGAGGGCTCGGCGATGCCGGGCCGGCGGGCGCCAGGCTCCGCGCGCGCGCCCTGCCCCGTCCCCGACGCTCAGGCGTCGGCGGGCAGCGACGCGGCGCGGCCGTGCTGCTGCATGAAACGGGCCAGCGCCGCGGCGGTGTGGCCGCCGGCCTCGCCGGCCTTGACGAACTCGGCGGGCGGCCCCTGCCGCACCAGCCGACCGCCGCCGGCGCCGCCTTCGGGCCCGAGGTCGACAATCCAGTCGGCCGACGCCATCAGGTCGAGGTTGTGCTCGATGACCACCACCGTGTGGCCGGCGTCGGCCAGCCGCAGCAGCACCCGGATGAGCTTGTCGACGTCGGCCATGTGCAGCCCGACGGTCGGCTCGTCGAGCACGTACAGCGTCGGCCGCGCGCCCGCGGTGGCCAGCTCGGTGACCAGCTTCAGCCGCTGCGCCTCGCCTCCGGACAATTGCGGGCTGGGCTGGCCCAGCCGCAGGTAGCCCAGCCCCACCTCGTGCAGCAGGCGCAGCGCGCGGGTGATGCGCGGGTGCGCGGCGAAGAACTCCAGCGCCGCGTCGACGCTGAGCTCCAGCACCTCGCCGGCCGACAGCCCGCGCAGCCGCACCTGCAGGGTCTCGGGGTTGAAGCGCATGCCCGCGCAGTCCTCGCAGGGCTGGATCACGTCGGGCAGGAAGTTCATTTCCACCCGCACCGCGCCCTGGCCCTCGCAACTCGCGCAGCGCCCGGCCCCGGTGTTGAAGGAAAAGCGCGCGGCGCCGAAACCCCGCATGCGCGCCTCGGTGGTGTCGGCGTACAGCTTGCGGATGTCGTCCCAGATGCCGACGTAGGTCGCCGGGCACGAGCGCGGGGTCTTGCCGATCGGCGCCTGGTCGACTTCCAGCACCCTTTCGAGGTCCTCCAGCCCCAGCAGGGCCTTGCAGCCCAGCGGCGCGCCCTCGCCGGCCAGCAGCGCGCGCGCGCTGGCGTACAGCACGCCGCGCGCCAGGCTGGACTTGCCCGAACCCGAGACCCCGGTGAGCACGCTCAGGCGCTGGCGCGGAAAGCGCGCGTCGATCTGCTGCAGGTTGTGCAACTGCGCGCCCCGCACTTCCAGCGCCGGGCTGCGCGGTCCGGTGACCGGGCGCTGCACCAGCGGATGACGCAGCGGCTCGCGCAGGTAACGGGCGGTCAGCGAGTCGGGATGGCGCAGCAGTTGCTGCAGGTTGCCCATCGCCACCACCCGCCCGCCCAGGCGCCCGGCGCCGGGGCCGATGTCGAGGATGGTGTCGGCGCGGCGGATGGTGTCCTCGTCGTGCTCGACCACCACCAGGGTGCTGCCGCGCCGACGCAATTCCTCCAGCGCGTCGAGCAGCCGCAGGTTGTCCCGCGGATGCAGCCCGATGGTCGGCTCGTCGAGCACGTAGGCGACGCCTCGCAGGTTGCTGCCGAGTTGCGCGGCCAGCCGGATGCGCTGCGCCTCGCCGCCCGACAGCGTCGGCGCGGCACGGTCCAGCGCCAGGTAGCCCAGCCCGACGCGCTGCAGGAAGCCCAGGCGGGCCACGGTCTCCTGCACGAGTTCGCTGCCCAGCAGCCGTTCGCGTTCGTCCAGCCGCAGCCCGCCGAGCCACTCCAGCGCCTCGTCGACCGCCAGCGCCGACACCTGGCCGATTCGCCGCTGCTGCCAGCGCACCGCCAGCGACACCGGGTTCAGCCGCGCCCCCTGGCATCGGGGGCAGGGCTCGGCCTGCCCGGCGTCGCCCCAGCCGCGCTCCTCGCCGCTGTGGCTGGCGTCGAAGCCCGCCAGCCTCTGCCCGGTTCCGTAGCAGGCGGGACACCAGCCGACCGAGGAGTTGTAGGAAAACTGCCGCGGATCGGGCTCGGGAAAGCTGCGCGCGCAGGACGGGCAGGCGCGCAGGGTGCTGAAGCGCCGCAGCTGCAGCTCGGCGTGGGCGCCGATGACGTCGCCTCCCGCCATGGCCTGGCGCAGCCGGCCCAGCGGCCAGGTCACCTGCACGACCCCCTTGCCCAGTTGCACCGCCTCGTGCACCAGCCTGCGCAGCGTTTCGCAATGCTCGGGCAGCACCTCGACCTCGCCCAGCGGCAGCGAGATGTCGTGCTCGCGGAAGCGATCCGGGCGCGGCCAGGGGTCGGTGGGCAGGAAGGCCCCGTCGACCCAGAGGTGGCCGTGCCCGCGCTTGGCAGCCCATTGCGCCAGCTCGGCGTAGACCCCCTTGCGCTGCACCACCAGCGGCGCCATGACGCCGATCGACTCGCCGCGCAGCTCGCGCAGCAGCTGGTCGCAGATCGCCTGCTCGCTCTGCGGCGCGATGGGCAGCTGGCAGTCGGGGCAGTACTGGGTGCCCAGCCGGGCATACAGCAGCCGCAGGAAGGGATGCACCTCGGTCAGCGTGCCCACGGTGCTCTTGCGCCCGCCGCGACTCGTGCGCTGGGCGATCGCCACGGTCGGCGGAATGCCGAAGATGGCGTCGACATCGGGACGCGGCGGGGGCTGCACGAACTGCCGCGCGTAGGCGTTGATCGATTCCAGGTAGCGGCGCTGCCCCTCGCTGAACAGCACGTCGAAGGCCAGCGAGCTCTTGCCCGAACCCGACACCCCGGTGATCACCGTCATGCCGCCGCGCGGCAGGTCGACGTCGAGGTTGCACAGGTTGTGCTCGCGCGCGCCGCGGATCGCGATAAACCCCTCGCGGCCGCGGCGCAGCGCCTGCGCCAGGTAGGCGCCTCCCGGCTCGGCGGCCTGCAGCAGCGCGGGATCGTGGGCCGCCGCCTCCTCCGGCGTCTCGTCCGCGGCCTGGCGTGCCGGCACGCCGCCGGCGGCCAGCACCGCGGCCTGCTCGGCCGCCTCGGCGCCGACCTGGCCGCGGTAGGCGCGCAGCGCCTGCCCGGTATGCGACCGCGGGCAGCGCTCGAGCTGCTCGGGGGTCCCCGCGGCGACCAGCGTGCCGCCGCCCTCGCCGCCTTCGGGGCCGAGGTCGATGATCCAGTCGCTGGCTGCGATCACGTCCAGGTTGTGCTCGATCAGCACCACGCTGTGGCCGGAGTCGACGAGTTCGTGGAGCGCCCGCAGCAGCCGCGCGATGTCGTCGAAATGCAGCCCGGTGGTCGGCTCGTCGAGCAGGTACAGCGAGCCCTTGGCCGCGCCCCGACCTGCGCCGCGCCGGGCTTCGGCGAGGAAACCGGCCAGCTTCAGGCGCTGCGCCTCGCCACCCGACAGCGTCGGCGTGGGTTGCCCCAGCCGCAGGTAGTCCAGCCCCACCGCTTGCAGCGCTCGCAGCCCCGGCTGCAGGTCGCGCTCGGAGCCGAACAGCTGCAGGGCCTCGGCGACGGTCAACTCGAGCACCTCGGCGATGTTCAGGCTGCGTGCGCCGGCCAGCGCCAGGCGCACTTCCAGCACCTCGGCACGGTAGCGCCTGCCGTCGCACTCCGGGCAGCGCAGGTAGACGTCGGACAGGAACTGCATTTCCACATGCTCGAAGCCCGAACCGCCGCAGGCCGGGCAGCGCCCGTCGCCGCTGTTGAAGCTGAAGGTGCCGGCGGTGTAGCCCCGGCGCTGCGACTCGGCCAACGCGGCGAAGCGCTTGCGCAGCGCGTCGAAGGCGCCGACGAAACTCACCGGATTGGAGCGCGCGGTCTTGCCCAGCGCGCTCTGGTCGACCAGCACCACGTCGGCCAGCTGCTCGGCGCCCAGCAGCCGGGAATGCGCGCCCGGCTCGGGCGCGGTGCGACCCAGCGCACGCGCCAGCGCCGGCCACAGCACGTCGCCGACCAGGGTCGACTTGCCGCAGCCCGACACCCCGGTGACCGCCACCAGCGCGTGCAGCGGGAACTCGGCGTCGAGATCGCGCAGGTTGTGCTCGCGCGCGCCCTCCAGGATCAGCCGCGGCGCCTGCAGCCGCCCCTGGTCGTCGCAGCGCAGCCGGCGCGGCGCGCGCGACGGGGCCACGCTGCGCTGCCCGCGCAGGTAGGACGCGGTCAGGGTGTCGGCGCGGCGCAGCGCCGCCAGGTCGCCCTGGAACACCAGCTGGCCGCCGTGCTCGCCGGCGCCGGGACCGAGTTCGATCAGGTGGTCGGCGGCCAGCATGATCTGCGGGTCGTGCTCGACCACCAGCAGGCTGTTGCCGGCGTGCTTCAGGCCCTGCAGCACCGCGTTGAGGCGATGCAGGTCGCGCGGGTGCAGCCCGATCGATGGCTCGTCGAGCACGAACAGCGTCTGGGTCAGCGAGGTGCCCAGCGCGGTGGTCAGGTTGATGCGCTGCACCTCGCCGCCCGACAGGGTGCGCGACTGGCGGTCCAGGCTGAGGTAGCCCAGGCCGACGTCGAGCAGGTAGCGCAGGCGGGCGCGGATTTCGTCGAGCAGCAGCCGGCTGGCGGCGTCGGCCTGCGACTCGCTCTCGACCACGGCGAAGAACTCGGCGGCGCGGCCGACCGGCAATTGCATGACTTCGTGCAGGTTCAGCCCCGGCAGCTCGCCCCAGCGCTGCTCGCTGCACTCCACCCCCAGCGGGCGCAGCCGCCGCGCGCCGGCGGCGCGCGCGGCGCGCGCGCTGCCGATGCGCCACAGCAGGCCGTCGAGCTTGAGCCGTGCCCCGCCGCACGCCGGGCACACGCTGCTGCTGCGGTACTTGGACAGCAGCACCCGCACATGCATCTTGTAGGTCCGGGTCTCCAGCCAGTCGAAAAACCGGCGTACCCCGTAGTACTGGCGCTCCCACTGGCCGCTGAATCCCGGGTCGCCATCGATCACCCAATCGCGCTCGCGCGGCTGCAGTTGCGACCAGGGCACGTCCAGCCGCACCCCGGCGCCCGCGGCGTGGCGCTCGAGGTCGCGCTGCGCATCGGCGAAGCTGGCGGTCTGCCACGGCTTGATCGCGCCACCGCGCAGGCTCTTCGACGCATCGGGGATGACCAGCCCCCAGTCGATTCCCAGCGTGCGGCCGAAGCCGCGGCAGGTCTCGCAGGCGCCGACCGCCGAGTTGAAGCTGAACATCCCCGGCGTGGCGTCGCGGTAGCCGATGTCGCAGTCGGCGCAATGCAGGTCGCGGGAGTAGCGCCAGGTCGGCGGCTGCGCCTGCGCGTCGGCCGCCTGCGCCTCGGCCGCCGGCGCGGCGTCGGCCTCGGGCAGCGCCCACACCGCCAGCCGCCCCTGGCCGCGGCTCAGCGCGGCCTCGATGGCCTCGAGCAGCCTGGCCTGCTCGGCCTGGCCCGCGCGCAGGCGGTCCTGCACCACGTACAGCACGCCCTGCCCGCGCTGGTGGATGCGGGTGTAGCCCTGCGCGGCCAGGCCGTCGAGCACGGCCTGCGGCTCCAGGCTGTCGGGCAGCGCCACCGCGAAGGCCAGGACCAGCCGCGGATCGCCGGCCGCGGCTGCACGCCGCCGCAGGTCGGAGGCGATGGACTGCGGATCGTCGCGCCGCACCTGGGCGCCGCAGCGCCGGCAATACAGCGTGCCGCGACGCGCGTACAGCAGCTTGAGGTGGTCGGCCAGCTCGGTCATGGTGGCCACCGTCGAGCGCGAGGTGCGCACCGGGTTGGTCTGGTCGATGGCGATCGCCGGCAGGATGCCGCTGATGTGGTCCACCCGCGGCCGGTCCATGCGGTCGAGGAACTGGCGAGCGTAGGGGGAGAAGGTCTCGACGTAGCGCCGCTGGCCCTCGGCGTAGACGGTGTCGAAGGCCAGCGAGCTCTTGCCCGACCCCGAGACCCCGGTGACCACGACCATGCTGCCGAGCGGGATGGACAGGTCCAGGTTCTTCAGATTGTTCTGGCGCGCCCCGCGCAACTCGATGCTGCCGGGGTCGCGCGTGGAGGCAGGGGTGGGCTCGCGCGCTGTCATTCCCGGAACTATACGCAGTCGCGCCCGTCCCGGCCGGAGCGATGGCGGCGGCGCGCCGGGCGGCGGAGACTTTTGGAAACTTGTCGAGCCCGCGGCATCGCAGTTACATTTGACCGGGTTCCGCTCGCGGGTATGGCCTGCGCCATGGCCGGGACGGCTCGCAAGCGTGCACCACAGCCCTTACCCATCCGCCATGCACCAAGACAAGCCGAAGAAGATCCTGGTCGTCGACGACGACGCCCGCATCCGCGACCTGCTGCGCCGCTACCTGACGCAGGAGAACTACGAAGTGTTCGTCGCCGAGGATGCGAAGACCATGCAGCGGGTAATGGTCAAGGAACGCTTCGACCTCATCGTGCTCGACCTCATGCTGCCGGGCGAGGACGGGCTGACGGTGTGCAAGCGCATGCGCGCGTCGAAGGACTTCACCCCCATCATCATGCTCACCGCCAAGGGCGAGGACGTCGACCGCATCATCGGCCTGGAGGTCGGTGCCGACGACTACCTGCCCAAGCCCTTCAACCCCCGCGAACTGCTGGCGCGCATCAGCGCGGTGCTGCGCCGCCAGCCCAACCCCGAGTTGCCGGGGGCGCCGGCGCGCGACGACGAGACGGTGGTGTTCGGACCCTTCAGCCTCGACCTGGCGCGCCG
>JAKBBQ010000095.1 GCA_021808405.1 Pseudomonadota bacterium | reverse complement strand
GGGGCGGCGCAGCGCACCGGCCGCGCGGCCAGGTGCTGCGACAGCACCGCGGGGGCCAGGCCCAGCAGCAGGCCGCGGCGGCCGCCGTTGATGTAGATGCGCGGCAACTCCAGCACCCCGGCCTCGACGTGGACCGGCATCGGCTTGCGCAGCGCGAAGGGCGAGGTGCCGCCGACCAGGTAGCCGCTGTGGCGCTGCGCCACCTCCACCGCGCAAGGCTGCACCGATTTCGCGCCGATCTGCCGCGCCAGCGCCTGGGTCGACACCTCCAGGTCGCCGTGCATCAGCACCACCAGCGGCCGCGCCGCCTGGTCCTGCATGACCAGGGTCTTGACCACCTGGTGCGGATCCACGGCGAGCTGGCGCGCCGCGTGGGCCGCGCCGCCGCGGTCGACGTAGTCGTAGGGATGCAGGCTGAACTCGACCCCGTGGCGGCGCAGCCACTGCGTCGCCGGGGTCTCGGAGGGGTGGGGTCTGGCGCGCATCGCGGCCTGGTCGAAAGGCGGGGGCGTCGGGTCGCGGGCGCGGTGCTCAGGCCGGCGGGCCGGCCGGCGCATCGGCGTCGTCCTCCGCGCGCGCCGGCAGCGCGTGGTGCAGCCCGTGGCCGAGCAGCCGGCGCACGGTCACGTAGAACACCGGGATCAGCAGCAGCCCGAACAGGGTGGCGAACAGCATTCCGCCGGCGACCTCGGTGCCGATCTCGTGCCGCGACGCGGCGCCCGCGCCGCTCGACAGCACCAGCGGCAGCACGCCCAGGATGAAGGCGAAGGAGGTCATCAGGATGGGGCGCAGCCGCAGCCGCGCGGCGTGGGTGACCGCGTCGAACAGCGTGGCGCCCTCGGCCTGGCTCTGCATCGCGAACTCGACGATGAGGATGGCGTTCTTGGCCGCCAGCCCGATCACCGTGACCAGTCCGATCTTGAAGTAGATGTCGTCGGGTATCCCGTCGAGCAGGCTGAAGCACACCATGCCCAGCAGTCCCAGCGGCACCACCAGCAGCACGGCGACCGGGGTCGACCAGCTTTCGTACAGCGCGGCCAGCGCCAGGAAGACCACCAGGATCGACAGGCCCAGGAGCATCGGCGCCGCGTGGCCGGCGAGCTCCTCCTGGTAGGACTGGCCGGTCCAGTCCACCGCGTAGCCGCCGGGCAGCGCCTTGGCGATCAGCGATCGCACCGCGGCCATGGCCTGCCCGGTGGTGTGGCCTGCCGCCGGGTCGCCGACGATCTGCACCGCCGGGTAGCCGTCGTAGCGCTGCAGCGCCGAGGGCCCGACGCTCCAGCGGGTGCGCAGCACGCTGGCCAGCGGCACCAGGTCGTAGGGGCTGACGGCCTTGTCGGCGGCGGCGGGATTGGCGGGCGCCCGCGCAGCGCCGGCGGGGGCCGGCGGCGCTCCCGGAGCCGGGGTGTAGAGGTGGCGCAGCGCGTCGGGGCCCATGCGGTAGCGCGCCTCGTCCTCGATGTACACCCGCTTGATGCGCCCCCCATACTCCATCTGGTCGATGTAGCGGGGGGCGAGTTCCATGCCCAGCGTGCTGTAGACGTCGCTCAGCGAAAGCCCCATCGCCTCGGCCTGCCGGCGGCGCAGCGCGATGTCCAGCTGCGGCGCGCTGGGCAGCGCGTTGACCCGCAAGCGCGACAGCGCGGGGTCGTGCGCGGCCGCGGCCACCAGCGCGTGCGCCGCGGCCGCGAGCTGGCGGTGGGTCTGCCCTGCGCGCGCCACCAGGTACATGTCCAGCCCGCCCATCTTGCTCAGGCCGCGGATCGTCGGCAGGTTGACCGCGAACACCCTGGCGCCGGCGATCCCGGCGAACAGCTTGTCCATCCGCGGGATCATCTGCATCGCGGTCAGCGAGCGCCGGCTCCAGTCGGTCAGGTGGATGAAGCACATGCCCACGTTCTCGCTGTTGCCGACGAAGCTGAAGCCCTCGGGCTGGAAGATCACCGAGATGTCCTTGCCCAGCGGACTGTGGAACAGCTTGTCGCGCACCTGCTGCATGACCCGGTTGGTTCGCTGCAGGGTGGCGCCGGGCGGCAGGTCGACCAGCGCCAGCAGGAATCCCTGGTCCTCCTCGGGAACGAAGCTGCCGGGCAGCCGGGTGTAGAGCAGGGCGGCCAGCGCCGCCAGCACGACGAACACCATCATCCACCGCGGGGCGTGGCGGATGGCGCGGCCGACATGCCCCTGGTAGGCGTGGGCGGCGGATTGGAAGCCGCGGTCGAACCAGCGGAACACCAGGTGGCGGCCATCGTGGCGCTCGGGGCGCAGCAGCGCCGCGCACAGCGCCGGGGTGAAGCTCAGCGCGAGGAAGGCGGAGAAGGCCATCGACAGCGCGATGGTCAGCGCGAACTGGGAGTAGATGATGCCGATCGCCCCCGGCTGCAGCGCCGACGGCACGAACACCGCGGTCAGCACCACGGTGATGGCGACGATGGCCCCGGTGATCTGCTTCATCGCCTTGCGCGTGGCCGCCCGCGCGGGCAGCCCTTCCTCGGTCATGATGCGCTCGACGTTCTCGATGACCACGATCGCGTCGTCGACGACGATGCCGATGGCCAGCACCATGCCGAACAGGGTCAGCTGGTTGATGGTGTAGTGCAGCAGGGCCAGCCCGATGGTCGTGCCCAGCAGCGCCACCGGGATCACCAGCGTCGGGATCAGCGTGGCGCGCAGGTTCTGCAGGAACACCAGCATCACCAGGAACACCAGCCCGACCGCCTCCAGCAGGGTGATCAGCACCTCGCGGATCGACGCCAGGATGAACGGCGCCGTGTCGTGGGGGATGCTCCAGGTCACCCCGGCCGGCAGCGCCCGCGCCAGCGAGGCCATCTGCGAGCGGATCGCCTGGTCGACCGTCAGCGCGTTGGCCCCGGGGGTCAGGAACACCGCCAGCCCGCCGGCCGGGTGGCCATTGACCATGGTCGCCTGGCCGTAGCTCTGGCCGCCGAAGGCCACGCGCGCCACGTCGCCCAGCCGGACCACGGTACCGTCGGCGTTGGCGCGCAGGATGATGTCGCGGAACTGCTGCAGCGAGTCGAACAGCCTGTCGCCGGAGACGATGGCGGTGAACTGCTGGCCCTCGACCGCCGGGTCGGCGCCGATCGAGCCGGCGGCGAACTGGGCGTTCTGGGAGTCGATGGCGCTGACCACCTGGGTGGTCGACAGGCCGTAGGCGGCGAGCTTGTCGGGGTCGAGCCAGATGCGCACCGCGTATTCGGAGCCCAGCACGTGGGTGTTGCCGACGCCGTTGATGCGGGCCACCGCCGGTTCGATGAGCGAGGCGGCGATGTCGCTCAGCCGCGTGCCGGTGATCGCCGGGTCGTGCGACTGCAGCGCGATGAACAGCAGGATGTCGGGGCTGGCCTTGGCCACCGTGATGCCCTGCTGGGTGACCTCGCCCGGCAGCAGCGGCGCAGCCAGGTTGACCTTGTTCTGCACCTGCACCTGGGCGATGTCGGGGTTGGTTCCGGTCGCGAAGGTCAGGGTGATCTGGGTCTGGCCGTCCGACCCCGAGGTCGAGTTGAAATACAGCAGGTTGTCGATTCCGGTCAGCTGCTGCTCGATGACCTGGGTCACCGCCGACTCCATGGTCGCCGCGTTCGCGCCCGGGTAGTTGGCGGTGACGATCACCTGCGGCGGAGCGATGTCGGGGTAGGCCGACACTCCCATGCTGCGCAGCGCCAGTACGCCGAACAGCACGATGAGGATCGCGATCACCCAGGCGAACACCGGGCGCCGGATGAAAAAGTTCGGCACGGCGCTTTCGGCCTCAGCGTGCCGGGCCGCTCGCCGCTGCGGCGGGCGGCCGCCACGGCACGGCGCGCGCCGGACGGCCTATGCGCGCGCGCTGCAACCCGGAGACGATCACCTGCTCGCCGGCCGCCAGGCCGTGCTCGACCATCCAGTCGTTGCCGTAGGTGTCGCGCGCGACCACGTTGCTGCGCTCGACCTGGCCACCCGCGCCCAGCGTCAGCAGGTAGGCGCCTTCGGCGTCGCGCTGCAGCGCCTGCTGCGGCACCAGGAACACCCCGTCGCGCCGGCCGAGTTCCACGCGCAGCCGCAGGTACATTCCCGGCAGCAGCAGGTGGCGCGGGTTGGCGACCAGGGCGCGCATGTCCACCGCGCCGGTGGCCGGATCGACCTGCACGCCGGCGTAGTCCAGCCGGCCCGGCAGCGGGTAGCGACCGCCGTCGGGCAGTTCGATGTCCACCCGCGGTGCTTGCGCTCCCCCTGATTGCAGCCCGTGCCGCGCCTGCGCGCTGCGCAGTTGCAGCAGCTCGGACGAACGGATGGTGAAGTTCAGGTAGACGCGGTCGATGTCGGACACCGTCGTCAGCAGCGTGCCGCCGGCGCCGCCGTCGTTCACCCCGCTGCCGACCACCGCGCCCGCGGTCACCTGCTGCTGGCCGGCGATGCCGGCGATCGGCGCGACCACCCGGGTGTAGCCCAGCGCCAGGCGGGCGCCGGCGACCTGGGCGAGGTCGGCCTGCACCTTGGCGGCCGCGCTGCGCTGCGCGGCCAGGTCGTTGTCGACGGTCTGCTGCGGCAGCGCGCCGATGCGCAGCAAGCTGCGGTCGCGCGCCACGGTGACGCGGTCGTTGGCCAGGCTCGCCCGGTCCTCGGCGAGCAGCGCCAGGTCGTTGTCGAGTTGCGCGCGGTAGTAGGCGGGGTCGATCCGGAACAGCGGCTGGCCGCGGCGCACCGCGCTGCCCTCGCGGTACAGGCGCCGGTCCAGCACCCCGGCCACCCGCGCCACCACGTTGGCGCTGCGGTAGGCCGACACCCGGCCAACGTAGCTGCGCCACAGCGGCACGCTCGCCGGCTCGACCCGCAGGGTATAGACCCGCGGCGGCGGCGGCGGCGGCGCGGACTTGCTGCCGCAGCCTGCCAGCAACCCGGACACCAGCAGCCCCAGCGCCAGCAGGACCGGCGCCGGCAGCGCCGCGCGCGGGCTCATGCCGCGGCCAGGCTGGCGATCCACTCGTCGACTGCCGGCACGGCGGCCTGGCGGGGGAAGATGCGTTCGGTGAGCACGCGGTGCGCCTCGGCGTCGGCATCGCAGCAGCCGTCGCGCAGCACCGTGAGGTCGAAATCCAGGTCGGCCGCCAGGCGCACGGTGGACAGCACCACCCCGCTGGTCGAGATCCCCGCCAGCACCAGCGCATCGATTCCGCCGGCGCGCAGCACCGCGTCGAGGTCGCTTGCGCTGAAGGCGCCGACGCGCCGCTTGGTGACCACCACGTCCTGCGGCTGCGGCTGCAGCGCCGGGTGGATGGCGCTCTGCGGGTCGCCCTCGAGCAGCCGCCCCGCCTGGCGCACCCCGGCGAACAGCCGGTTGCGCCCGCTGACTTCCGGATAGCCCGGGCGGAATTGCACGACCACCCAGATCACCGGCATCGCCACCCGGCGCGCCGCGTCGATGGCGCGCTGGATTCGCGCCAGGAAGTCCGCGTCGGCGTGGCTGGCCACGATCGCGGCCTGCAGGTCCATCAGCAGCAAGGCGCTGCGCTTGTCCGGAGTCGGCGGCGGCGGCATCGGTCGGTAGGTGGTCTGGGTGGCAGTGCGGAGCATAGCGCCACCCCGGCCTCGGGCGCCCACGGGCGCGGGCCGCGCCGATGCGCGGCGACCGAGCCGCTATCCTCGATGCGTTCGGCGCGGACCGTCGGTGCGCGCCCGGGACGGGATCGAGTGCATGCAAGGCGGAGGCGGCGTGGCGCAGGACGATGGCGGGGGTGACGGGGCGGGAGTGGGCGCATGGCTTCGCAGCCAGGGCTTCGACACCTTGGCGCAGTCCTACGTGGCGACCCTGCCGACACTGGATGTCGTCGCGGGACTGACCCCGCAGGCCCTCGTCGCCGCCGGCGAGACGACCGCCACGCACGCGCGACTGATGGCTGCCATCGAAGCCTTCCGCCGCGCGGCCGGCGCGCCCTGGTTCGCCGCTCCCACCGAGGCCGAGTCCTTGCGCGAGCAGGCGCTGACCGCGGCTCTGCCCTTTCCGCTGGCCGTGACCTGGAAGCGCCTGCGCGAGGAAATGGACAGGCAGGAGCCCGTCGCGGCGGCCTGGGCGTTGCGCGATGCGTTCGAAGTCGGCATCAAGTTCTGCGCCTGCGTGGCGGTGTGCGACGTGCTGCGCCTGCCGCAGCTTCCCGCATCGGCGGGAACGCTGCTCGGTCTGCTGCTCAAGCAGGGGGGACTGAGCGTCGGCGACTGGATCGACCTGCTGCTGCAGGCCGTGGACGTGGAGCCGCGCAGCCTGTTGCTGCCGCGGCTGCGCGGACTGTTCCGGGGCGCGGACGGCTCGCTGACTCCACTGGCCAGGACCCTGGCCGCGAAGCCCGACGCCGCCGACGGCAGCGCGCAGAATTTCGTTCGCTGGCGCAACCGCATCTTCGGCCACGGGGTGTTCAAGGCCGAGCGGTCGTTCTATGCCGAGCAGACCGGGCGCTGGCTGCCGGTCCTCGAGGACTTCTACTCGTCGCTGCTTGCGGTGCTCGAGGACTGGCGGCTGGAGGACGAGCGGCAGCGCAGCTGGCGCGACGTGACCTTTCCGCGGGGTTGGGAGGATCACGAGCGCGAAGCCCCCGCCGGCGCGGGCAGCCTGGTGCTGCGGCGCGACGACGGCGCGAGCCTGCACTTCGGCCCGTTGCTGTCGCTGCGCCCGTGCAGCGTATGCGCCGACACCCACCTGTACTTCTTCGACCGCGCGAGCCAGGTCCGGCGCGGCGCCCGCGCGTTCTACCGCAGCGAGTTCCTGGAGTATCTCAGCGGCCATACCGCGAGCCGGCAGCCCGATCCCGAAGTCGACGCGCTCGTCGCCCGCCTTCCGCAAGCGCAGCGCTGGCATCGCGCGGACTTCGACCAGCACCAGGTCGACGCCGCGCTGCGCTCGGAGTTCCGCGATTTCCACCAGGATTGCCTCGCCCCCGAGACGGTCCTCGCATCGATCGAAAGGGAGCTCGAGGGCCTGGAGGGCGGGCGCGGCTACCTGCACATCGTCGCCCCCGAGGGCGTGGGCAAGTCGTGGCTCATCCGCGCGCTCGCCGACCATCCACGCATCGCCGAAGGCGCGACGGTGCTGCCCTACTTCATCCGGGCCGGCGCCCTGGCGGACTATCGGACCTTCGTCGCGCTGCTCAACGACGCCGCGCGCGAGCGCCTGCCATGGCGCACGCAGGAGATGCAGACGCGGCTCGCCGGCATCAAGGACCTGCGCGAGCAGTTGCAGGCCTACCTGACCCAGCTGATGCAAAGCAACCGCTGCCGCCTCATCCTGGCCATCGACGGTCTGGACGAACTGGGCGACGTGCAGCCGGCCAGCGTGACCATCACCGACTTCCTGCCGGCGGCCGACAGCCTGCCCGCGGGTTGCCACATCGTGCTGACCAGTCGGCCCGCGCTGGCGCCTCGGCTGCAGCGCGATCTCGGGCGGCTGCGATCGTCGCGCGGTTTTCGCACGCTGGACATCGACCCCGCGGGCGACTCCAACCGCTCGCTGCTGCGGCAATGGCTGGCCAGCCGCGGCGGCGTGCAAGATCGGCAACTGATCGACCTCATCGTCGAGCGCGCGCAGGGCAGGTTCCTCTATGTTCGCCATTTCGCGCGCGCGCTGCAGGGGCGCGTCTTCGGCTCGGCCAGCGACCTGCCGCGCGCCGAGGCGTTCTACGCGGCGTACTTCCAGCGGCTGCGCGACCAGGTCGGCGAGGATCTGTTCGGTACAGCGTATCGTCCGATCCTGTTGCTGCTGCTGGCTGCGCAGCAGCCCATTTCCTTCGAGATGCTGGTCGGCTGGGGAGTCGGCAGGCAGCGGCTGGCGACGGCGTTTCCCGAGTTGCGCGACTTCCTGCAGGAGGCGGGGCGCGACCCGGGGCTGGACCCGATCGCCGCCGACGCAGTCCCGGCGCGCGGCTGGCGGCTCGCGCACGCGACCTTCGGCGAGTTCGTCGAGGACCATCCCGAGTGGCGCGAGGCGCTGCGCGCCACGCACCGGAGCATCGCCGAAGTCATCCGCCGGCGCCGCGCGGCCGACTGGGGCGCCGCGGTCGAGCAGGGCGACGAGGAGGCGAGCTACGACCTGCGCCACTGGCCGGTTCACCTGGAGCGCGCCGGACTTGGGCTGCAGCGCGAGCCGAGCGCGGCGGCGTATCTCGACGCCTGCC
Source organism: Pseudomonadota bacterium (assembly GCA_021808405.1). Taxonomy (GTDB): domain Bacteria; phylum Pseudomonadota; class Gammaproteobacteria; order Burkholderiales; family Burkholderiaceae_C; genus Thiomonas_A. The sequence continues at coordinate 3,979 of JAKBBQ010000095.1, read as the reverse complement.
TGCGCGCCGCGCTGGCCTGCCGCGGCAGGCAGAAGGTGGTGCTCGCCGTCGCGCTGTTGCGCACCGTGGTCGAGCATGCCGGCGCGGCGGACTCCGGCACGGCCCGCGCTGCCGTGCTCGCGCTGGCGCAGACGCTGCTGGCGGTGCCGGGCGGGGGCGTCGAGGCGCTCGCGCTGGTCGAGCGCGAGCTGGCGCGTCCGCGTGCGCCGGGGGCAGGCGACGAGCTCGCGCTGCGCCGCACGGCCGGCAAGGTCCTCGGCTTCATGGGGCAATGGGATCGCGCCCACGAGCTGTTCGTGGCCGGCGCCGCCGACCCCAGCGGCGCGCTGGAGCGCGTGTACGCGCTGGTCAACGGCGAACTCGGCCATGACCTGATCGGCGCGTCGGTCGCGCCGATGCAGTCGGCACTCAGGCTGCTGGCCGAGGATCCGGCCATTGCCGGCGATTCGCTGGTGTCGCTGCGGGCGCGGATCATCGGCAACATCGGCGCCGTGCGCGCGCACCAGGGGGATTTCCAGGGCGCCCTCGACGAACTGCGCCTGGCCGACGAGGAGTTCAAGCGACTGGCCTCGCCCGCCGACCTGTCGCTCAACCTGAACAACATCGGCCTGGCGCTGCTGCGCCTGGGCCGCGCCGAAGACGCGCAGCGCGCGCTGGCGGCCGCGGCGGCGGCGGCCGACGAGGCGCAGGATGCCTGGGCCGGGGCCTGCGCGCGCTACAACCGGGCGTGGCTCGAACTTGTGCGCGGGGACCGGCCCGCGGCCGCGCGGGGATTCGGGCGCGCGGCCGAGGTCTTGCGGGGCTACGGGCCGATTTCGGCGGCGCAGGCGCGACTCGGGTCGATCGCCTGCGCGCTGTGCGACGGCTCGATCGCGGCTGCCGGCGCGTGCGACGCGCTGGACGCGGTCGACGAGCTGTTGTCCGACCAGCCGGCGGCGCTGCCCGAGCGCGCGCTGTCGGCGATCTTGCGCGCGCACGCGCCAGGCACTGCCGCCGGGCAGCGCGCCAGCCTGCTGCAGCAGGCACGGCTGGCGATCGAGGGCTCGGAGGAACTCTATCTGCTGCGCTGCGTCGACGAGGACGCCGCGCAGCCCAGCGGCGTCGGCCCGGGGGCTTTTGTCGTCGTGCCGGACTCCGGCGGGCTGATTCCACCGCTGCTGAAGATCCGCTTCTGGGAATGCTGAGCGCGCGTGGGCGCGCCGGCCGGCCCGCCGGGATGCCGCGGCGACCGGCTACATGTCGGACTGGCCCGGGTCGAACAAGCGCTGCGGTGGCGCCACCCCGAGGCGCTGCATGCGCCGGTACATGGTGGCGCGGCCGATTCCCAGCCGGCGCGCCGCCTCGCTGACATTGCCCCGGCAGTCCTGCAGGGCCTCGCGCAGCGCGCGTGCCTGCTCGGCCAGCGCGAAGCCGTCGTGGGCGCTGCGCTGCAGCGGCGCCGGCAGGTCCGCCCGCGCGGCGCGCGGGCGGATCGCCGCCTCCACCAGGTCGCGCCCGATGCTGCCGCCTTCGCCCATCGCCAGCAGCGCGCGCATCGCATTGCGCAACTCGCGCAGGTTGCCCGGCCAGCCGTGGGCGTCGAGCAGGCCACGCGCGTCGGCGTCGATCGGCGGCGCGTCCAGTCGCAGCAGCGCGGCTTCCTCGGCCAGCACCCGGTCGACCAGCGCCTGGCGGTCGTCGCGTTCGCGCAGCGCCGGCAGCCGAAGGCTGACGCCTTGGATGCGGTAGTACAGGTCCAGCCGGAACTGCCCGCGCTCGGCCAGTTCCAGCAGGTCGCGGTGGCTGGCGCAGATCACCTGGGCGTCCAGCGCGGTGGCTTCGCGCGCGCCCAGCGCATGCACCTCGCGCTCGGCCAGCACCCGCAGCAGCCGCGTCTGCAGCGCCAGCGGCATGTCGCCGATTTCGTCCAGGAACAGCGTGCCGTGCTGTGCCTGCGCGATGCGTCCGCGCGCGCCGTGGCGCGCCGCCCCGGTGAACGCGCCGGCGCTGTAGCCGAAGAGCTCGCTTTCGATCAGCGACTCGGGGATGGCCGCGCAGTTGATCGCGACGAAGGGCCCGTCGCGCCGCGCGCTGGCGGCGTGCAGCGCCTTCGCGAAAGCTTCCTTGCCGGTTCCCGACTCGCCCTGCAGCAACAGGTTCACCCCCTTGTCGAGCAGGCGCTGGCCGCGTCGGGCGTGGGCCCGCATCGCCGCATCGGCGCCGGCCAGCGCGGCCAGCGCCGGGTGCAGCGGCGCGCTGGCCGGCGGGGCTGCCGGCGGGGCCGCCACGCGCCGAACCGCCGCGCGCGGCGGCCGCAGCAGGCCGTAGCTGGGCCGGCTCTGCGCGGGCAGTTGCAGCCGCAGCGCGGCCTGCCCCGGCTCGCCGCCGGCCGCGCACAGCGTCGGCAGGTCGACCCCGAGCACCTCGTGCAGCGGCTGCCCGGCCAGCGCCGCTGCCTGCAGCCCGCTGGCAGCGAGGAAGCCGGCGTTGCCCGCGAGCACCCGGCCGTCGCCGTCGACCGCCAGCAGCGCATCGGTGGCCACTTCGACCAGCGACTGCTGCGAGCCGATTTTCAGCACCCACTGGTCGGCGTAGCTTTGCAGGAACCAGGCGTCCTCGACCAGCCGCGCGGCCTGCCGCACCATCTGCAGAACCAGGTGCTGGCTGCGCTTGTCGTCGGGGGACGACAGCGCCGAGGCATCGATCACCGCCAGCACGCGGCCGTCGGGCGCCAGCACCGGGGCCGCGCTGCAGGTCAGGCTGCGGTTGACGGCGCGGAAATGCTCGGCGTGGTGCACCGTCAACGCCACCTTCTCCAGCACGCTCAGCGCCACCGCGCAAGTGCCCTCGGTCGGTTCCTGCCAGGCGCTGCCGCGGTACAGGCCGGCGTGGCGCAGTTCGCGGTCCTGGCGCGGCTCGTGCATCATGCACACCGCCACCCCGTCGGCATCGGTCATCAGCACCACGTAGCCGGCGTCGCGCACCTGCTCGAACAGCCGCTGCAGCGCGCCGCGCGCCAGCTCCAGCACCGGTTGCATGGGCGCCAGGTGGTCGCGCAGCGCGCTGGCGCTGAGCACCCTGGGCGCTTCGCGCCGGCCCGGGTCGAGCCGGTAACGGTCCACCGAGCGCTGCCACGAACGCGCGATCAGCGCCTCGGCGATTCCCGTCGCGGCGAACTCGGCACGCATGCCGGGCTGCGGATACAGGCTGTCCATCGCGAATGTCTCCCCCATGATCGCCGCGCGCCGGGGCGCAGGCGTCAGGATGTGTGCGGGCCGGGTTGCCGGCTGCCCGATTATGCGACCTGCGCGGTCGATCGGTGGCATGCTCCTTGCTGTATCGCACTCGGCAAGTTTGATCCGCCCGGGGGTTGCCTGCGTTCGCCGGCAGCCCGCGGCCGATGTCCCGCCCCTTCCATCCGTCGCGCCACCTCGCCGCCGCCATGTCCCAGCCTTCGTCCATCGGTGTCATCGTCAACCCTTCGGCCGGGCGCGACGTGCGTCGGCTGGTGTCGTGGGCCTCGGTCGTCCCCCATGCCGAGAAAGTCAACACCGTGCTGCGCCTGCTCGCCGCCGGCGCCTGCCTGGGGCTGGAGCGGGCGTGGCTGATCCCCGACGCCTCCGGGCTGGGGGCGCGGGTGGTCGAGAAGGTGCGCGCGGCCCAGGCAGCCGGCGAACTGCGGCTGCCCGAGGTGAGGCTGCTGCCGATGGCCTCCAGCGACAGCGTCGAGGACTCGCGCGCAGCAGCCGTCGCGCTGCGCGCGATGGGGGTGGGGGCGATCGCGGTGCTCGGCGGCGACGGCACCCACCGCGCGGTCGCGCAGGGTTGCGGCGAAGTCCCGTTGCTGACCCTGTCGACCGGCACCAACAACGCCTTCCCGCGGCTGCGCGAACCCACGCTGGCCGGCATGGCGCTGGGGCTGTACCTGCGCGGCCAGGTCCCCGGGGCCGTCGCGTTGCAGCGCAACAAGGTGCTCAGGGTGCGCGGCGCCGACGGCGAG
>JAKBBQ010000094.1 GCA_021808405.1 Pseudomonadota bacterium | reverse complement strand
TTTGTTTTTCGGATTCCCTGTTTGTTGGAGCTCCCAAACCATGAAAAGACGTGCCTTTCTCTCGGCCATCGGCTCCGGCGTGGCCGCAACCGCCGGATCCATGATCACCCCCGCGGCGTTCGCGGCCTCCAAGGAGCCCATCAAGCTCGGCCTGCTGTTCTCGCAGTCGGGAACGATGGCCAACAACGAGTCCCTGCTCAAGGACATCTCGCTGATGACCATCGAGCAGATCAACGCGAAGGGCGGCGTGATGGGGCGCAGCGTCGAGGGCGTCGTGGTCGATCCGGGGTCGGACTGGCCGATGTACGCGCAACTCGCCAAGCGCCTGATGCAAAAGGACAAGGTGGCCGCGATCTTCGGCTGCTGGACCTCGGTGTCGCGCAAGTCGGTGCTGCCGGTGGTCGAGGCGCAGAACGGCCTGCTGTTCTATCCCCTGCACTTCGAGGGCGAGGAAGCGTCCAAGAACGTGGTCTACCTGAACTCGCCGCCGAGCAGTTCGGTGCTGCCGGCCGTCGAGTACCTGATGAGCCCGGACGGCGGAGGAGCCAAGCGCTTCTACATGATCGGCTCCGACTACGTCTGGCCGCGCACCATCAACAAGATCCTCAAGGGCTACTGGAAGAGCAAGGGCATCCAGGAGTCGGCCTGGCGCGAGCGCTACGTTCCGTTCGGGCAATCCAACTTCCAGGGCATCGTGCGCGAGATCAAGGAATTCGCCGCGCAGCCCGGGGGCCAGGCGATCGTCGTGATGACCGTGGTCGGCGACTCCATCCCGGCGATGTTCAAGGAGGCCATCAACCAGGGCATCCGCGCCACCGACATTCCGATCCTCGGCCTCGACGTGGTCGACAGCGACCTGCAGGGCCTGGACACCAAGCCGCTGGTCGGGCACCTGAGCTGCTGGGACTACTTCCAGAACGTCGACACGCCGCTGAACACGAAGCTGCGCGCCGACTGGAAGGCCTATGTCGAAAAGCACGGCCTCAAGCACCGCCCGGACATGGTCATCGACCCCATGGTGTCGACCTACCTGGGGTTGAACCTGTGGGCCAAGGCGGTGGCCAAGGCGCAGTCCACGAGCACCGGCGCGGTGCGCAAGGCGCTGGCGGGCATGACCATCGACGATCCGGCGGGCTACGTCGACAAGATGGACATGAGCAACCAGTACCTGTGGCGTGGCGACATGATCGGCTCGATCAACGCCCACCAGGGCTTCGACATCCTGTGGAAGTCCAAGACCATCGTCAAGCCGATCCCGTTCAGCCCCTTCGTCAAGGCCTGAGCGCCTTGCAAGCGGCCGGCATCGCCGACGGCGGTGCCGGTCCATCCTGGCAAGACAGTCTTGCGGACGTCACGCGATGAGCCTCTCGAACCCCTGGAAATCCATTCTGCGAGCCCTGCTGTTGGGCCTTTGCCTGGCGAGCCCCGCGCACGCCGGCGCCACGGCGGACGCCGCGACCGCGCGCGCCGACGTGATCCGCACCTTCTGCGCGCGGGCCCGCCACGCCGACGCCCTGCAGCAGTTGGTCGCTCTGGGCACGCGCGGTCAGGCCTCCGAGCGGGACTGGGCGCGTACCGTGCTGACGGCGGTGCGCGACGGCGCGCTGAGCTGCGGCCCCGACTCCCAGGCGCGCATCGCGCGCTCCGGCGGCAGCGTCGACGCGGTCACGATGCGCGACGCCGCGGCCTTCGCGGCGACGTCCCCCTACGTGCCGACCATCGTCATGATGCGCAGGCTGGCCGTGGCGCTGGCCGAGATCGACCTGTTCAGCGACGACGCGTCGCTGCGCCTGCAGGGTGCGCGCAAAGTGGCGCAATTCTTCGCGCTGCTGGATCCGAAGGTGGTCGAGCGCGCACTGCAGGCACCGGGCGCCGCCGCGATGCGCGACGAACTCGAACTCGCGATGGCCCGGCGCGGCCTGTCGTCGAGCGATCCGAAGCAGCGCCTGGATGCCGTCGAAACGCTCGCAGGCGCGCCCAGCGAAATCTCGCGCACCCTGCTGCGCGACCTGCTGGCCGACCCCGCCACGAAGGCCGATCCCCCGCTGGCCGGGGCGGCGCGCTCGGCGCTGCGTTCCATCGACGCGCGGCTCGGGGTCGGCAAGGCGCTGTCGGTGCTGTTCAGCGGCCTGAGCTACGCCGGCATCCTGCTGCTGACGGCGGTCGGGCTGTCGATCATCTTCGGGCTCATGGGGGTGATCAACCTGGCGCACGGCGAGTTCATCATGCTCGGTGCGTACACGACCTACCTGGTCGAGCGTGGGCTGCAGACCTACGCCCCCGGATGGTTCAACCTGTATGTCCTGCTGGCCATCCCGGTGGCCTTCGTCGCCTGCGCCGGCTTCGGCGTGGCGCTGGAGTTCCTGGTCATCCGCTTCCTGTACCGGCGCCCGCTGGAGACGCTGCTGGCCACGTGGGCCGTGAGCATCGCCACCGTGAAGGCGGTGCAACTGGTGTTCGGCTCGCAGAACCTGGAGTTCATCCCGCCGGCGTTCCTCAACGGCGGCCTGCAGGTCATGCCGGGCCTGTTCGTCACCTACAACCGGCTGTTCGCCATCGGCTTTTCCGCGCTGGTGTTCGCGGCCACCTTCGCCGTTCTGCGCACGACGCGCATCGGCCTGTTGATGCGCGCGACCACGCAGAACCGCTCCATGGCGCGTTGCCTGGGCATCGCCGCGCACCGCGTCGATCGCCTGGCCTTCGCCATGGGCGCGGGCCTGGCGGGCCTGGCCGGCGTGATGCTCACGCAGATCGCGTCGGTCAACCCGTTCATGGGATCGAGCTTCGTCATCGACGCGTTCATGGTCGTGGTGCTCGGCGGCGCCGGAAGCCTGGCGGGCACCGCGGTGTCGTCGCTGGCGCTGGGCGAGGTCAACCAGCTCATCGAACCCTTCTACGGCGCGGTGGCCGCCAAGGTAGCCGTGCTGCTGCTGATCGTGCTGATCATCCAGCGCCGGCCCAACGGGCTGTTCACGGTCAAGGTCCGCGGCTGAACCCCTGCAAGGAACCCTCGCGATGACATTCTCCCGCGTTCCGTCCGGCGCACGCATCGACGCGACCTTCGTCGCCGCGATCGTGCTGCTGGCGCTGTACATGCCGCTGTCGCACTTGGCCTTCGAAGCGTCCAGCGCCTGGTCGATGTCGCTGTTCAGCATCAACGAGGTCGGCCAGATCATGAGCTTCGCGCTGCTTGCGCTGGCGCTGGACCTCGTCTGGGGCTACGTCGGCATGCTCAGCCTCGGGCACGGCATCTTCTTCGGCATCGGCGGCTACATGATGGGCATGTACCTGCTGAACGAGTCGTATGCCGCGACCCACGTGCTGCCCGACTTCATGCAGTACATGGGATGGAGCGCGTTCCCGTCTTGGTGGCTCCTGTTCTCCGGCCTCGGCGCGACGGTGCTGCTGTGCCTGCTGGCGGCCGTCGCCGTGGCCGCCGTGTTCGGTTTCGCGGCCTTCCGCTCGCGCGTCAACGGCGTGTACTTCTCCATCATCACCCAGGCGCTGACCTACGCGTTGATGCTGCTGCTGTTCGTCAACGATGTCGGGCTGGGCGGCAACAACGGATTGACCGGGTTCACGCGCATCGCCGGCCTGGATCTGCAGCGCCCGGCCACGCAGATCGGCCTGGCGGTGGTTTCGTGCCTGGTGCTGGCGGGCGCCTACCTGGTGTCGCGCTTCGTGGTGTCGTCGAGCCTGGGCCAGGCGCTGGTGGCGATCCGCGACGACGAGCCGCGCATGCGCTTTCTCGGCTATCGCACCCACGTGCTCAAGCTCGTGGCGTGGGGCCTGTCGGCGGCGCTGGCCGCGCTCGCCGGCATGCTGTACGTGCCGCAGGTCGGCATCGTCAATCCGACCATCGTGTCGCCCACGCTGTCGATCGAGATCGCCGTGTGGGTGGCCATCGGCGGGCGCGGCACGCTGATCGGCGCGGTGGTCGGCGCCGTGCTGGTCAACGCCCTGAAGTTCTGGTTGTCGGCGGCGGCGCCCAGCGTGTGGCCGTTCCTGCTCGCCGGCGTCACGCTGCTGATCACCATCTCCATGGTGCGCGGCCTGTGGGGCGAGGCCCGCGGATTGCTGCACCACCTGCCCAGCCTGGCGCGCGCCGCACGCGCGCCGAACACCGAGGAGCCGGGACATGCCTGAGCGAACCGCCATCTATGTCGACGGCCTGCACGTGAACTTCTCCGGGTTCTCGGCGATCACCAACCTGAGCCTGGAGATCTTCTACGGCCAGGTGCGCGCCATCATCGGGCCCAACGGAGCCGGCAAGACCACCTTCCTGGACGTGCTCACCGGCAAGACGCGTCCCACGCGCGGCGAGGTGTTTCTCGACAAGTCGACCGACCTGGGTCGACGCGACGAGGCGTGGATCGCGCGCCGGGGCATCAGTCGCAAGTTCCAGAAGCCCAGCGTCTTCGACGCGTTGAGCATCGCGCAGAACCTGGAACTGGCGATCCGGCGGGGGCGCGGCTACGGCGCCATGCTGCGCTCGTGGCTGCGTGCCGACGAGCGCGAGCGGGTGGCGGCGGTGATGCGGCGCATCGGCCTGGAGGCCGTGCCGAACGAACTGGCCGGAACCCTGTCGCACGGTCAGAAGCAGTGGCTGGAGATCGGCATGATGCTGGTCGCCGACCCCAAGGTGCTGCTGCTCGACGAGCCGGTCGCGGGCATGAGCGAGCACGAGACCGAGCGCACCGCCGAGCTCATCCGCAGCCTGCAATCCCCGGAGCGGGCCGTGGTGGTCATCGAGCACGACATGGAATTCGTCGAGCGTATCGCCGATCTGGTCACCGTGCTGCACGAAGGCCGCATCCTCGGCGAGGGAAGCATGCATGCGATTCGCCAGGATCCGCGCGTGATCGAGGTGTACCTGGGGCGCTGACATGGCACTGCATCTGCGAGGCATCAACCAGTATTACGGCGGCAGCCACACGCTGCGCGACGTGGAACTGTCGTTACAGGACGGCTCGTGCACGGTGGTGCTCGGGCGCAACGGCGTCGGCAAGACCACGCTGCTCAAAAGTCTCATGGGGGTGCTGCCCATCCGCTCGGGCGAGATCGCGCTCGACGGCCAGGACCTGACGCGCCTGGCGACCCACCAGCGCGTGGCCGCCGGGCTCGGATACGTGCCGCAGGGACGCGACATCTTCGCGGAACTGACGGTGCAGCAGAACCTCGAGGTCGGCGCCTGCGGCGGACGCGCCGGCCCGCGGCGCCGGTTCGGCTTCGACGAGGTGTACCAGCTGTTCCCGGTGCTCAAGACGATGCGCGCTCGGCTGGCCGGCAATCTCTCGGGCGGCCAGCAGCAACAACTGGCCATCGGGCGCGCACTGCTGACCAACCCGTCGGTGCTGGTGCTCGACGAGCCCACCGAGGGCATCCAGCCGTCCATCGTGCAGGACATCGAACGCGTGATCCAGTCGCTCAAGGGCACGTTGTCGATCCTGCTCGTCGAGCAGTACTTCGATTTCGCGCAGTCCGTCGCCGACGACTACGTGGTGCTGGTGCGCGGCCAGGTGGTCGCGTCCGGCAAGGGCGAACACATGCGGCGCGACAACGTGCTGCGCTGGATCGCCGTGTGACGCCGGCCGCAACGCAGGCGTCGTCCGGCATGGGGGCAATCGGGCCCGGTATCTGCTGTCGAGGAGTGAACACATGTCTTGGCTGAAACAATCGATCATGCACACCCGCGGGGTGGCGAACGGGAACGTCGGCACCACGCACGAGCTGACCGAGGACCGGCAGGGAACCTTCCACTACACCATCGGCCCGTACTCCGAGCCGGTGATGGAGATCCAGCCTGGCGACCGCGTGGTCATCGACACGCGCGACGCCTTCGAGGGCAAGATCCGCACCGAGCAGGACCTGCCCGGCCAGGTGCTGCGCGTGCCGTTCCTGAACCCCCAGAACGGCCCCATCCTGATCGCCGGCGCGCAAAAGGGCGACGTCGTCGCGGTGCACATCGAATCCATCAAGCCGCGCGGCGACAACCCTCGCGGCACCTGCTGCCTGATCCCGCAATTCGGCGCGCTGACCGGAACCCACTTCACCGCCACGCTCAACCAGCCGCTGCCCGAGATCACGCGCAAGATCGACGTCGACGAGGACGGCGTGTACTGGAGCAAGCGCGTGATGCTTCCGTACCGACCGCACATCGGCACGCTGAGTCTGTCGCCGGAGATCGACTCCATCAACTCCCTGACGCCCGACAACCACGGCGGAAACATGGACGTGCCCGACATGGGCCCCGGCAGCATCACCTACCTGCCCGTGCGTTCCCAAGGCGCCCGCCTGTTCCTGGGCGACGCCCATGCCTGCCAGGGCGACGGCGAGGTCTGCGGCACCGCGGTGGAGTTCGCGAGTACCACGACTATTCACGTGGACCTGATCAAGGACTGGGCCATCGAGTGGCCGCGCCTGGAGACCGACAACCTGCTGATGGCCATCGGAAGCGCGCGACCGCTGGAGGATGCGACGCGAATCGCCTACGCCGAGCTGGTGCGCTGGATGGCCGCCGAGTACGGCTTCGATCTATGGGATGCCTACATGATGCTCAGCCAATGCGGGCAGGTGCGCCTGGGCAACTTCGTCGACCCGAAGTACACCGTGGGCGCGGCGATCCGCAAGAAGTATCTGCTGCCCGTCTGATCCGGCCTCGCAGATCGCCCGCCGCGCGACTCCAGCGGCGCCTGCTGGGGAGTCCGCGCCGGCTTCGGCGCCAGCCTGGTCGGCATCGGCCTCGCGCGCTTCGCCTGCATCCCGCTGTTGCCGGCGATGGTCGACGCGGACTGGTTCGCGGCCTCGGGCGCGGCCTGCAGGTGGGCGCCGGGTACTGCGTGCCGTTCGGCCTCGGTGCCACCGCTGGACCGATCCTCTCGGGGATGCTCGCCGATCGCGTCGGCTTCGACTCCCACCGATTCTGCGCCCAGGCGACCCCCTCCGGGATTTCGACAGCCTGACTAATCGAGCATCGAGCTCAGGCCCTCGGTGAGTTCGGCGAGCGCGGGCATTTCCGTGTCGAGGCCCTCAAGCGTCAGCCCCAGCTGCTGGGCGACTTGCCGGGGGAAGGCGGCGGCCTGCGCCTCGGGCGAACTCAGGTGGACCTCGCCGCGCGCGCGCCACGCTCCGAGGTGGACGCAGCCCGCGGGCGCGGAGAATTCGTCGCCGGCCAGCGGTTCGGGAACCCGTCGCAGCGCCGTCGTGACGGCTTCGGGGAAGCGCCAGAACCGAGCGAGCTCGGAGGCCACGTCGCCGTGGTGGAAGCCGAGCACTTCCTTCTCCAGCGCGGCGCGTCCGGGGTCGAGCACGTGCAGCTTCGCGTCGATCGGCGCCATCGCGTCGGGCGCCGCGGCATGCAGGTGCAGCTGGCCGATGCCATGCATCAGGCCGAGGGTGAACACGACGTCGGCGTTCAGCCGGGTCTTCGCCGCCAGCCAGCGCGAAGCGCCGACCGTGTACAGGTTGTAATGCCAGAACTGGCCCAGGTCGATCCCCCGCGTCCCGCGAAAGGCCGCGGCCATGCCATGGCCGAGGACGAGGTTCCGCACCATGACGAAGCCGAGCATGCGCAGCGCGTCGTCGATCGAGGCGATCGTTCGCGAGAAATGGAAATAGGCCGAATTGGCCAGCCTGAGCAGTTTGGCGCTGAGCACGGGGTCGGCCGAGATCTGGCTGGCGATTTCGCCGAAGTCCGCGTCCTCGTCGCTGAAGGTCTGGATGAGCTGCTGCGCGACCTTGGGAACGGCAGGCAGCTTCCTCGGCTCGTCGAGCAGGCTCTTGAGGGTCGGCATCGGTCGATTCCTTCGTTCCGGGTCGGTTCATGTCGCCAGCGCGCAGCGCACCGGGGGATGCGGCGGCGCGCCGCCGGCCGCCCCCGCCTCAGCGCGGCGCGCGCTTGCCGCGCCGCGCGACGGGCGCGGGAGACTCGACCGCGCTGGTCAGCGTTCGCGCCAGCGCGATGACACGCTGCGGATCCGCGCCGAGCGTGTCCATCAGGAATTCGATGATTTCCGAGCGCGGGTTGGCCAGCGTCGGCTCGATCATCATCACCGCGGCCGACAGCGCCAGCGCGCGCTCGCGGCTGGCGAGGTCGGGCAACAGCACGTCCAGCGCGTTGAGCGCCTCGACGGGCGCGACGGCGGTGATTCGCGCCTGCTCCTTGAGCAGACGACCCCAGGCAATCGCGGCCGGTACGCTGCCGCGGGCGTCGGCCGGCAGGCGCGCGAGCAGACGGGCCAGGCGCAGGCTGCGGCGCTCGAACGCGCCGATCGACGCCATGCCGGCGAGCACGATGCGGCAGACGGCTTCGGCAAAACCGCCTTCGGCCACGCGCGGGAGTTCGAGCGCTCGCGCCTCTTCGATTTCCCGCAGCGCTCGCTCGTTCGCACGCAGCGAGTCCGGCGCGTCGGGCTTGAACCACCTGCCCAGCCCGGCGCTGCCGTAGCACTGGCGCGCGAAAGCGACCGTGAAGGCATCGCGCTGGGCACGGTAGCGGTTCAGCGAATCGCTCATCCACGCGTCGAATCCGCGTTCGGCGTCGAGCAGCGGATTGCCGTCGGCGACGCGCTTGCGGCCCGATCGGGCGCGGCCGGCGAGTTCGCGAAGGAACGGCGCCGCCGGCGAGGCATCGGACCACAGCTCGCGCTGCAGGCGCAGCGGATGCAGCCTGCCGAGCGCGTCGCCGACGCTGCGCGTGGCCATCGCCCGCACCCACGGCCTCAGCCAGGCCTTGTACCACTGCGCGTTGAATTCCGACACCTTGGCGACGACCGAGAAAAGCGCCTCCTCGTCGCGACCCTCGGGATTGAGAGCGACGATGTCCTGCATCGTGCGGTGCTCGTAGTGCACCGTGTAGTCGCCGGGCTCCAGAGAGTCCCAGCGAAGCACGTCGCCGCCGTCCTTGGCCTCCAGCCGCATTTCGTACAGGCCGGGCGGAAGGCTTTCGATCACGTCGAGCGAAGCGACGAGCTGGTCATGCTCCTTGCGCGCGACTTCGCCGCCGACGAAGATGCCGAGGTGGCCGACGCTGTCGTGCAGCACGTAGACGATGGTCCTTCCGGCGGCGGCGATCGCGCGCTCGTCGCCCCAGGTGTCGACGATCCAGTCCAGCGCCTGCGGGACCGGGGTGATGTTGTCGCCGTGCGAGGCGAACACGACGACCGGGGAAGTGATCGACCGCAAGTCGATGCGTCGCTCGCCGTCGACCATGTCGCCGCGCGCCAGCCTGTTGCCGACGAACAGGTTCTCGACGATCGCCTCGATCTCGGCCCCGGTCATGCGGAAGAAGCCTCCCCACCAGCGCTCGAACTCGAGGAAGCGCGGCGCTTCGGAATCGACCTGCGACCAGAGCTTGTAGTAGCGACCCCAGAAGGTGTTGGCCGGATGGAGCTTCTCGAAATTGTCGACCAGGTGGGCGCCGTCGAAACGGTCGGCACCCAGATCGGAGGTCAGCGACGCGAGCCATGAGCCGCCCAGCATCGCGCCGACGTAGCGCATCGGGTTCAGAGTCGAACCCCCCGCCCAATACGACAGCGGGGCGCCGACGATCATCAGCGGGCCGCACAGCTCCGGCCGGGTCGCGGCAAGCGCCATCATCGCCCATCCGGCCTGGCAGTTGCCGACGATGACCGGCCTGGCCGCGCAGTCCGGGTGGCGCGCGATCACCGCCTCGAGGAAATTCGCCTCGGCATGCATCACGTCGAACAGCGTCTGCCCCTCGACAGGCTGCGGGCGAAACGTCACGAAATACACCGGATGGCCGGCGCGCATCGCGACGCCGACTTCCGAATCGTTCTTGAAGCCGCCGATTCCGGGGCCGTGGCCGGCGCGCGGGTCGACGACCACGAGCGGACGCAAGTCGCTTCGCGCCGGGATGTCCTGGGGGGGAATCACCCGCAGCAGCGCGTAATTGCATGGCCGTTCGAGCGTCAGCCCGTCGAGCACCAGTTCGTGCTCGAACTTCAGCAGCGGCGGAGTCCCCTGGTCCAGGTGCTCGCGGTACGCGTTGCCGCGGTCGAGCAGGGTGTCGAGGAACAAGGCGGCGCGCTGTGCCGCATCGATCAGGTAGTCCGCGGCATCGGCCGGCGTCGGCGCGCGGGCAGCGCCCGGCGCGGCGGAATCGGACGCGGCGGAATCGGACGCGGCGGAATCGGGCGAGGCCGAATCGGACGACGCAAAGGTGCTGCGGTGGGCCATCGCTCGGTCCTTGGCGGCAATCGGCGCCGTGCAGTGCGGCGCGGCTGCGCCCGATGGTAGGCCTGTTGTCGGCGCAGCCGCAATCGCCGCGGTGGTGGCCCAGGGCTTTGCGACACGACGCGGCGCCGGATGGCCGCCAAGGCGACAGACGGGTACTGCGCGCATGTCGCGAGCAGCAGGCTTGTCCGCTCAGGCGCCAAGGTGCTCCCTCGAGGACCGCGGCGCGCGTTTCGATGCGTGGCTCAGGACTGGGGGCGGCGCAATACGAGCAGCTTCGCGAGGGTCGTCTGTACCACCTCCCCATTCTGATTCATGGTCTGACTGCGCACGCTCACGCGGGCCCGGTCCGGCCGCGAGGCGGAGGCGTGGATCTCCATGACCTCGCTTCGCACGCGCAGCGTGTCGCCCGGGCGTACCGGGCATGGCCAGGTGACTTCGCCTCCCGCGCCGACGATTCCCATGGCAAGCGGCAGGCCACCGTCGACCAGCAGGCGCATGGTCAGGGCCGCGGTATGCCATCCGCTGGCGGCCAGCCCGCCGAACAGCGTGTCGCGGGCGGCCGCGTCGTCCATGTGGAAGGGCTGGGGATCGAATTCGCGCGCGAAGCGCAGGATGTCGTCGCGTTGCACCTGCAAGGCGCCGGACTCGAAGCGCTGGCCGACCTGCAGGTCGTCCAGGTACAGGCCGGGGGTTTCGGAGGGGGGCATGGCGGGGCTCCTGATGTGGGGTGGGCCTCAGCGCGGCTGCAGCACGAAGGCGGCCGCGGCGCGCAGGAAATCGCCCGAAAGCTCGGGGTCGCGCACCACGCGCGACATGAGCAGCGCTCCGACGAGGGTGGACAGGCTGGCCAGCGCACGGTCGCGGCGCGCCGGGGTGGAGGCCTCGTCCAGCAGGTCTTCGAGCAGATCCAGGTAGCCCCGGGCCTCGGTTTCGAAGGCTTGCCGCAGCGGCTCGTCGTCGCGGCGCGCGGCCTCGGCGCCCAGCGCCACGAAGGCGCAGCCCTCGGCCGGGTGGTCGCGATGGTCCGGGGACAGGTAGCCGTTCACGAAGCTCGCCAGCGGGTCGTCGGCGCCGGCCACGCGATCGGCCCACTTCGCGCGGCCGCGCGCCAGCGCGCAGGTCATGGATTCGCGCACCAGGTCTTCCTTGCTGGTGAACTGCTTGTAGAAGCCGCCGTGGGTGAGGCCCGCGGCGCGCATGACTTCGCCGAGCCCGATGCCGTCGAATCCGCGCTCGCGAAACAGTCGCGCCGCCGACGCCACGACCGCGCGCCGGTTGCGCTCGGCCTGTTCCCTGCTGACTTTCATGACGAACTCCCGGGGTGGGTGGGGGCGTGGGGCGAGGTCTCGGCCGCGCTGACCAGCAGCCAGCTCGCCAGCGCCGCGACCGCGGCGATGCCGGCGGCGCACATCAGCACCGTGGAGAAGCCGGCCGCGAAGCTGTCGCGGGCGATGTGCTGCAGACGCTGCGCGACCGACGGCGGCAGCCCCGCCAGGGCGCCCGGCAGATCGCCGGAGACGACGCGCGACACCAGCGCGTGCAGGGGTGGCAGTCCCGCGCCCAGGCCGGACAGCGAGGCCGCGAAATGGCTCCGCGTGCGGTCGATCAGCACGGCTCCGAGCGCGGTGATCCCGACGACCAGCCCGGTGAAGCGAAGGGTCGCGCCGATTCCCGAGGCCATGCCCCCGCGCTCGGGTGGAATCACGCTCATCGACACCTTCGCCGTTTCGCCGTTGAGCAGCCCGGCTCCGCAACCGGTCAGCGCCATGCCGGCCGCCACCGCGAGGTAGCCGGCTTGCTCTCCCACGAGCCAGGCCGTGAGCGCGTTGCCGGCCGCCGTGACCAGCAGGCCGGCCGTGAGCAGCCCGCGCCCGGAAACGCGGGCGGCCAGCGCCGCGGCCACGCGCGGAACGATGAACAGCGGCAGTGCGAAGGGCATCATGCGCAGACCGGCGGCCGCCGCGTCGAAGCCGAAGGCGTTCTGCAGGTACAGCGGAAGGTAGGTCAGCATGACCTGCGCGGAAGCCGCGAAACCCAGCATCGCGATGCTGCTGCCGAGAAAGGTGCGGCGGCGGAAAAGCGCGAAGTCGACCATCGGCCGG
>JAKBBQ010000093.1 GCA_021808405.1 Pseudomonadota bacterium | reverse complement strand
CACCGTCACCCCGTGCACCTTCTGCTCGCCGTGCAGCAGGTGGAAGATCTCGCGGATCAGGTTGTGCCCGTCCACCTTGTCGCCTTCCTTGATGTAGATGCGGGCCATGGTCACGGTCTTCATGCTGGGACTCCCAGGTTGCGCGACAGGTAGGCGCCGAGCATCGCCGCCGCGATCGAAAGCACCACCGAGGCGGCAGCGTAGAGCGCCGCCTTGGCCCACTCGCCGCCTTCGATCAGATGGAGGGTTTCCAGCGAGAAAGTCGAGAAGGTGGTGTAGGCGCCCAGGCCGCCGGTGAGGATTCCGGTTCGCAGTTCGGGGTTCATCTGCACCCGCTCCACGGTCAGGAAGAACAGGAAACCCATCAGGAACGAGCCCAGCACGTTGATCGACAGGGTCGCGAAGGGAAAGCTGCGGCCGAGCAGTCCTTGCACGGCAATCGACTGGCCGTAGCGCGCGAAGGCGCCGAGGATGGCGAAGATCGCGATGAAGACAAGGGTCATGGCGGGTGGTGGGGCGGGTGCCGCGGGAACTGCTCCAGCGTAGCGCATGCGCCCCGGTCCGGGCCGCGGAAACACCGTGCTACAGCGGTCGCTCCCGCCACGGGAACAGCCCCGCATGGCCAGGCCTTCGGCGGCATCCGCGCCGGCCGCGGGACCGCACCCGATCCGTGCCGTCGAGCCGGTCGCAGCGACCCGAGCGATCCGCGCCTACCTGTGTGCCGACGGCGGGTAGGCGCGCAGGCAACCCCGCAGGCAAGCCGTCAGAGCGAGGTCTCCAGCATCTGCAGGTAATCCTCGCGGCTGGCCTCGCGGGGGTTGGTCTTGTGGCAATGATCGGCCAGCGCGCCTTGCACGACCCGGTCGAAGGACTCGCGCTGCACGCCCATGGCCGCCAGGCCCGAAGGCAGGCCGAGGCGGGAGTTCATGTCGCGGATGGCCTCGGGGATGTCTGCACCCGAGCGCAGGCCCATGGCGCGCGCCATGCGGTCCAGCCGATGCTCCTGCCGCACCGACGGCGCCTCGGAGTTGAAGCGCACGACCGCGGGCAGGAACATCGCGTTGAGGGTGCCGTGGTGCAGCCGCGGGTCGACCCCGCCCAGGCTGTGGCTGAGGGAGTGCACGCAACCCAGTCCCTTCTGGAACGCCATCGCGCCCTGCATCGATGCGCTCATCAGGTTCAGCCGCGCCTCGCGGTCGCCGCCGTCGCGTGTGGCACGCTCGATGTGCGACCAGCCCCGCTCCAGTCCGTCCAGCGCGATGCCGTCGGCGGGCGGATTGAAGGCCGAGGCCATGAAGGTTTCCATGCAGTGGGCGATGGCGTCCATTCCGGTGGCGGCCGTCAGCCTAGGCGGCAGCCCCAGCGTGAGCTCGGGGTCGCAGATCGCCGCCCTGGGCAGCAGGTTCCAGGAGTGGAAACCCAGCTTGCGATGGTCGTCGACGATGATGATCGCGCCCCGCGCCACCTCGCTTCCGGTGCCGCTGGTCGTCGGCACCGCGATCAGCGGCGCGACCTTGTCGGTGATGCGCGGCGAGCCGCCCTCGATGGTGGCGTAGCGGGTCAGCGGACCGTCGTGGGTCGCGGCGATCGCGACCCCCTTGGCGCAGTCGATCGCCGAGCCGCCGCCCACCGCGACCAGGCCGTCGCAGCCCCGCGCCTTGTACAGCTCCGAGGCCGCGCGCACCGCGGCCTCGGTCGGGTTCGACGGGGTCTGGTCGAACACCGCGCAGGGCAGTCCGCCGAGCGCATCGAGCGCCTTTTGCAGCACCCCGGCGGCGCGCACGCCGGCGTCGGTGACCACCAGCGGCCGGGAGATTCCGACGCGCTGGCATTCCTGCTCGAGCAGGCGCACGGCGCCGTATTCGAACTGGATCTGGGTGAGGTAATAGATCAAGGCCATGCTGGGTGTCCTTTCCCGATGATCGGTGACTCGACGCAGGCGACGCGGCGCGCGCACCGCCGGCGCCGCCGCCCGGACTGTCGCGCCGTGGAATTGCGCCCGCAAAGATAGCGCACCGGCATGCCCGGCGCCCACGCCGCTCAGGCGTAGGCGTACTCCCCGCCGCGCTCCAGCGCGCGGCGATAGGCCGGCCGAGCGTGGATGCGCTGCAGGAAATCGGCGATCGCCGCCAGTCCCGGCTGCGGAGCCCGCGAGGCGGCCGCCTCCAGCGGGAAGCTCATCTGGATGTCGGCGGCGCTGAAGGCGTCGCCGGCGAACCAGCCGGTGCGGCGCAGTTCGGAGTCGATGTAGCCCAGGTGCAGCGCCAGCTGCGGGTCGACCACCTCGGCCTGCAGGGTACGCGCGATGCGCCGCGCGATCGGCCGGGCGAAGAAGGGCATCGGCGCGCCGGCGATGCGCTGGCTGATCAGCTTGAGCACCAGCGGCGGCATCGCCGAGCCCTCGGCGTAGTGCATCCAGTAGCGAAAGCGCAGGGCGTCGTCGCTGTCGGCGGCCGGTTGCAGCCGTCCGTTGCCGTAGCGCTGCAGCAGGTATTCGACGATGGCCCCGGTCTCGGCCACCACGCGCTCGCCGTCGACCACCACCGGCGACTTGCCCAGGGGGTGGACCGCGCGCAGCTCGGGTGGCGCGCGCAGCGTGCGCGCATCGCGTTCGTAGCGCCGGACCGCATAGTCCAGCTCGAGCTCTTCGAGCAGCCAGAGCACGCGCTGCGAGCGCGAGTTGTTCAGGTGATGGACGGTGAGCATGGGCTGGTTCTCCCGCGGTGGATGGCGTCGAGGGACGGGCCGCGACGGCCCTGTGCAAGCGCATGATCGCAGGCTTGCGCCGAGAAGGCCGGCCCGACGCGGCGCGGCAGGCAAGGAGCGCGCGACTGCGACGCCGGGCCGGTTCGCCCGCCGCATGCGCCAGCCAGTTCATCGGGCCGGACGGCCGAGCAGCAACTGCTCGACGAACTTGCGCCGCGACGATCGTTCGGAGCTGGAGCCGATCGCGCCCAGTTGCGACTCGGCGACGACGTGACCGTACAGCGTGAAGGCCCGCTGGCGCGCCTGCGCGCGGGTGCAACCCAGGAGTTCGAACAGACCGCCGATGTAGTCGATGCGGCTCGCGTCGGCCTCGGCCACCGCCTCGCGCGCCATCGCGTCGTGGCGCGCCCAGGCGCGCAGCGCCAACTCGATGCGTGCGGCGCGTGCCGCGGCGCGGCCGCGAAACGGCAGCGACAGAACGTCGCGCAACTGGGCGCGCGGGTCGCGGTGGGCGCCTTGCAGGCGCGCGGTGATCTGCTCGGTGGCGCGCTCGCGCCAGCTTTGCAGGACCGCGCGCAGCAACTCGTCGCGGTCGCGGAAGTGCCAGTAGAAACTGCCCCGGGTCACCGACAGCTCGCTGGCCAGCCGGTCGACCCGCACGTCGTCGATGCCGTGGTCGACCAGCACCTCGGTGGCCGCCTCGATCCAGCGCTCGCGGGTCAAGGTCTCGCGGCGCGCCGCGGCATCGCCCACGCGCCGCTGCGCGCGTTGCGGACGGGTTGCGGCAGGATGCATGAAACGGCTGGCGGAGCTGGGGTTTGTACCGAGACTGCGGCGGGATCGCAGGCATAGCATACGTCCATACACATACGCATGTGTATGGAAAGACGAGGAGTCGCGCGTGTACTACGAACCGGGCCGCACCGACCACGGGCTGCCGCATGATCCCTTCAAGTCCTGCGTCGTTCCGCGACCGATCGGCTGGATCTCCACGGTCGACTCGGCAGGTGCCGACAACCTGGCGCCGTTCAGCCAGTTCCAGAACGTCTCCTTCGATCCGCCGATGGTCCTGTTCGCGGCCAACCAGGACAGCCGCGGGCGCCGCAAGGACACGGTGCGCAACGCCGAGCAGACCGGCGAGTTCGTCTGGAACATGGCCACGTGGGACCAGCGCGAGGCCGTCAACGCCAGCGCGCAGGAGGTCGGCCCCGACGTCGACGAGTTCGAACTGGCCGGTCTGCTCAAGCTCGACAGCCGCATCGTGCGTCCCAAGCGCGTGAGCGGCTCGCCGATCCAGTTCGAGTGCAAGGTGATCACGACCCTGCGTCTACCCGGGGGCGGGCTGATGGGCACGGTGGACGTGGTGTTCGGCCGCGTCGTCGGCGTGCACATCGGCGAAAGCGTGCTCGACGAGCAGGGCCGTGTGGACGTGCTCAAGGCGCGCCCGATCGCGCGCATGGGCTACTACGAATACACGGTGGTCGACAACAAATTCGACATGGTCATTCCGGGCGACCAGCGGGCCCTGCTCGGCGGGCTCGAGGGGTCGGCGAGCAAGGTGCGGGCGGCGGCCGATCCCGCGGGGTCGTCGGGCGCCGCCCGGCAGCCGGAGAGGGATCGCGAATGAACGACGCCGAGCGCGCGCAACGCCTGGGCCTGGCGCCGCAGCGCGTGGTGCGCGTCGGTTTCGACGACGGCAGCTTCGTGCTGCGTTCGCCCGAGCCTCTGAAACCCTATGCCCGCTGCGTCGGCGAATGGCTCGAGCAGTGGGCGCGCGACACCCCGGACGCGCCGGCATTCGCCGAGCGGGCCGCCGACGGTTCGTGGCGCAGGTTGAGCTGGGGCCAGACGCGCGCGCAGGTCGGGCGGGTGGCGCAGAGCCTGCTGGGGTTGAAGCTCATGCCTCAGGCACCGATCGTCGTGCTGTCGGACAACGCCATCGACCACCTGCTGCTGATGCTGGCCGCGATGCACATCGGGCGCGCGGTGTGCACGGTATCCAGCGCCTATTGCCGGCTGGTTCGCGATGGCGATTTCTCGCGCATCCACGGCATTCTCAACACCCTGGGTCCGGCGCTGATCTACGCCAGCGATGCCGCGGTGTACGCATCGGCCATCGCCGCCTCGGGACAGCACGCGGTCGTGGTGTTCAGCGAAGGCGCCGAGACCTTTCCCGGCGCATGGGCCTTCGACACCCTGCTGCGCACGGCCGAGGGGCCGCAGGTGATGCGGGCCTTCGAGGCCATCACCCCGGACACGCACGCCAAGTACCTGCTGACCTCGGGCTCGACCGGGCACCCCAAGGTGGTGATCAACACCCATCGCATGCTGTGCGCCAACCAGCAGATGGTCGCGCAGGCCTGGCGCTTCCTGGACCACGAAAGGCCCGTGCTGGTCGACTGGTTGCCGTGGAGCCACACCTTCGGCGGCAACCACAACCTGGACATGGTGCTGCGCAACGGCGGATTCCTGGCCATCGATGACGGGCGGCCGATTCCCGGCATGATCGAGCGCACGCTGCAAAACCTGTGCGATGTGCGCCCGACGCTGCATTTCAACGTACCGCGCGGAATCGACATGCTGCTGCCGCTGCTGGAGGCCGACGAGGCTCGCGCGCGCGACTTCCTGTCGCGCCTGCGCGGGGTGTTCTACGCCGGCGCGAGCCTGCCGCAGTCGAGTTGGGACCGCCTGCAGGCGCTGGCGCTGCGCGTGCGCGGCGAGCCGTTGTGGCTGACCACGTCGTGGGGCTCGACCGAGACCTCGCCCGCGATCACCAGCGCGCACTGGTGGCTCGAGCAGGCCGGGGTCATCGGCCTGCCGTTGCCCGGCACCGAGCTCAAGTTCGTGCCCGCCGGCGGCAAGCTGGAAATGCGCGTGCGCGGGGTCAACGTGTTCCCCGGTTACCGCGACGCCCCGCAGTTGACCGCGCAGGCCTTCGATGCCGAGGGCTACTACCGCATCGGCGACGCCGGACGCCTGGTCGACGAAGCGCACCCCGAGCAGGGCATCGTGTTCGACGGTCGCGTGGCCGAGGACTTCAAGCTCGCCTCGGGCACCTGGGTGTCGGTCGGCACGC
The DNA here is from genome assembly GCA_021808405.1 of Pseudomonadota bacterium. GTDB lineage: Bacteria > Pseudomonadota > Gammaproteobacteria > Burkholderiales > Burkholderiaceae_C > Thiomonas_A. Next base: position 6,583 of record JAKBBQ010000093.1, on the reverse strand, counting down.
TGCGCGTGCGGCTGGTGTCGGCGCTGGCGCCCTGGGCGCAGGACGTGGTGATCGCAGGCCACGACCGCGCCGACATCGGCCTGCTGATCTTCCCGTCGCCGCAGGCCGCGGCGCTGCCCGCCGGCGAGTTGCGCGACAAGGTCGCGCAGGTGCTGCGCGATCTGCGCGAGCAGGGCGGCGGCTCGTCGCAGACCCCGGTGCGCGCGCTGCTGCTCGACGAGCCCCCCAGCAGCGCGGCCGGTGAGATCACCGACAAGGGCTACATCCATCAACGCGCCGTGCTGCGCGAGCGCGCCGCGCTGGTCGACGCGCTGTACGCCGGCACTCCCGAAACCATCCTGGCCTGAGGAGGATCATGCTCGAGGACGTCCAGGCTTCATCCGGGGTGCTCGGCACGCTCGAGCTGTTGCGTGTGCAGCGCGACGGCGTGGTGCTGCACGCGCGGCTGAACCGGCCGCAAAAGCGCAACTCGGTCAGCGACGCCCTGCTGGCGCAGTTGCACACCCTGTTCCTGAACCTGCCCGGCGACGTGCGCGCGGTCGTGCTCAGCGGCGAAGGCGAGCACTTCTGCGCCGGACTCGACCTGTCGGAGGTGAGCGAGCGCAGCGTGGTGGAGGGCATTCATCATTCGCGAGCCTGGCACGCGGCCTTCGAGGCCATGCAGTTCGGCCCCGTCCCGGTGCTCGCGGTGCTGCACGGCGCGGTGGTCGGCGGCGGGCTCGAACTGGCCGCGGCCGCGCACCTGCGAATCGCCGAGCGCAGCGCGTTCTACGCCTTGCCCGAGGGGCAGCGGGGGATCTTCGTCGGCGGCGGAGGGTCGGTGCGCATCTCGCGCCTGATCGGCGTCGCGCGAATGACCGACATGATGCTCACCGGACGGGTGTTCGACGCCGCCGAAGGCCAGGCCCTCGGGGTGTCGAACTACCTGGTCGACGACGGCCAGGGGCTGGCCAAGGCGCTGGAGCTGGCGCGGCGCATCGCCGGCAACGCGCCGCTGTCCAATTACGCGATCACCCAGGCGCTGCCTCGCATCGCCGAACTTTCGCCCGGCGAAGGCCTGTTCGTCGAGGCGCTGATGTCGTCGATCGCGCAAGGCGACGACGCGGCCAAGCAGCGCGTGCGGGACTTCCTGGAAAAGCGCGCGGCCAAGGTCGGCAAGGCCTGATCGGCGTTTCGGCGCGTCGTCCCGCGTTTGCACCCCCTTGGGTTCGCATGCGCTGGATGCCCGCCTTCGCCGCGCGCCCGCCCCGGGGATCGTGTCAGGTCTGCCGGAACCGACGCATGGCCCGGCTTGCACGGAACCGGCAGCCGTCCCATCCGGGCGAGCGCTTGGTATCGCAGCGTGCCGGTCGTGTGTGCAACATCGGTCCGCCGCGTCCCGGGATCAAAGACGAGGAATCCGCCAAATTGTTGGCATTGCCTCGATCGGACGCCTCCTAAAATTCCGACAATCCGACGCACCGGCGCTCCTTCTCGCGGTGGAAGTCCTTGTGCACTGCCGATGGTGCGGAAAGCGTCGTGCAGGGCCTGAGCGAAGGGGTTTCGATGCTGACGCAGGAGCACAACGGCGAGCCGGAGCGTGATGCAACGCTTGCACACGTGCGCATGGGCTATCCGCTGGGCATCGCCGCGATCTATGCACTCACCGTTCTGGTCTGGCTGCGGTTCTCCGGCGCCTGGGCCGCGGCGCTTTTTCCAGACCCTGCGATGCTCCACATGGTCGACCTGGGCCAAGGGATCGTGTTGGGGCTCGCCTCGACCTGCCTGGTCTACGCATGGATGCGACGCCACGCGGGCAGGCTCGAGAGATCGCTTCGCGCCGCGCGAAGGGCCACGCTGCTCAGCGAGCAAAGCCAGCGGCTGATCGTCGAGTTGCTCGACAGTTCTCCCGACGCCATCTTCACGAAGGACAGCCAGGGCAAGTACACGCTCGTGAACCGCGAAGTCGCGCGCGTGACCGGCAAGGATGCCGCGGAGATCATCGGCCACGACGACACGGCGATCTTCCCGCCCGAGCAAGCCGAGTTGCTCACGACCAATGACCGCTCGGTCATGGAAGGCGACACAGTGCTGCGCACCATCGAGCGCCTGAGCACGGCCGATGGCGAGATCACCTACCTCGTCATCAAGGGGCCGCTGCACGATGCCCAAGGGCGTGTCACCGGCATGTTCGGCGTCTCACGCGACATCACCGAGCGCGAAGCGGCGAAGGACAAGGAAGCAAAGGCTCTGGCCGCGCTTCGCGAGTCGCAGGAAATCGCCGGGATCGGAAGCTACGTGCTCGACCTCGAAAGCGGAGCTTGGGAGAGCTCGGACGGACTCGACCGGCTGCTCGGGATCGACACGGGCCATGCGCGAACGCTCGCGGGGTGGATCGCACTGGTTGCCCCGGAGGATCGGGAAGCGATGGGAGCGCATTTCGCGCCCGATCGCACCGAGAGTCCGCGAGCGTTCGATCGCGAATACCGGATCGTCCGCCCGATCGACGGCGCGCTGCGCTGGGTCCACGGTCGCGGCCGGCTCGAATTCGACAATGCGGGAAGGCCGGTCCGGATGCGCGGAACCATCCAGGACATCACCCAGCGCGTCGAGACACAGGCCAAGGCCCAGCTGTGGTTCGAAGCCTTCGAGCACAGCGGATTGTGCTTTGCGATCAGCGACGCACGCAGCAATCGCCTGGTCGACGTCAATCCGGCCTTCGCGGCCCGGCGCGGCTATACGGTCGACGAGATGCGCGGCATGATGGTGGATCGACTGTTCGCGCCTGGATACACGCCGGCGTACCACGACGAGAAAGTCGGAATGGGCAGCAAGGCGCAGGTGACCTTCGAATCGCGCCACGTCTGCAAGGATGGATCGACGTTCCCGGTATTCGTCGATTTGACCATCACCAGCAATGCGCAGGGGCATGCGAGCATGCGGGTCGCATGCGCCTTCGACATCAGCGAGCGGCGCAAGGCGGAAGAGGATCTGCGCGTCGCAGCCACCGCATTCGAGGCCCAGGACGGCGTCATGGTGACAGATGCGGCGGGGGTGATCCAGCGCGTGAACGGGGCCTTCACCCGCATTACCGGGTATGGTGAGACCGAGGTCGTGGGAAAGACGCCGGCCATGCTGCATTCAGGTCGCCAGGATGCAAAGTTCTACGCGGAGATGTGGGCCACCATCGCGAGTGATGGCTATTGGCAAGGCGAACTTGTCAATCGTCGCAAGAGTGGAGAGCTGTTCACCGAGCGACTGGCGATCTCGGCGGTGAGGGATCCGGGCGGCAGCGTGACGCACTACGTCGGTTCGTTCGCCGACGTGACACGGCAGCGCGAAGCGGAATCGAAGGCGGAGCGCCTGGCCTATTTCGATGCCCTGACCGAACTTCCGAACCGGATGCTGCTCTACGACCGCCTCGAGCATGCGCTGGCGTGGAGTTCGCGAAGCAAGGAGTACTGCGCGCTGCTGTTCGTCGATCTGGACAATTTCAAGAAGGTCAACGACACCATCGGCCACCACGCCGGCGACCAGTTGCTGGTCAAGGCGGCGCGACGTCTGAAGCTTTCCGTGCGCGACGGAGATACCGTGGCGCGCTTCGGCGGCGACGAGTTCGTCGTCGTGCTCGAAGAACTCGGCGACGACGCCCACGCCGCGGCTGTGCGCGCCGGGACGATCGCCGAAAAACTGCGTGGGAGCATGGCCGATGCCTATGAACTGGACGGCCAGACGTTCTATTGCTCGGCGAGCATCGGCGCGACGCTGTTCAGGGGCGGAGTCGACTCGACCGAGTCCATCCTGATGCACGCCGACCTCGCGATGTATCGTGCGAAGCAGGACGGACGCAACGCGCTGCGATTCTTCGAGCAGAGCATGCAAAGCGAGCTGGCCAGGCGCACCGCGATGGAGGCGGAAATGCGCGTGGCGCTCGACAAGGGACAGCTCGAGCTTTACTACCAGCCGCAGTATGACCGCGGAGGGCGGCTGATTGGCGCCGAAGCCCTCGTACGCTGGAATCACCCCGAACACGGTCTGCTGCTTCCGGCCGAGTTCATCCGTTTGGCCGAGGACACCGGAATCATCGTGCCGCTGGGGCGATGGGTGCTCGACGCGGCATGCGCGCAGCTCGCATCCTGGGCCAAGGTGGCGTCGACCAGCGGCCTCGTGCTGGCGGTGAACGTCAGCGCACGCCAGTTTGCGCAGAATGATTTCGTCGAGGCGGTCCTGTCCTTGCTGCGCGACCGCGGAGCTTCCGCCGATCGCCTCAAGATCGAACTCACCGAAAGTACCGTGCTCGACAACGTCGAAGATGCCTTCGCCAAGATGCGCGCGCTGAAGAAGGAGGGACTCTCGTTCTCGCTCGATGATTTCGGCACGGGCAGCTCGTCGCTTTCGTACCTGACCCGTTTGCCGCTCGACCAGTTGAAGATCGACAAGTCCTTCGTCGACGACTTGCCGGAGGACGAGCAAGACGCGACGGTCGCCCAGACCATCATCGCGATGGGCAAGGGACTGGGATTGCAAGTCGTTGCCGAGGGCGTGGAAACGCAGGCGCAATGGGCCTTCCTGATGCAGCATGGCTGTGACGCGTTCCAGGGCTACCGCTTTGGCAAGCCGCTGCGAATCGGCGAATTCGAGCGCTTGGCGAAGGCCTGAGGATGGTGTCCGGAAGGGGCTGAACGCCGTCGCGACGCAACGACGAAGGGCACGAGACGATTCCGGTCGGAGGATGCGAGCCGATCGCGCGCTGTCGGCGCCGTGCTGGTCTCCTCTGTCCAGGGATGGATGGGGGCAGGACCGAGTCTCGCTCGGTCACCGCCCGAGGTCCGATCACATCACGGCCCGTCCCCTATGCCGCCACGGTATCGGGTCAAATCGACCGGAACAGCGGGCTGCGCAGCTGCCGGGAATCCGCCGCGGAAATGAAACGCTCGAAATGGATGTCGCGCTCGAACAATCGCCCCTGCATCAGGGTGCTGATGCAGGCGTCGATCATCGCCGGCGGGCCGCACAGATAGGCCTTGTGTCCGCGAAAATCGTTGCCGAAATGCTCGCGCGCGGCGTCGTGGACGAAGCCACGACGCCCGCTCCAATCCCCATCCGCCGCCGCGTCCGACAGCACCGGGACGTAATGGAAATGGGCATGGGCCGCCGCCAGGGCCAGAAACTCATCGTGGCCGTACAGTTCGGCTCGGCTGCGCTGGCCGTAGACCAGGGTCATGGGCAAGGTGCAACCGCGCCCGAGCAGGTCCAGGATCATCGAGCGCGGGCTCGACACCCCGGAGCCTCCGGCCATGAACAGCAGCGGAAGCTCCGCCGAGGCGCGCACGAAAAAGCGCCCATAAGGCCCGCTCAGGCGCAACGCGTCCCCCACCTCGAGGCGCTCGTGGACATAGCCCGTTCCAGCACCACCCGGCACCCGGCGCACGTTGAGCTCGATATGCGACGACCCCGGGGCGTTGGCGATGGAAAACGCCCGCGTGCCGATTCCCTCGGGGACATCCAGCATCACATACTGCCCGGCCTGGAAATCCAGCGGGCGGTCGAGGCCGATCCAGACGCCTTTGATGGTCGGAGTCAGGTCCTCGATGCGACTCACCACGCCGGAGAAAGTCTCGACTGGAATGCCACGCGCGTCGGAGTCCTCGTCGATGTCGGCCTCGATGGCCAGGTCCTGTTCCGCCGTGGCGCAGCAGGCCAGGCAATAGCCCTCGTCGCGCTCGAAGTCCATCAGCGCAAAGGACGACGCCGCGCCATGCTCGACCTCCCCGTCCAGCACTCGCACCTTGCAGGTGCCGCACAGGCCATGGCCGCACGCATGAGGCAGATAGACGCCGGCACGCAGGGCGGCATCGAGGACGGTCTGGCCCTCCTCGATGCCCACCACCTGTCCCAGGGGTTCGATGCGCAGTTCGAAGCCCATCGCCCAGCGCCTAGTTCCGCGCCACCAGGCTGCACAGCTCCGGGGTCTGCAGGCGCAACAGCTCCTTGTGCCCGACGCCGTTGCGCACCAGGCTGGCGTCCAGGGCCGGTACCCAGGGCTGGTTCGACTTCAGCCAGCTGACGCGCGACCAGTCGATCGCGGCCGCGTCCGGATCCGGCGCCAGCAGCATGGTCAGCGGCCCCTCGATGAGCTGGCGTACCGTCATCTCGCGCGGCACGCACAGCTGGAACGAGGCCGCGAACAGCAAGTGCCGGTCCCAGCTGAAATAGACGAGTTGATTGCCCTGGAAGTTCTCGACCAGGTCGCGAGCCACGCCCTCGTAGGGCTTGCGGGATTTGACTGCCATGACGTCTCCTTCAGGCGTTGGCCTTGGCGGCACCACGCCAACGCTCGAAATGGACCTGGTCCTGCGAGCCACGGTAGTCGCCGTTGTCGGCCCCGTCCTTGAGTCCGACCCATTGCATCCAGGCCCCGATGTCGCCGTTGAGCGGCGCCTGGAACAGCTGCGGCATCGGCAGCCAGGCCTGGATGAATTTTTCGGGCTCGTTGTGGAAGATGTCCCTGCAGCCGTCGGAGCAGAAGTGGTACTTCTCGCCCTTGTAGTCGGTTTCCCGGTAAATGCTCAGGGTCGGATCGTCGGGCTCGGTGAACACGATC
>JAKBBQ010000092.1 GCA_021808405.1 Pseudomonadota bacterium | reverse complement strand
CCTGCTAGACTTGACTCTTTGCACGGCGCGGAATGGTTTCTTCCGCGTTCGCGAGTCGTTTCATCGGAAACTGGAAATCAACATGAGTCTGGACCAAGCCACCACGGCGCAAATCGTCGCCGACAACGCTCGCGCTGCCAAGGACACCGGGTCTCCCGAAGTCCAGGTCGCGCTGCTGACCGCCCGCATCAACCAGCTGACCGGGCACTTCAAGACCCACGCCAAGGACCATCACGGTCGGCGGGGACTGCTGCGCATGGTCAGCCGCCGCCGCAAGCTGCTCGACTACCTGAAGGGCAAGGACGCCGACCGCTACCGCGAGTTGATCGTCAAGCTCAACCTGCGCAAGTAACACGGACGAGCCTGGATGGACACGCTGGCGCCTGCCTCGACTCGTCGAGCCAGGCGCCGTGTTGTCATGCGCGGCGCTTCGGGCGCTGCGCCTTCGTTTCGGGAAGCGCTGCTGTGTCATTCCTGGGCCGCTCTGGCAACGGTGCCGGCCGCGCCGCGCCAGAGCCGCACCGGAATGGCATTGTGCTTCCCGCAGTGCCCGTTCGCGGGCTGACTTGACGGGGGCGGGCCAGGGCCCGGGCTTCCCGTGCAACCGGAGTGAACAATGTTCCACAAGATCACCAAGACCTTCCAATGGGGTTCCCACACGGTCACGCTGGAAACCGGGGAGATCGCCCGGCAGGCCAGCGGCTCGGTGCTGCTCAACATGGATGACACGGTCGTGCTGGCCAGCGTGGTGGGGGCCAGGACGGCCAAGCCGGGGCAGGATTTCTTCCCGCTGACCGTCGACTACATCGAGAAGACCTACGCCGCCGGCAAGATCCCCGGGGGCTTTTTCAAGCGCGAAGGGCGCCTGAGCGAGCATGAGACCCTGACCTCCAGGCTGATCGACCGGCCCATCCGCCCGCTGTTTCCCGAGGGCTTCTACAACGAAGTCCAGGTGGTGGTGCAAGTCGTGTCCCTCAACCCGGACGTGGAGTCGGACATCGCGGCGATGATCGCCGCCAGCGCCGCGCTGGCGGTCTCGGGCATTCCGTTCGACGGCCCGATCGGCGGCGCGCGGGTGGGCTACCTCCACGGCCAGTACGTGCTCAATCCCAGCCGCGCCCAGCTGGCCGATTCGCGGCTGAACCTGGTGGTCGCCGGCACCGAGACCGCGGTGCTGATGGTCGAGTCCGAGGCCGACCAGCTCAGCGAGGAGGTGATGCTCGAGGCCGTGATGTTCGGCCACCAGCAGATGCAGGTGGCGATCGAGGCCATCCACGAGCTGGTGCGCGAGGGCGGCAAGCCGGCCTGGGACTGGCAGCCGGCGCCGCGCGACGAGGCGCTGATCGCGCGCATCGACGCGTTGGCCGGCGACGCGCTGCGCGCGGCCTATCGCATCACCCAGAAGCAACTGCGCACCGAGGCGCTGCGCAAGGTCTACGCCGACGTGCAGGCAGGGCTGGCAGCCGACGCCACCGAGGTCGATCCGGCCAAGGTCGAGCAGATCCTGTTCGACATGGAGGCGCGCATCGTGCGCAGCCAGATCCTCGCCGGCGATCCGCGCATCGACGGCCGCGATACCCGCACCGTGCGGCCGATCGAGATTCGCACCGGGGTGCTGCCGCGGGCGCACGGCAGCGCGTTGTTCACCCGCGGCGAGACGCAGGCGCTGGTGGCGGCCACGCTGGGCACGGACCAGGATTCGCAGATCATCGACGCGCTCGCTGGCGAGTACCGCGACCGCTTTCTGCTGCACTACAACATGCCGCCGTACGCCACCGGCGAGGCCGGGCGCATGGGCTCGCCCAAGCGCCGCGAGATCGGCCACGGCAGGCTGGCGCGGCGCGCGCTGCAGGCGGTGCTGCCGAAGAAGGAGGACTTCGCCTACACCATGCGCGTGGTGTCGGAGATCACCGAATCCAACGGCTCGTCGTCGATGGCCTCGGTGTGCGGCGGCTGCCTGAGCCTGCTCGACGCCGGGGTGCCGCTGAAGGCGCACGTGGCGGGCATCGCGATGGGCCTGATCAAGGACGGCAACCGCTTCGCGGTGCTGACCGACATCCTCGGCGACGAGGATCACCTCGGCGACATGGACTTCAAGGTCGCCGGCAGCGCCAGCGGGGTCACCGCGCTGCAGATGGACATCAAGATCCAGGGCATCACCCGCGAGATCATGCAGGTGGCGCTGGCGCAGGCGCGCGAGGCGCGGCTGCACATCCTGGGCCTGATGCAGCAGGCGATGGGCGGGGCGCGGGCCGAGGTGTCGCAGTACGCGCCGCGTCTGTACACCATGAAGATCAACCCCGAGCGCATCCGCGACGTGATCGGCAAGGGCGGCTCGGTGATCCGCGCGCTGACCGAGGAAACCGGCACCCAGATCGACATCGGCGAGGACGGCACGATCACCGTGGCGTCGACCGATGCCGATCGCGCGAAGGAGGCGATGCGTCGAATCGGCGAACTCACCGCCGAGGTCGAGGTGGGCCAGGTCTACGAAGGCACGGTGGTCAAGCTGCTGGATTTCGGCGCGCTGGTCAACGTGCTGCCCGGTCGCGACGGCCTGCTGCACATTTCGCAGATCGCCAACGAGCGCATCAACAAGGTCTCCGACCACCTGCAGGAAGGCCAGAAGGTGCGTGTGAAGGTCATCGAGACCGATGACAAGGGGCGCTTCCGGCTGTCCATCAAGGCGCTGCTCGGCGAGGCCGACGCGGCCGCCGAGCCGCAGCGCTCCTGAGCGCCGGCGCGATCCTTGCGAGGAGTCCCGCGATGAGCCAGACCATGCGCGTAGCCGAGATCACCCGCCCCGGCGGCCCCGAGGTGCTGCAGTGGGGCGAGCGGCCGATGCCGCGCCCGGGCCCCGGCGAGGTGCTGCTCAGGGTGCGGGCCTTCGGCATCAACCGCCCCGACCTGCTGCAGCGCGCGGGGCTGTACCCGCCGCCGCCCGGGGCCACCGACATTCCCGGGCTGGAGGTGTGCGGCGACGTGCTCGAAGGCGATGGCTCGGGCACCGCGCTGCGCATCGGGCAGCGCGTGGTGGCGCTGGTCAACGGCGGGGGCTACGCCGACCACTGCGTGGTGCCGGCCGGGCAGTGCATCGCGGCGCCGGCGGGATTGAGCGACGCCGAGGCGGCGGCCATCCCCGAGACCTTCTTCACCGTCTGGCACAACGTGTTCCAGCGCGGCGCGCTGAAGGCCGGCGAGCACCTGCTGGTGCAGGGCGGCGCCAGCGGCATCGGCAGCACGGCGCTGCAACTGGCGCGGGCGCTGGGCGCACGGGCGTGGGCCACCGCGGGCACCGAGGCCAAGTGCAAGGCCTGCGTCGAGCTCGGCGCCGAGCGGGCGATCAACTACCGCAGCGAGGACTTCGCCCAGGTGGTTCGCGAGGCCACCGGCAAGCGCGGGGTCGACGTGATCCTGGACATGGTCGCCGGGGACTACGTGGCGCGCGAGGTGGGCTGCCTGGCCGAGGACGGGCGCCTGGTGATCGTCGCGGTGCAGGGCGGCACCGCGGCGTCCTTCGATGCCTCGCTGCTGATGCGCCGGCGCCTGAGCATCACCGGCTCGACGCTGCGTCCGCGCAGCACGGACTTCAAGAGCGCGCTGGCGCGCGAGCTGGAGCGGCATGTGTGGCCGCTGATCGACTCGGGCCAGGTACGCCCGCGCATGCACGCGGTGTTGCCGGCTGGGGAACTGGTGCAGGCGCATCGCATGCTCGAGGCCGGCGAGCATGTCGGCAAGATCGCGCTGGTCTGGGAAGCGCTGCCGTGACGTCCGCCACGCCCATGCAAGGCACGGCGGCCGACGCCACGGCACGGCGCACGCTGGTCGTCGGAAACTGGAAGATGCACGGCGACCTGCAGGCCAATCGCTCGCTGCTGCAGGCGCTGGTCGCGGCGCCGCGCAGCGCCGGCTGCGAGATCGGGGTGTGCGTGCCCTTTCCCTACCTGGCGCAGGCGCGGGAGCTGCTCGCGGGCTCGGCCATCGCGCTCGGCGCGCAGGACTGCTCGATGCACCAGCAGGGCGCCTACACCGGCGAGGTGTCGGCGCGGATGCTGCGGGAGTTCGACTGCCGCTACGTGCTGGTCGGCCATTCCGAGCGCCGCGCGCTGCACGGCGAGGCCGACGCGATGGTCGCCGCGAAGGCCGAGCGCGCGCTGGACTGCGGCATCACGCCGATCGTCTGCGTCGGCGAGACGGGAGCGCAGCGCGAGGCCGGCGAGACCGACGCGGTGATCGGCATGCAGCTCGACGCGGTGCTGAATCTGCTGGGTTCGCATGCCTCGCGCATGGTCCTGGCCTACGAGCCGGTCTGGGCGATCGGAAGCGGGCGCAGCGCCAGCGCCGCGCAAGCGCAGCAGGTGCACGCCCTGATCCGCTCGCGTGCCGTCCACCACGGCGTGGACCCGCGTGAGCTGACCATTCTCTACGGCGGCAGTGTCAACCCGGGCAATGCCGGGGAGTTGTTCGGGCAGGACGCGATCGACGGCGGGTTGGTCGGAGGCGCGTCCTTGAAGGCGGCGGACTTCCTGGCCATCGTCGCAGCCGCGCCCAGTCGTTCGCCAACGGCCTGATCCCTGTTCATCATGTCCATCGTCCTCAACCTGATTCTCGTCCTGCAGATCCTGACCGCCATCGCGATGGTCGGACTGATCCTGGTGCAGCATGGCCAGGGCGCCGACATGGGCGCATCCTTCGGTGCGGGCGCCTCGGGCAGCCTGTTCGGCGCCACCGGTTCGGCCAACTTCCTCAGCCGCAGCACCGCGGCGGCGGCGACGGTGTTCTTCGTCTGCACGCTGGCGCTGGCGTACTTCGGCAACAAGCCCGATTCCGGTGGCGGGGTGATGGGCGAGCTCGCCGGCAAGACCCTCGTGCCGGCGCAATCGGCGGCCTCCGCTGCGGCTTCCAGGCCGGCTGCGCGCGCGGCCTCGGGTGGCCTGGCGCAGATCCCCGGCAACGCGCGGACAGCGCCTGCGCCCGCGGCCGCTGCATCGTCGGCGCATTGAGCCCGATGGCGGCGCGCCCGACGCTGCGGCTGCATGTCAAGGGGGCGCGCGCACGCGCTTTGCCGCAGCGCAAGGGCAGCGCACTCGACGTTGCGCTGCAGCAGTCGACGCTTTAAGATTGACGGGTTCGAAGCCTGCAAAAGCGACCCGGCGCGAAAACTCTGCACCGGGCCGGCCGAAGCGGGCTCGTGAAGTTGCAGTACATGGTTGCATGGCTTGGCCGGGAATGCTGGATCCACGGCCGCGGGTGGCGCTTCGGCCTCGGAGGCGCACGAGCCCGCGTCGCGCTGGGTTTCCGGTGGCATGATCGATTGCCGTTGTTGCCGACGTGGTGAAATTGGTAGACACGCTATCTTGAGGGGGTAGTGGCGAAAGCTGTGCGAGTTCGAGTCTCGCCGTCGGCACCACACAGACTGCCAGGGCGCGCGCGGTGCGGGCGCTGCCACTGCGGGCGTCGCGACGGCGCCGAATGGACGAGGAGGGCGTGATGTTCGTCGAGCAGTACCTGCCGGTTTTGTTGTTCATTGTCATCGGCACCCTGGTTGGCATCGCACCGATGGTGCTCGGAAGAGTGCTCGGACCGTCGCGTCCGGACAGCGCGAAGAACGCTCCCTACGAATGCGGCTTCGAGGCCTTCGAGGACGCGCGGATGAAGTTCGACGTGCGCTACTACCTGGTCGCGATCCTGTTCATCCTGTTCGACCTGGAAATCGCCTTCCTGTTTCCATGGGCGGTCGCCCTGAAGAAGATCGGCGCCGCGGGGTTCTGGGCGATGATGATCTTTCTTTCGATCCTGGTCGTCGGGTTCATCTACGAGTGGAAGAAGGGCGCGCTCGACTGGGAGTGAAGGCCGCCGGCGCAGCGCGGGCGGCGGGGTCGGGACCATTCGGTGCATTGGGGATTCGTGATGGGAATTGAAGGCGTACTCAGCGAAGGTTTCATTACCACCACCGCGGACAAGCTGATCAACTGGACACGGACCGGTTCGCTGTGGCCGATGACTTTCGGGCTGGCTTGTTGCGCGGTGGAGATGATGCATGCCGGCGCCGCGCGCTACGACCTCGACCGCTTCGGCATCGTGTTCCGGCCGAGCCCGCGGCAGTCCGACCTGATGATCGTCGCCGGCACCTTGTGCAACAAGATGGCGCCGGCGCTGCGCCGGGTCTACGACCAGATGCCCGAGCCGCGCTGGGTGCTTTCGATGGGCTCGTGCGCCAACGGCGGCGGCTACTACCACTATTCGTATTCGGTGGTTCGCGGCTGCGATCGCATCGTTCCGGTGGACGTCTACGTCCCCGGATGTCCGCCTACCGCCGAGGCGCTGCTGTACGGCCTGGTGCAGCTGCAGAACAAGATCCGCCGCACCAACACCATCGCCCGCTGACCCGTCCTGCCTGACCGGGGCTTGCGACCCGGTTCCCCCTACCGATGTCCAGCAAACTCCAAAGTCTCCAAGACGAAATCCGGCAGCAATTCGGGGAGCGCCTGCTCGGCCTGCGCTGCGACCTGGGCGAAGTCACCGTCGAGGTGTCGGCGGCCCACTACCTGGATTGCTGCGCCTTGCTGCGCGACGGCCCGGCGCTGCGCTTCGAGCAGCTGATCGACCTGTGCGTGGTCGACTACCAGGGCTGGGGCGACGGGCTGCGCGAAGGCGCTCGCTTCGGCGTCGTGCTGCACCTGCTGTCGGTCGGTCTGAACCAGCGCCTGCGGCTGCGCGCCTGGTGCGACGACGACCAGATGCCGGTGATGCCCTCGGTCAACTCCCTGTGGAACAGCGCCAACTGGTACGAACGCGAAGCCTTCGACCTGTACGGCGTGGTGTTCGAGGGGCACGAGGACCTGCGGCGCCTGCTCACCGACTACGGCTTCATCGGCCATCCCTTCCGCAAGGACTTCCCGATCAGCGGCACGGTGGAAATGCGCTACGACCCCGAGGCGCGTCGCGTCGTCTACCAGCCGGTGACCATCGAGCCGCGGGAGATCGTGCCGCGGGTCGTGCGCGAGCCCGGCTACGGCGACCTGCCGCGCGAACGTTCCCACCCCGGTGCCTGAAGCATTGCATCCGACATGGCCGAGATCAAGAACTACACCCTGAACTTCGGACCCCAGCATCCGGCGGCGCACGGCGTGCTGCGGCTGGTGCTCGAACTCGACGGCGAGGTCATCCAGCGAGCCGACCCGCACATCGGCCTGCTGCACCGGGCCACCGAAAAGCTCGCCGAGACCCGCACCTTCATCCAGGCGCTTCCGTACATGGACCGCCTGGACTACGTGTCGATGATGTGCAACGAGCACGCCTACGTGCTGGCCATCGAGAAGCTGCTGGGAGTCGACGTGCCGTTGCGGGCGCAGTACATCCGCGTGATGTTCGCCGAGATCACCCGGCTGCTCAACCACCTGCTGTGGCTGGGAGCGCACGCGCTGGACTGCGGCGCGATGACGGTGTTCCTGTACGCCTTCCGCGAGCGCGAGGACCTGTTCGACGTCTACGAGGCGACCTCGGGCGCGCGCATGCACGCGGCGTATTTCCGTCCCGGCGGGGTCTATCGCGACCTGCCCGACAGCATGCCGCAGTACCGGACATCGAGCGTGCGCGGGCCGCGCGACGTGCAGGGACTGAACGCCAACCGGCAGGGCTCGGTGCTGGACTTCATCGACGATTTCACCCAGCGCTTTCCCAAGTACGTCGACGAATACGAAACCCTGCTGACCGACAATCGCATCTGGAAGCAGCGCACCGTGGGAATCGGCGTGGTGCCGCCCGAGCGCGCGCTGCAGATGGGCTTCTCCGGGCCGATGCTGCGCGGATCGGGCATCGAGTGGGACCTGCGCAAGCAGCAGCCCTACGACGTCTACGACCGCATGGATTTCGACATCCCGGTCGGCAAGACCGGCGACTGCTACGACCGCTACCTGGTGCGGATCGAGGAAATGCGCCAGTCCAACCGCATCATCCAGCAGTGCGTGCAGTGGCTGCGCGCCAACGCGGGTCCGGTGATCACCTCCAACCACAAGGTCGCCCCGCCGTCGCGGGTGGAGATGAAGACCAACATGGAGGACCTGATCCACCACTTCAAGCTGTTCTCCGAGGGCTTCCACGTGCCCGCAGGCGAGGCCTACGCGGCGGTCGAGCACCCGAAGGGCGAGTTCGGCATCTACCTGGTGTCGGACGGCGCGAACAAGCCCTTCCGGCTGAAGATCCGCGCCCCCGGCTTCCCGCATCTGGCGGCGATGGACGAAATGTCCCGCGGTCACATGATCGCCGACGCGGTGGCCATCATCGGCACGATGGACATCGTGTTCGGCGAAATCGATCGATAACACCCATGCTGTCTGAATCCACCCGCCAGCGCATCGACCGCGAGCTGGCCAAATACCCCGCCGACCAGAAGCAATCGGCGGTGATCGCGGCGCTGTCCATCGTGCAGCTCGAGCGGGGCTGGATCTCCGCCGAATCGGAGGCGGAGGTGGCCGAGTACCTGGGCATGCCTGCGATCGCGGTACACGAGGTCGTGACCTTCTACAACATGTTCAACACCCGGCCGGTGGGAAGGTTCAAGCTCAACATCTGCACCAACCTGCCGTGCCAGCTCGGCGGCGGCGCGCAGGCCGCGCAATACCTGAGCGAGAAGCTGGGCATCGGCCTGGGCGAGACCAGCGCCGACGGCCTGTTCACCCTGCAGGAGTGCGAGTGCCTGGGGGCCTGCGGCGACGCTCCGGTGGCGCTGGTCAACGACCGCCGCATGTGCAGTTTCCTCAGCCCCGAGCGGATCGACGCGCTGATCGATTCGCTGCGGTCCCAGGCCAAGTCGGGAGGACAAGCGTCATGACCTTCGCGTCCAGCGGAGCCGAAACCTGTTTCCACGGCCGGCATGTGCGGCCGCAGATCCTCGGCGGCCTCGACGGCGGCAACTGGTCGCTGCAGCACTACCTGCAACGCGACGGCTACAAGGCGCTGCGGCGCATCCTCGGCGCCGACGGCCAGCCCGCGATGACCCCCGAGCAGGTCATCGCCGAGGTCAAGTCCTCCGGGCTGCGCGGCCGCGGCGGCGCGGGCTTCCCGACCGGACTGAAGTGGAGCTTCATGCCGCGCCAGTTCCCGGGGCCGAAGTACCTGGTCTGCAATTCCGACGAGGGCGAGCCGGGGACCTTCAAGGATCGCGACATCCTGCGGTTCAACCCCCATATCGTGATCGAGGGCATGACCATCGCCGCCTACGCGATGGGCATCGCCGTGGGCTACAACTACATCCACGGCGAGGTCTTCGCCGACTACGAGCGCTTCGAGGAGGCGCTCGAGCAGGCGCGCGCGGCGGGCCTGCTCGGCGACCACATCCTGGGCAGCGGATTCTCCTTTCAGCTGCACGCGTCGCACGGCTTCGGCGCCTACATCTGCGGCGAGGAAACCGCGCTGCTCGAGTCGCTCGAAGGCAAGAAGGGACAGCCGCGATTCAAGCCGCCGTTTCCCGCGAGCTTCGGGCTGTACGGCAAACCGACGACCATCAACAATACCGAGACCTTCGCAGCGGTGCCCTGGATCATCCGCAACGGCGGATCGGCCTACCTGGAGCTGGGCAAGCCCAACAACGGCGGGACCAAGATCTTCTCGGTGTCGGGCGACGTCGCACGGCCCGGCAACTACGAAGTACCGATGGGCACGCCGTTTGCCGAATTGCTCGCGCTGGCCGGCGGGGTGCGCGGAGGTCGCGCGCTGAAGGCGGTGATCCCCGGCGGGTCGTCGGCGCCGGTGCTGCCGGCCTCGGTGATCATGGACTGCACGATGGACTACGACTCCATCGCCAAGGCCGGCTCGATGCTCGGCTCCGGGGCGGTGATCGTGCTCGACGACAGCCGCTGCATGGTCAAGTCGCTGCAGCGCCTGTCGTATTTCTACCAGCACGAGTCGTGCGGGCAGTGCACCCCGTGCCGCGAGGGCACCGGCTGGCTGTGGCGGGTGGTGCACCGCATCGAGCACGGACAAGGGCGGCCGGAGGACCTGGAACTGCTCAATTCGGTTTCCGACAATATCGCCGGCCGCACCATTTGCGCTCTGGGCGACGCCGCGGCGATGCCGGTGAAGTCCTTCGTCCGGCATTTCCGCGGCGAATTCGAACACCACATCGAACACAAGACCTGCCTGGTTCCGGCCTACGTGTGAGCCGCAGCCCCAGCAACGCACGCCCCGAAAGACTCTGACGTCATGGTTGAACTCGAAATCGACGGTCGCAAGGTCGAGGTGCCCGAAGGCTCCATGGTGATGGACGCCACGCGCAAGCTCGACGTGTTCGTGCCGCATTTTTGCTACCACCCCAAGCTGTCGATCGCCGCCAACTGTCGCATGTGCCTGGTCGACGTCGAGAAGGCGCCCAAGCCGCTGCCGGCCTGCGCGACGCCTGTCGCGCAGGGCATGATCGTGCGCACCCGCTCGGAGCGCGCGATCCAGGCGCAGAAGGGGGTGATGGAATTCCTGCTGATCAACCATCCGCTGGACTGCCCGATCTGCGACCAGGGCGGCGAATGCCAGTTGCAGGACCTTGCGGTGGGCTACGGCGCCTCGACCTCGCGCTACACCGAGGAGAAGCGGGTCGTGTTCCACAAGAATGCGGGCCCGCTGGTCGGCATGGAGGAAATGACCCGGTGCATCCACTGCACCCGCTGCGTGCGCTTCGGCCAGGAGGTCGGCGGCCTGATGGAAATCGGTATGGCCAACCGCGGCGAGCACTCGGAGATCACCACCTTCCTCGAAGGCTCGATCGAATCGGAGCTGTCGGGCAACATGATCGACCTGTGCCCCGTCGGCGCGTTGACCAGCAAGCCCTTCCGGTTTTCGGCGCGGCCGTGGGAGCTGTCGCGGCGCGCGTCGATCAGCCCGCACGACAGCATCGGCGCCAACCTGGTTCTGCAGGTCAAGGGCGGCAGCGTGGTGCGGGTGGTTCCGGAGACCAACGAAGCGGTCAACGAATGCTGGCTGTCGGACCGCGACCGCTTCAGCTACGAGGGACTGCGCAGCGCCGACCGCCTGGGCGTGCCGATGGTGCGCGACGAGGGGCAGTGGCGCGAGGTCGATTGGCCGACCGCGCTGAGCTTCGCCGCCAACGGTCTGCGCCGGGTGCTCGACGTCGAAGGCCCGCAGGCGCTGGGCGCGCTGGCCTCGCCGCTGTCGACCAACGAGGAGCTGTTCCTGCTCGGACGGCTGATGCGCGCGCTGGGCAGCCAGAACATCGATACCCGGCTGCGGCGCGCCGATGCGCGGCCTTCGGCTGGCGTGCCTTCGCTGGGTCTGGCGCTGGCCGAGGTGCCGCAACTGCAGTCGGCGCTGCTCGTCGGCTCGTTCCTGCGCAAGGACCATCCGTTGCTGGCGGCTCGCCTGCGACGCGCGGCGCGCGCCGGCGCGCAGGTCAGTGTGCTGCACGGCAGCCGCGACGATTCGCTGATGCCCCTGCACGCGGCGCTGGCCGCTGCGCCCAGCGCCTGGGTGGCCGAGCTGGCGGGAATCGCCGCCGCGGTGGCCGACGCGGCCGGGGTGGCGCGCCCCGCGGTGCTGCAGTCGGTGCAGCCGGGCGAGCCGGCGCGTGCCATCGCGAGCAGCCTGCTTGGCAAGCAGCGCGCCGTGGTGTGGCTGGGCAACGCCGCCGCGCAGCACCCGCAGGCCTCGACGCTGGAGGCGCTGGCGCGCTGGATCGCGCAGACCGCCGGGGTGCGCTTCGGGTACACGGTGGAGGCCGGCAACACCGTCGGCGCCCATCTGCTGGGCGGCGTGCCCGGCGCCGGTGGCCTGGGCGCCGCGCAGATGCTCGGCAAGGCGCCGAGCGCGATGCTGCTGCTGGGGCTGGAGCCCGAGCTCGACACCTTCGACGGCCGTGCCGCGTCGACCGCGCTGCGCGGCAGCGCCTTCGTGATCGCGATGAGCGCGTACCGCAGCGCCGAACTGGAGCAATACGCCCAGGTGCTGCTGCCGGTCGCGCCGTTCAGCGAAACCGCCGGCAGCCTGTTCAATTGCGAGGGCCGGCTGCAGTCCTTCGAGCAGGTCGCGCCGTCGCTGGGGCTGTCGCGCCCGGCCTGGAAGGTGCTGCGGGTGCTGGCCGGCCAGCTCGAGCTCGCCGGCTTCGATTTCGACACCGCCGACGCGGTGCGCCAGGCCGCGCTGCAGGGGGTCGACGTCGCCGCTGCGCTGGCGCTGCCGCCGGCCACGCTGCCCGAGGATCTGGCGGCAGGCGACGAGCCGGCCGCGGCGCAGGACTACGAACGCCTGGCCGAGGTGCCGATCTACAGCAGCGACCCGATCGTGCGCCGCTCGCCGTCGCTGCAGCTGACGGTCGACGGCCAGCGCGCGGAGCAGGTCGCGCTCAGCGCCGACATCTGGCAGGACCTG
>JAKBBQ010000091.1 GCA_021808405.1 Pseudomonadota bacterium | reverse complement strand
GCCGCCGAACAGCCCGCTCAGGCCGGCACCAGTCTTGCGCAGTCCCTGGCGCAGCCGGGAATACCAGCCCGCCGGCTGCGTGGCTGGCTGCGTGGCTGGCTGCGCGGCTGGCTGCGTGGCTGGCTGAGTGGCTGGCTGCGTGGCTGGCGATCCGGAGGCGGCGGGCGGCGCGGGCGGGGCAGCCCGCTGCGGCGCATCGGCGGCGCCGGTAGCCGGATCGGCGAGGACTTCGGCCAGCGTCTGCGAGGCAGCGGGGGCGGGTGCGTCGGCCGCGGCCGACTTGCGCTTGAGGAAACGAAACATGGGGAACCGGAAGGATGCGCCGGCGCACGACGCGCCGCCAGCACGCTATTGTCGCCTGCCGGCCGGCGAGCCATGCCCGCAGCCGCTATGCTGACGCGCTCGACCCGCCTGCCTCGCCACCGCCTGCCTCGCCACCGCATGCCTGCCGCTCCCGTCGCCAGCACGCGCCGCCATCGCGGCGCCGGCAGCGTGCGCATCGTCGGCGGGCGCCTGCGTGGCAGCCGACTGGCGGTACCCGATCTGGCCGGGTTGCGACCGACCCCCGACCGGGTGCGTGAAACCCTGTTCAACTGGCTCGGCCAGCAGTTGCCGGGGCTGCGCTGCCTGGACCTGTTCGCCGGCAGCGGCGCGCTCGGCCTGGAAGCCGCGTCGCGCGGCGCCGCGCGGGTCGACATGGTCGAACGCCATGCGCAGCTGGCGCGGGCGCTGCGCATGGCTGCTGAACGATTGCACGCCGACGAGGTGCAGGTCCACGCCGGCGATGCGCTGGCTTTTGCCGCGGCCTGCGCACCGGGCAGCTACGACCTGGTGTTCATCGACCCGCCGTTCGACCTGCAGACCATGCACCAGCGCGCGCTGGCGCAGGCCGCGCGCGTGCTGGCACCCGACGGCCTGGTCTACCTGGAGGCGCCGGACGCCGCCAGCCTGCGCGAATGGGCCGCTGGCGGCTGGGAGATCGTGCGCAGCGCGCGCGCCGGGCAGGTGCACTACGCGCTGCTGCGCGCCGCCCCTCCCGGCGCGCCCGGCTAAACTGCCAGCGCCCTTGCCCCTGCAGACTCCTGGAGCCACCGATGCTGACCGCGGTCTACCCCGGCACCTTCGATCCCTTCACCCGCGGCCACGAGGACCTGGTGCGGCGCGCCAGCACGCTGTTCCAGCGCGTGATCGTCGGCGTCGCGGCCGGCCACCACAAGAACGCGCTGTTCAGCATCGAGGAACGGCTCGACCTGGCGCGCGCCATCCTGCAGCGCTACCCCAACGTGCGGGTCGAGGGCTTCACCGGGCTGCTCAAGGATTTCGTGGAGCGGCAGAACGCCCGGGTGATCGTGCGCGGGCTGCGGGCGGTCAGCGACTTCGAATACGAATTCCAGATGGCCGGGATGAACCGCCAGCTGATGCCCGACGTCGAGACCTTGTTCCTGACCCCTGCCGACCAGTACCAGTTCGTGTCCGGAACCTTCGTGCGGGAGATTGCGCTGCTCGGCGGCGATGTCGGAAAATTCGTCCTGCCGCTGGTCACCGAGCGGCTGGCCGCCAAGGTGGCCGACCGCAGGCGGGCCGCCGCCCGCGAGGCCTCGCCGCGCTGACCCGACCGCGTCGCGCACGCCGCCCCGGCGCCCGCGCGCCCTACCCCGCCGACTGCTGCCATGGCCCTGTGGATCACCGACGAATGCATCAATTGCGATGTATGCGAGAGCGAGTGCCCGAACCAGGCGATTTCGATGGGCCCGCAGATCTACCGCATCGACCCCGACCGCTGCACCGAGTGCGTGGGCCATTTCGATCAGCCGCAGTGCGTGCAGCTATGCCCTGTCGACTGCATTCCGGTGCACCCGCAGCACGTGGAAAGCCGCGAGCAGCTGTGGGAACGCTACCTGCGGCTTCAAGACGGGCGCGCAGCCACCGCTGAACCCGCCGACGCAGCCGAGCGCGGCGCCGACTGACAGCGGGCCGCGCACCGCCGGCCGCCTCGCTGGCAGCCCTCGGCCCGCGGCCATCAGGTCGGCAGGCTCGCGGCCAGATGCAGCAGCCATGGCCGATCCCACCGCGGTTGCCGGGGGTGGTCGACATCGTCGAGGAGCACCAAGGTGTAATGGGCCTCGTCGGTCGTCCAGTGCAACCGGGTGGCGCTGAGGCCGTCGGTGGTGCGCTGCACCCAGAGGGTTGCCGCATGGCTTCCGACGCGGACATTCGAGAGTTCGCGTATGCATACCACCGCCCCCCCCGGCGAGCGCTTGTAGTGGAATTCCTCCAGGGTCAGCGGCACGCCGTCACTGCGCTCGAAGACCCTGGTGGCGATGACGGTCTGGTCGCCGGCATGCATTCCGGGCAGGTTGCCGAGGAACTTCCAGTCCGCCAGCGGGGTCGAGCGCAGTGGCAACAGTTCCGGGGAGTCGCCGGCCACGGCATGGTCCCCCCGCTGCAGCACTCTGCCGATCGCTTCGTAGGTATCGCTCACCACCGCGGTCGGCACGCATTCGTATCCCGCCGCGACGGTACGCAGATGCTGCCCGGCCTGGGCGCGCATCCAGGGAGGAAGGTCGTCGATCGACACCACGCTGAGCTGGCCGACCGGGATCCCCAGGGCAGGATCGGCGCCGGGCAGAGGGCGGGCCAGCGGCACCAGCGGCGACACGGTATCGGTGGGTGCGGAAGGCACCGGGGCGGGCGCTGCGCCGCGGTCGCGTGCCGGAATCGGGGCCGCCAGCGGCATGGCGCAGGCCGGATCGCTGCGAAAGGCCGCGGGAGATCGATGCACACCGAGGTTGCAGTCGCGCGCCTCGGTGGAACGCAATGGATGCACCACGCCCGCGTCGTACGCCCAGTGATAGCCGACGACCCGGCCATACCAGAATTCGCTACCCAGGTTCCCTGCGTAGGACCGCCAAGTATCCTCCCAGCCACCGGTTGCTGGAGCCTTGGCCGCGGTGTTGACGTTGTGCAGCCAGTTGCCGTTGGCGTCGTAGTGGGCCGACGCAGTCCACAACACCCGGTGATCGAAGAACTTGTAGGTGATGCTTTCCTGCGAGCCGCAACGGCCACACGATCGGCTGACCACATTCCAGCCTTCCACCCGGACCTCCCCGGCCCACGCCGGAGCGAGGGCCAGCACGGCCCACCCACCGGCCGCGAGCAGCGCCCGCGTTCTCCGAGGCAAGTTCCACAGCGACATGGCAATCTCCCGGCAGTGCACGGGTCCAGCGCAAGCGATGGCAAAGGCGCACCGGCTCGAGCCCCGACACGCCCCGCATCGATGGCCCGGAGCCCGACCGCAGCGCGGAGGCGCGAGCGATCGAAGCAAGATTAGGCGATCCGCCACCGGATTCCCGGGGGAATCGTGCGAAACCCATGTTTGGCTGCTCCCGGAAGGTAGGACGCTGCTTGCTTCGGTGCCGACAGCTGGGGCCCAAGGAAGTTCCACCCTGGGGCGGTCGTCTGCCCTTCCCATCGCACAAGGGCCATCGGTATCGCGCAGCGCCGGATTCGGCGCGCGAGCCAGGTGCTGGCCAGACTCGCTGCGGGCCGGCCCCGAAGGGCCCGCGCGCGCCGCTTCACTCGGTCGTCTTCGTCGCCGCGGGAGCGGGGTTGCCGCGGTGCAGTTCCATCACCGCCACGTCGATTTCGCCGCGCAGGATCCGGGGCAAGACTTGGAGGGACCGCTGCATCGCCTGTTCGATGGATTGCAGTTCGCCGCGCGGCGGCCGGCCGAGCACATAGCCGATGACCGCTTCGCGGGTTCCCGGGTGGCCGATTCCCAGGCGCAGGCGCCAGAACATCGGCGTACCCAGCTGGGCGACGATATCGCGCAGGCCGTTGTGCCCGGCGTGGCCGCCCCCGCACTTGAGCTTGACCTGGCCCGGCGCCAGGTCGAGTTCGTCGTGAGCAACGAGGATTTCACCCGGCGGCACCTTGTAGAAACGCGCCACCGCGGCCACCGCCTGGCCGGATCGGTTCATGTAGGTGCCGGGCTCGAGCAGCCACACGTCGCCTTGCGGGCCGCGCAGCCGCGCCATCTGCCCGAAGAAGCCCTTTTCCGGCCGTAGTTGCAGTTTGTGGGATTCGACCACCTGGTCGAGCCACCAGAAGCCGGCGTTATGCCGCTGCTGGGCATGCTCGCCGCCGGGGTTGCCCAGCCCGACGATCAGCCGGATCACTCGGCGCCTCCGGCCTCGGCCTCGGCGCGCGGCTGGCGCGCCAGCAGCGCCTGCACCGCGCCGCGCGCGTCGACCCGCCCCTCGATCAGCGCGCACACCTGCTCGGTGATCGGCGCCTGCAGCTCGAGGCTGCGCGCCAGCTCGAGCACCGTGCGCGCGGTGTACACCCCCTCGGCGACATGGCCGAGATCGCGCATGACCTGCTGCAGCCCCTTGCCGGCGGCCAGCTGCATGCCCACGCGGCGGTTGCGCGACAGATCGCCGGTGCAGGTCAGCACCAGGTCGCCGACGCCGCTCAGGCCGAGGAAGGTTTCCTGGCGCGCGCCCAGCGCCAGGCCCAGGCGCGCCAGCTCGGCCAGGCCGCGGGTGATCAGCGCGGCGCGCGCGTTCGCGCCCTGCGACAGGCCGTCGCTGACCCCGCAGGCGATCGCCAGCACGTTCTTCACCGCGGCGCCGACCGCCACCCCGATCAGGTCGTCGCTGGCATACACCCGCATGCCACCGCCATGCAGCGCCTGCACCACGCGCGGCAGCCAGTTCTCGCCGCCGGCGGCCACCAGCGCCACCGGCAAGCCCCGCGCCACCTCGAGGGCGAAGCTCGGTCCCGACAGCAAGCCCGCCTGCGGCGCCTGCGGCCAGCCCTCGAACGCCTGGGCGACCACCTGGTGGGGCAGCAAGCCGCTGTCGCGCTCGAAGCCCTTGGCGAGGATGACCACGGGCGCCGGCGCCGGCGCTGCGGCAGCGCTCCATTGCCGGCGCAGTTCCCGCGCCAGATCGCGCAGCCCCGCCACCGGCACGGCCAGCACCAGCAGGCCGTTGCCGGCCACGTGTTGCAGCGCCGGCGCCAGCGATTCGTCCAGGCGCAGCGACTCGGGAAACGGCACTCCCGGCAGGTAGCGGGTGTTTTCCCCGCGGCGCCGGATCTGCTGCATCAACTGCGGGTCGCGCCCCCACAGCAGCACGGGGTTGCGCGCGGCGGCATGCACCGCCAGCGCGCTGCCCCAGGCACCTGCGCCCAGTACCGTCAGCGGCACGCCGGATGCGGACATGGCGGCGGCGCGACGGCTCTCAGTTCAGGCTCGCGCCGCCAGGCGTGGCACCATCCTGCCCCTGCTCCTGCTGCGCGCGCTGGGCCTCGAACATGGCCTGGAAGTTGATCTCCGCCAGGTGCACCGGGGGAAAGCCGGCGCGCGTGATCGCGTCGGCCAGGTTGGCACGCAGGTACGGATAGACGGTCTGCGGGCAGGCGATCCCCAGCAGCAGGTCGACGTGTTCCTGCGGCACGTTGCGCAGCTCGAAAATGCCGGCCTGCTTGCCTTCGACCAGGAACAGCGTGCGCTGGTCGATGCGCGCCGTGATGGTGGCGGTCACGCAGACCTCGACCACCCCGTCGGCGAGGTTCTGCGACTCCACGTTCATCTGCACGTCCACCGTCGGCTGCGCCTGCTCCAGCAGGATCTGCGGAGAGTTCGGCTGCTCCAGCGACAGGTCCTTCAGGTAGCAACGCTGCAACGCGAACACGGGTTGCGACTGCTGTGCGGCATCGGCCGCGTCGGGGGTGCTCATGCAGAAAGACTCCTGGCTAGGTTGGAAATCGGCTGCCGCGGCCCTGCGGGCTGCGCGGCATGGCGCCGACGCGGCCCGCGCCGGGGCCGCTCGACGCGCATTGTAGGAGCCGGCAGGCCAGCGACCGCTGCCGGGGGCTGCCGGCGCGGCGCGCGCACCGGCTCAGCCGAGCCGGGTCAACCGCGCCGGCCGTCGCTCGCGGCGCGCAGCAGTTCCTGCAGGCCGCCCGAGGCGTCGAGGGCGTACAGATCGTCGCAGCCGCCGACATGGGTGTCGCCGATGTAGATCTGCGGCACGGTGCGCCGCCCGGTGCTGCGCATCATCGCCTGACGGGCCTGCGGGTCGAGATCGACCCGCAGTTCCTCGATCTGCCGGACTCCTCGTCGCTGCAGCAGGTCCTTGGCGCGCACGCAATAGGGGCAGACCGCCGTGGTGTACATGCGAACTGCGGGGGTCGACATGGGCTGTGTCCTCCGGGGTATCGCCAGCATCCGCTGGATTCAGGACTTGTCGACCGCGGCCTTGCCGGCCGCGCCCTTCTCTATCTTCTCCACCTTCTCCACCTTCTCCACCGGCAGCCCGGCTTCGCGCCACGCCCGCAGCCCGCCCTGCACCGGCAGCGCGCGCTGGTAGCCCAGCTTGCGCAACGCCGCAGCCGCGCGCGCCGACCTGGAACCGCTCTGGCACATCAGCAGCACGGGCAATTGCTTGTTCTTGGGCAACTCGGCGGCGCGCCGCTCGAGATCGCCCAGCGGAATGTTGCGCGAGCCCACGCAGTGCCCGGCGGCATGCTCGGAGGCTTCGCAGACGTCGATCAGCACGCCCTTCTCGCGGTTCATCAGGCGCACCGCCTCGGCCGCGGACACGCCCCCCGAGGATCCGGGCCGCGAAAACGAGGTCCACAGCAGCATGCCGCCCGAGACCACTGCGATGGCGATCAACGCCAGATTGTCGATGATGAACTTCACGATGTGCTCCGCAAGCCTGAAAGCCAACCGCCCATTGTAGGAACTCCGGCGCTCCGGCGCGCGCGCCGCTGCACTACGATACGGCTTTTTGCTCGCCCGCACCATGCACAAGCTCGTGATGATTCGCCACGGCGAATCGACCTGGAACCAGGAGAACCGCTTCACAGGCTGGGTCGACGTCGACCTCACCGACAAGGGCATCGCCGAGGCGCGCCAGGCCGGTCAGCTGCTGCGCTCGCACGGGCTGGACTTCGACCTGGCCTACACCTCGGTGCTCAAGCGCGCGGTGCGCACGCTGTGGCTGTGCCTGGATTCGATGGACCGCATGTGGCTGCCCACCGTGCACAGCTGGCGGCTCAACGAGCGCCACTACGGCGCGTTGCAGGGCCTGAACAAGGCCGAGACCGCGGCCAGGTTCGGCGACGAGCAGGTCATGCAGTGGCGCCGCAGCTACGACGTGCGCCCGCCGCTGATGGACGAGGCGCATCGCCACCAGTTGGCCGCCGATCCGCGCTACGCCAAGGTCAACCCGGCCGATCTGCCGCTGGCCGAGTGCCTGAAGGACACCGTGCACCGGGTGCTGCCGCTGTGGGAGGAGTCGCTGGCGCCGGCGATCCGCGCCGGGCGACGCGTGCTGGCGGTCTCCCACGGCAATTCGATGCGCGCGATCATCAAGCACCTGGACGGGATTTCCGACAGCGACATCGTCGGCCTGAACATTCCCAACGGCGTGCCGCTGGTCTACGAACTCGACGCCGAGCTGCGCCCGCTGCGCCGCTACTACCTCGAACAACCCGGGCCTCTGGCCTGAGACGCCCAGCGGGCGGCGGCGGCAGGCCGGCGGCCCTATACTTTTGCGGCACCCGAGGAACACCTGATGGCTGGCAAACTCAAAATCGCCGCGTGGGTCGGCGCGGGCATCCTGACCGGAGCGCTCGCAACCCTGCAGCTGCAGGCCTTCGCCCGCGGCGCCGCCGCGCCGTTGCCGCTGCACGAACTGCAGCAGTTCGCTGCGGTCTACGGGCTGATCAAGGCCGATTATTTCGAGCCGGTGCAGGGCAAGAAGCTGGTGCAGGACGCCATCAACGGCATGGTCAACGGCCTCGACCCCCACTCGGAATACCTGGACGCCAAGGACTTCAAGTCCTTCCGCGAGAGCACCAGCGGCAAGTTCGTCGGGGTCGGCATCGAGATCGCCCCGCGCGACGGCCTGATCGAGGTCGTCTCGCCGATCGAGGGCTCGCCGGCGGCGCACGCCGGAATCGAGTCCGGCGACCTGATCACCCGCATCGACGACACCTCGGTCAAGGGCATGCCGCTGGACAAGGCGGTCAAGCTGATGCGCGGCAAGCCGGGCACCCAGGTGCGGCTGACCCTGCTGCGCAAGAGTGTCAACCGCAGCTTCACGCTGACCATCACCCGCGAGGAAATCCACGTGCAGAGCGTGCGCGGGAAGATGGTGCGCCCCGGTTACGCCTGGGTACGCATCACCCAGTTCCAGTCCGACACCCTGCCGCAGTTCGTGTCGCAGGTCGACTCCTTCTACAAGGCCGACCCGAAGCTCAAGGGCATCGTGCTGGACCTGCGCAACGACCCCGGCGGCCTGCTCGAGAGCGCGGTCGGCGTGGCCTCGGCGTTCCTGCCGGCGGACGCGGTGATCGTGTCCACGCGCGGCCAGATCCCCGAGGCCAACGTGAGTTACCGCAACACCCCCAGCGACTATTCGCGCAGCATCGGCGAAAACCCGCTGGCCTCGCTGCCCGCGGCGGTCAAGAGCGTGCCGCTGGTCGTGCTGGTCAACGGCGGCTCGGCCTCGGCCTCGGAAATCGTCACCGGGGCGCTGCAGGACTACCGGCGCGCCACGGTCATCGGCGAGCCGACCTTCGGCAAGGGTTCGGTGCAGACGGTGCTCCCGCTGGGCCCCGACACCGCGCTCAAGCTCACCACGGCGCGCTACTTCACCCCGAACGGCCAGTCGATCCAGGCGCGTGGGATCACCCCCAACTACATCGTCGGCCCGCTGCCCAGCGGCGACCCCTACGCCGCGCTGCGCATGCGGGAGATCGACTACAGCAATCAGATCGGCACCGGCACCGAATCCTCGGCGTCGCCCCAGGTGCGCAAGGAACTGCAACGCCAGGAGCAGGCGCGCCGCGAACTCGAGGCCGCGATCGAAAAGGACCCGAAGAAGTTCCCCAAGCTGCCCGCCTACGGCAGCGCCGACGACTGGCAGCTCAAGCAGGCGCTGAACCTGCTCGAGCACCATCCGGTGGTCACCTCGGCGGCGGCCGCCACCGCCACGACCACCACCGCAAGCGCAGCGTCGGCGCCAGCCGCCGCTGCGCCGCCGTCGCCCGCCTCGGCTGCCGCGCATGCCCACTGACCGCCGCCGTGCGGCGCGGGTGATCCGCGGGGAGCGATGAACGACTCCGAACTGCTGCGCTACTCGCGCCACATCCTGCTCGACGCCATCGGCATCGAGGGCCAGCAGCGAATCCTCGACTCGCACGCGGTGATCGTCGGCGCCGGCGGCCTGGGCTCGCCGGCGGCGCTGTACCTGGCGGCGGCCGGAGTCGGCCGCATCACCCTGGTCGACGACGACACCGTCGACGCGACCAACCTGCAGCGCCAGATCGCGCATGCCGAGCAGCGCATCGGCCAGCTCAAGGTGGAATCGGCGCGCACCGCGATGCGCCAGCTCAACCCGGGTCCGCGCGTCGAGACCGTCGCGCGGCGCGCCGATGCCGCGCTGCTCGACGAGTTGCTCGCCGACGCCTCGGTGGCGCTGGACTGCAGCGACAACTACGCGACCCGCCACTGCGTGAACGCGGCCTGCGTGCGACGCGGGGTCGCGCTGGTCAGCGGCGCGGCGATCGGCTTCGACGGCCAGGTCGGGGTGTTCGACACCCGACCCGCCGAGCAAGGGCCGGGGCCGTGCTATGCGTGCCTGTTCGACCCCGACGCGCAGGTCGAGGAGGTGCGCTGCGCGGTCATGGGGGTGCTCGCCCCGCTGGTGGGCGTGGTCGGCAGCCTGCAGGCGCTGGAGGCGCTCAAGCTGCTGGCCGGCGCCGGCCGCAGCCTGAGCGGCCGCCTGCTGCTGATCGACGCGCTGGACATGGACATCCGCACCATGCAACTGCAGCGCAACCCCCACTGCCGGGTATGCGCCAGCGCTACAACTCGACCCGCGGCACCCGGCTCGCCGCCACCACCGCCAGCAGCGTGAGCGCGGCCGCAGCGCCGAAGCCGAGGTGGAAGGCTTCGGTGACGCGCTGCGCAACCGGGCCGCCGGCATCGTGCAGCGCGGCCTGCAGGTCGGCGGGCGACACCGCACCGAACACCAGCGCGCCGAACACCGCGGTGCCCAGCGAAGCGCCGGTGGATCGCGCCAGCGAAATGGTCGCCGCCGCGGCCCCCAGCCGGCTGCGGCCGGCCACCGTCTGCACCAGCAGTTGCGCGCTGGGCATCACGCTGCCGAAACCCAGTCCGGCCAGCAAGCCCAGCGCGCCCACCTGCAGGCTCTGCGGAGGCACCAACGCCAGCGCCAGCAAGGCCAGCGCCGACACCACGAGGCCGAAACGCGGCGGCAGGTCCGGGCGGCCGCTGCGGCCGATCAGCCGGCCGGTCGCGTTGGCGCCGATGACGATGCCCGCGGTCAACGGCAGCAGCAACAGCCCCGCATGGGCGGCGCTGCCGTGGCGGGCGATCTGCAGGTAGACCGGCAGGAAGAACACCATCGCGAACATGCTGCAGGCGAACAGCATGACGGTCAGGGTCATCCAGGCCGTCGCGGGCAGGCGCAGCAACTCCAGCGGAAGGAAGGGATGGCGCTGGCGCCGCTCGTGCCGCAGCAGCAGCCACGCCAGCGAGGCGGAGCAGCCGGCCATCAGCACGCTGGGAGGCGAAAGCCAGGCGAATCGGTGGCCACCCAGGGTCAGCCACAGCAGGGCCAGCGCCGCGCTGCCGGCGAACATCAGCACGCCGGCGGCGTCGTGGTTCTGGCCCGGCTCGACATGGCCGCCGCCGCGCGCCAGTCGGGTCACGCGCCAGGCCGCCAGCGCGCACAGCGGCAGGTTGGCGACGAACAGCCAGCGCCAGCTGTAGCTGGTGACGACCAGCCCGCCGACCACCGGGCCGGTGACGCTGGACAGCACGAACACCGCGCTCAGCCAGGCCTGGAAGCGCGGGCGCTGGCGCGGCGGGACGACCTCGCCGATCAGGGCCTGGCTCATGACCATCAACCCGCCGCCGCCGAGCCCCTGCAGCACCCGCGCCGCGATCAGCCACCACATTCCCGGGCTGCCGGCGCAAGCCGCCGAGCCCAGTGCGAACAGCGCCAACGCGCCCAGCAGCCCATCGCGCCGGCCGTAGCGGTCGCCCAGCCGGCCGTACAGCGGCGCCATGATGGTGGAGGCCAGCAGATAGCCGACGGCGATCCAGGTGCTGTCGTGCAGGTCGCTGAAATCGCGGGCGATCGCCGGGGTCGCGGTGGCCAGCAGCGTCTGGTCGAGCGCGGCGAGGAAGATCGGCAGCATCACCGCGGTGAACAGCTGCGCGAACTGCGCCAGGCTCACCGGCTGCGAGTCGGCTGCTGCGGCTGCGGCTGCGGCTGCGGCTGCGGCTGCGGCGTCGGCCGCTGCGTCGGCTGCGGCGTCGGCGCAGGCGCGGGAAACCGGCGTGGGCGGGGATGACATGGGGGTTGCTTGAGCCAGCCCGCAGTCTAGGGCCGTTCGGCCGCTCCTTCAGGCCCGCTGCGCGAGTCGCCCCACTGTCCGCCGAGCGCTGCGATCAGGCTCACCGCCGCCGCGTAGCGCCGCTGGCGCAGCGCGAGCACGGCGTTGCGCGCCGCGGTCGCGGTGGTCTGCGCGGTGATCACGTTCAGGTAGCTGACCGTGCCCGCCTTGTACTGGCTGAGCGCCAGTCGCAGCGACACCCGGGCGGACTGCACGACCTCGGCCTGCTGGCGAGCTTCCTCGCGCAGCACGCGCTGCGCCGCCAGGTTGTCCTGCACCTGCTGCATGGCCTGCAGCACGTCCTGCCGATAGCTGGCCACCGCCTGCCGGTAGGCCGCGCGGCTGCTCGCCAGCTGGGCGCTGCGCAACCCGCCATCGAACAGCGTGGCCGCCAGGCTCGGCCCCAGCGACCAGTACAGGCTGGGGGCGCGCAACAGCCCGGCCAGCGTCGCCGCCTGGCTGCCGCCGCTGGCCCCCAGGGTCAGCGACGGCAGCCAGGCGCGCTGGGAGATGCCGATCTGGGCGTTGGCCGCCTGCACCTGCTGCAGCGCCGCCGCGAGGTCGGGGCGACGCAGCAGCAACTGCGCGGGCAGCCCGGCCGGGATGCGCGGCAGGCTCGGCAGCGCCTGGCCGGCCGCCAGGTCGAAAAGCGGAGCCGGCCGCCCGGCCAGCACCGCGATGGCGTCGAGCAGCTGGCGCCGCGTCACCTGCAGGTCGGTGCGCGAGGTCTGCGCCTGCAGCAGCTGGGTACGAGCCTGCGCCACGTCGGCCGCGGTGGCCACGCCGGCGCGCAAGCGCTGCTCGGTGAGCTGCAGCGCCCGAGCGTAGGCTCCCACCGTCTGCCCGGCCAGCCGATCCTGGGCGTCGACCACGCGCAGTTGCAGGTAGCTCTGCGCCAGGCTGGCCTGCAGGCTCAGCCGGGTCGAGCGCAGGGTGTCGGCGCT
>JAKBBQ010000090.1 GCA_021808405.1 Pseudomonadota bacterium | reverse complement strand
TCCTGCGCGATCCGCGTTGACACGCGGGGTGCTGCGTCATATGATGAATCCACGATGAATGCACAAGCAGCCGAGCTCTCCAACGCGCAGCAGGTCGCCTACGCGCATATCAAGGAAGAGATCCTTTCGCTGAGGCTGGCACCGCATGCCAAGCTCAATGCCATCGAGCTCGCCACGCATCTCGGGTTGAGCCGGACACCTGTGCGGGAGGCCTTTGCCCGCCTCGAACAGGAGGGGCTGGCCTATCGTGAACCCGGCGGTGGCTTTCGCTCTTGCGCGATGACCATCAAGGAAATCATCGATACCTACAGGGTGCGCGAGGTGCTCGAGGTCGAGGCGGCCCTGGCGGCCCTTCCGCATCTCACCGAAGGCATGCTCGACCGATTGGAGGCGACTCTGCGCGCGAGCGAGCGCCTGATGGAGCCCGCGACGTATGCCCAGTTCATCCTCGCCAACCGCGATTTCCACGCCGCGATCGTGCGCGCAGCGGACAACGCCATGCTCGAGCGGCTGATGGCGCCGGTCGCGGATCGCGTACGCCTGGTCGGTGCCATGCTGATACGCAGTCGCTCGGTCCGGCAACGCGAGGTGCTGGATGAGAACCTGGCCATTCTCGCGGCACTGCGTACCCGGGATGCCGTGCAGGTCGA
Organism: Pseudomonadota bacterium; assembly: GCA_021808405.1. GTDB lineage: Bacteria > Pseudomonadota > Gammaproteobacteria > Burkholderiales > Burkholderiaceae_C > Thiomonas_A. The sequence goes on along the minus strand of JAKBBQ010000090.1, from coordinate 11,803 downwards.
GGCGGCCGTGCGCGCGCATGTGCGCCTCGCGCTGGGGCACGCATGCCGCCTGCTCTATCCCAGTCCCGATCTGCTTCCCGCAGTTTCGCGCGAGTAGCTCTCGCAGCGACCGCAATCGCTACCCGAAGGAGTTTCCAACATGGCATCGCAACCCTCCATCATCGACGTTCCGTCCGCCGACGCCAGCGGTCGCACCGCGGTGCAATGGGCACGCAAGCCGGCGCTTCCCGATTCCCAGATCGTCAATACCGATATCTATACCGATCCGGGCATCTTCGAAGAAGAGGTCGAGAAGATCTGGAGCAAGGTGTGGCTGCCGGTCTGCCACGAGAGCGAGCTGCCGGCGCCGTTGGACTACCGTACATCGGGCCTGGCCGGAAACAAGCCCATCGTCGTGGTGCGCGGCGAAGACAACAGGATCCGCACCTTCCTGAACCTCTGCCCGCACCGCAACAACCTGATCGTGCGCTCGCCGGCCGGCTCCCTCAAGAAGGCGGAGCCATCCGGGAACGTGAACCACATGACGTGCATGTACCACGGCTGGCAATTCGACGCGAGCGGTCGCTGTGTCGAAATTCCACGACGCGCTGCCGGCTACCAGGAGCGCGTCTGCAGTGGCGACGTGGGCCTGCGGCAGATCCGCACGGAAGTGGCCTACGGCGGGATGGTCTGGGTGAATCTGGACGACAACTGCGGACCGCTCTCCGATTTCGTCGGGAAGGCGCTCGATTGCATGATCGAACAGCTCGACACCGAGCCGCTCGAAATCTTCCATTACCACAAGGGAATCGTTCGCTGCAATTACAAGCTGTTCTTCGACACCAGCCGCGAGTTCTACCACGACTATCTGCACTTCCATAATCGCCAGACCAGCATGATCAAGTCCGGCTACTTCGACCAGAAATACACCACCTATCCGAACGGCCATTCCGTGACCGGGTTCGCGCCGCCGGACTACACCTCGCATACCGGTGCCGAGACGCGCCTTCTTTCCTTCCCCGGGCTGCCGAAGAACGGCTGGCGGCATACCACCCTGTTCCCGGCCAGCGCCTACAACATCCGCACCTCCTGTCTGCGCGTGAACGTGATGATTCCGTTGAGCGACCGCGAGACCCTGGTCGAGATCCGGGGCATCGGCCTCAAGCGCGATACCCCGGAGGAGCGCTTGCAGCGGGAACGCGACTACATCTCCGTCTGGGGCCCCTTCGGCTGGAACCTGCACGAGGACCTGCTGTGCGCCCAGGTTCAGACCCAGGCCATCAAGCGTGGATCGGGAGCTCGCTGGAACCTGATGGCCCGGCAGGAGGACGACAAGGTGCACGACGAAATCTGCGTGCGCAGCTACTACGAGGAATGGGCCCGGCGGATGGGCCGCAGCTTCGTCTCTCCCAGATAGCTCCCGGCCGACGGGACTGTTCTCGCCATGACCTCCGGCCCGCACGTCGGGCCGGTTCGCCCGGAACCTACACGACCGAGTCACCAAGCCATGCAGCTCGTACCGCAGGATGTTCTCCAGCTGATCCACAGGCTGGTCTACAAGAGTTGTCTCTACATGAACGAGGAATCCTGGCCGGAATATCTCTCGTTGTGCGACCGCGAGGCGTTTCGCTACCGCGTGGTGAACTACAGCCCGGAAATTCGAAGAGACCAGATCTGGGCCGACCGCGACTACAAGGCGATGAAGTCGAGCCTGGACCTCCTTGCGCGCCACAACTCCGATCATTCGAAACTCACTCGCCACGCCAACGTCTACGACGTCGAGTACGACGAGCAGGCGCAGGAGGCCCGGGTCGTCTCGGCGCTGACCATCTACCGCACGCAGCTCGACGGCACGATGTCCTACATCGAAAGCGGGCAGACGAGCCTCTACGCGGTGGGCCTGTACAACGACCGCATCCGTGTCGATTTCGACGCCCCGGCGTTGGTCGAGCGGGTCGTCCAGCTCGATACCCGGCAGCTGGACGTCGGCAGTCACAAACCCTTCTGACTTGAAGCTGGGGAGAGGCCTCGATGGCTTGGAAGTCCATTTGCCGGCTGGATGCGGTCGATCCCGCGAGCATGAATGCGGTGACCCACGACGGTGTCGAATTTCTGGTTCTGCGTGGCGAGAACGAGCAGGTCCTGGTGGTTCCGCCGTTCTGCCCGCACATGCATACGCGGCTTTGCGACGGGTTTTTCGACGGAGCGACGCTCACCTGCTCGCAGCACCTTTGGCAATGGTCGGTCGATGACGGATCGATGCAGGGAATCGCCGAGGCGCCGCTGGCCATCTATCCCTCGAGGATCGAGGGGGGCGAAGTATGGATCGATTTCGACAGCGAGCTGCGCTACGACTACGAGGCGCAGCCGTGAAGAGCTGGAGCCCCACCGATCCGTGCCGCGGCCGCGAGCCGACCGGCGAGCATCCGCTCGCGGGCCTCGAGGGCGGCGTGCGCGGGTTGCGGCGGGCCCGGCGTCGCCTGAACCCTTGTTGAACACCGCACCGAACATGCTGGTCACGCTCAAATTCCGCGAGCAGGAGCATCCATTCAGCAGCGAGCCTGGTGAACGGCTTCTCTATGCGTGCCTGCGACGCGGCATCGATCTTCCCTACGAATGCGCGACCGGCACCTGTGGAAGCTGCAAGGCGGACCTGCTGTCCGGAGAAGTCGAGGATCTCTGGGCCGACGCGCCCGGCCGGAAATATCTCCGGGGCGCGCGGGAACTGCTGCTGTGCCAATCGGCAGCGCGCGGTGATTGCCGCATCGAGGTCCGCTCACGCAATCCGAGCCAGGCGCCGAAGGCGACACCTGCGTTCGGACGCGGCATCGTCCGCGACGCGCGCACGCTTGCGCCGGATGTCCTGGCGTTCAGCGTCGACCTGGGACGCCCGCTTGCATTCGAAGCGGGCCAGTTCGTCTGCCTGCAATTTCCGCATGTCAGCGGCTATCGCAGCTATTCCATCGTCAACTTCGAGCGCAGTTGCAGGCGCCTCGATTTCGTCGTCCGACGCAAGGCCGACGGTCGCCTGACACCGTGGCTGTTCGCCAATCGCATCGAAGGCAGCGAAGTCGAGTGGTTCGGCCCTTTAGGGCGTGCGACCTTTCAACCGGAGGCGCTGCGCAACCTCCTGTGCATCGCCGGCGGGACGGGAATCGCCGGAATGATGTCGATCCTTCGCTGCGCGGCGGCCGCCGGCCACTTCGCGGAGCGCAAGGCCAGCGTCTTCTTCGGTGTGAGGACACCGCGGGATGCCTTCTACCTGCAGGAGCTCGATGAGCTGGCTGCCGCCGCGAAAGGCGCGCTGGGCGTGACCGTGGCGTTCTCGTGCGAAGGCCCTGACGCCGACCTCGTGGCCGAGTATGCGCATCTTCGGTTCGGCAAGGGGCTGGTCCATGAAGTCGCCGAACGCACGATGAACGGGGACTATCGTGGTGTCATCGCCTATCTCGCTGGGCCCAAGCCGGCAGTCGACGCGTCGATGAGGATGCTGCTCGCGGCGCGCGTTCCGGTGCGGGACATGCGATTCGACCGATTCAGCTGACCAGGAATCCTTCCTGGGCTTGAGGGTGCAAGCGATGCGGATAGCCATTCTGGGTGGAACGGGTTCGATCGGCATGGCGACCGCCGCACACGCCGCGCAGCGCGGCATCGACGTCACGGTGCTGTCGCGTCGACCTCCGGACAGCGCGCTGCCTGCTGGAGTCGTCTGGCTTCCCGTCGACGTCGCCGACGCCTCGTCGGTTCGCGAAGCCCTTGCGAAGCAGCGCGTCGACCGGGTCCTGCATCTCGCGGCGACGCTGCAGTTCGCGTGCGAGAGCGATCCCGCTTCGGCCATACGGGTCAATGTCGATGGCACGCTCCACGCCCTCGAAGCGTGTCGGGATCTGGGAATTCCGCGGCTGGTCTACGGAAGCAGCATCGCGGTCTACGGGCAACGCTCCGATCTCATGCGTGAGTGCGATCCCCCTCCCAGCGACATGGGCCTCTACGGATTCACCAAGCGCCTCGGCGAGAGACTCGGCGAGCGCTTCCACGCGCTGTACGGCCTCGACTTCGCAGCGCTGCGGTACTCCGGAATCATCGGACCCGGGCTCGCCATGACCGCTGGCATGGCGCGGGTGCGCAACTCCATCCTCGCTTGCGCGAGCGGTCGCGACATGGCGATCGAGGGCGCGAGCGGGGACGAGCACTCCCACCTCACCTTCCTCGAGGATGCCGCGGAGGCGACGTGCGTCGCGCTGCTATCCCCGCGTCCCCTCGCCCCGGTCTATAACGTCGCGGGCCCACCGGAGAACTACGTTTCGCTGCGAGAGTTGCATGCTCTCGTCCGCGACCTCGTTCCCGGAAGCGGACGCGCCCTCTGGTCCGGCCATGCGCGAAGTTCCGGCCCCGCCGATGTCTCGCGCATCGCCAAGGATCTCGGCTGGAAGCCGAGCGTCGGCTTGCACGCGGGACTGCGCCGGATGTTCATCGAGAGCCGCCAGATTCCGACTCCGGTCGACTGACGGGAGTGCCGCCGGCGGGTGCCATGGCACCTGCCTTTTCCATCCATGCAAGGCATGATCGACCTCTCTTCAGGGTACCGCGAATGATCTGCCTTTCGACCGGACCCGATCGCCACCGCTCTCGGTCCCTTTCGGCCATCGGCAGGGCGGCGTCCCCCTTCTGTCACAGCGCCCCGGGGCCTGGGGCCGCATCGAACTCGGCTCGGCCGGGCCCAAGGAGGCGCCAGCGGTAGATGACACGACGGTCTGTCGGCACGGAACTCAGCGCTTCCCGGTAATTTCATCGACCAATCAAGCTCGGGAGCCGAAAGGTTCGCAGTCCAGGTGCGCATCGCCTGCGAACCCGCACTCAAACGGAGGAGGGCGAATGAACTTCTTGAAAGGCTTGAAGAAGGATTACTACGCAGGCGTGCTGATGATCCTGGCGGGTCTTTGCGCCGCGTATGTCGGCAGCGGCTACCGGCTGGGGACGCTTTCGCGGATGGGGCCTGGTTTCTTCCCGACATCGCTGGGGATCCTTCTGACTGCGGTCGGCGCCGCAATCGGCGTCGGCGCGTCGCTTGCCACGACCGACGCGCGCGCCGATTTCGCATTCGATCTGCGCGGCTGCAGCGCGATCCTCGGGGGCTTGATCGCCTTCGTCCTGGTCGGCAGGTCGGGGGGGCTCGCGCTCGCGACCTTCGCCCTCGTCTTCATCTCGGCCATCGGGGATCGCAGCAACACCTTCAGGCAGGCTCTGTGGCTGGCGCTCGTCATGGTCGTGATTGCCATCGTGGTCTTCCATTGGGCCTTGCGCCTGCAGCTCCGCCTTTTCCCCTGGACTTGAACCATGATCGGGCAATCGTTGCTTGGACTGTGGTACGGGTTCGGCGTCGCGCTGCAACCCCACAACCTCATGTGGTCGCTGTTCGGGGTGCTCGTCGGCAACCTGATCGGGGTGCTGCCCGGACTGGGCCCGCTCTCGGCGATCTCGATCCTTCTGCCGATCACCTATGCGATGCATCCGGTACCTGCCATCCTGATGCTCGCCGGAATCTTCTACGGATCGCAATACGGAGGCGCCATCGGCGCGATCTTGCTGAACCTGCCATGCCACCCGCCCCACGCGGTGACCTGCCTGGATGGTTATCCGCTGACCCGCAAGGGCCATGGTGGGAAGGTGCTGGGCCTGGCCATGCTCGCGTCGTTCTTCGCTGCGTCCTTCGGGATCCTGGTGATGGTGTTCTTCTCCCCACTGCTGGTCTCGCTCGCGTTCAAGTTCGGCCCACCCGAGATCTTCTCGGTGACCCTCCTCGGCTTGCTCGCGGGCGCCACCATGTCGCGTGGCTCCCCGCTGAAGGGGGTGGCCATGGCGCTGGTCGGGATGCTTTGCGGCGTGGTCGGCACCGATGTCAACAGCGGCGTCATGCGCTTTACCGGCGGATTGCCCCAACTCGCCGACGGGGTGAGCCTGGTGGCTCTGGCGCTGGGATTGTTCGCTGTCGGCGACTTCCTGCGCAATGTCAACCGCACGGTCCACGAGACGCGTGCCGAACCGGTGCGGGTGCGCAACATGATCCCGACCAGGGCCGAACTGCGCAAGGCGTTCATGCCGATGGCGCGCGGTACCTTGATCGGCACCCTCTTCGGAGCCCTGCCGGGCACCGGGCCGACGATCACCACCTTCATCGCATACGCCTTCGAGCGCAAGATGTCCAAGACCCCGGAGCGCTTCGGAGAGGGCATGATCGAGGGGGTGATCGCTCCGGAGGCCTCGTCGCACTCCAAGACGCAAGTCGACTTCATCCCGACGATGTGCCTGGGGATTCCCGGCGATCCCATCATGGCGCTGATCCTCGGCGCCCTGATGATCCAGGGCATCTCGCCGGGGCCGCAGTTGATCACCCAGCATGCCGACCTGTTCTGGGGTCTGATCGCGAGCTTCTGGGTGGGCAACGTGATCCTGCTGCTTCTCAACGTGCCTCTGATCAGCATCTGGATCAAGTTGCTCGAGGTGCCATACCGCTATCTGTTCCCTTCCGCGCTGTTCTTCATCGCCGTAGGGGTGTTCAGCACCGACAACAGCCTGTTCCAGATCAGCGAGGTGCTGGTCGTCGGCGTCGTCGGAGCCGTTCTCGCGGAACTGGATTTCCCGATGGCGCCAGTCCTGCTCGGCTTCGTGCTGGGGCCGATGATGGAGAACAACTTCCGCCGCACCCTGATCCTTTCGCACGGAGACCTCTCGGTGTTCGTGCGGCAACCGGTGAGCGCGCTCTTCGTCTTCGCCAGTGCGCTCTTGATCACCGTCCAGGTGGTGTCGGCACTGTCCCGCCTGCGCCGTGGGTCGCGTGCCATGCTGCGAACCTGACGGGACGCTGCCTGGATCGCGACCACCCGCGGCGGCCACCCGCTGCCGCGGCGTGGCCGGTCGCCCCGGCGCTCAGCGCAAGCCGACCACCTTCGCCACTTCCTTGGACGCGACCAGCTTGGCCTGGGCGATGGAGTGCAACCCGGCCTCGATCTTGGACTTGTCCTTCGATGCCTTGATCCCGCCGAGGATCCAGTCGTCCTTGAGCGCGCGCTCGCCGATTCCCGCGAGGCGTCCGAGTTCCTTCAGCGGCGCGGCGATGGCCGCCTTGGCCGTGACCAATCCCTTCTGGTCGCCGCTCTGGCTGGCCTTGGCCACGGCCGCGCACAGTCCGAGGACTTCGTCGCGCATCTTGTTCGCGATGGAGACGTTCTTCACCAGGTTGCGCAGATTGAGCGCCTGCTGGTCGAGTTCCTTCTGCTCGCTGCTCAGGCGCTTTTCCTTGGCCATCTTGACCGTCTCGCCGAGCTTCCTGGCTAGATCCTTCTCGTGCTGCGCATAGGGCTCGGGAACGAACGCCTCCACGCGCGCGAACTCGCTGGTGCCCATGTACTTCTCCAGGTCCGCCAGCAGCTTCTCCATGTCGGGAAGCGACTTGTTGCCGGTGCCCAGCTTGGTCGAAAGGGCTTTCTTGCGGTCCTTGATTTCCTTGGCCAACGCGGTCTTGGTGTCGTAGGCCAGCTTGACCATCGGCGTGGTCTTTTTGTGCACCTCGGCCGCGTGCGCCAATTCCTTCTTGAGGCCGTCCATGTAGCCGTTGATCGACGCGAGCATCGTCTTGACCTCGGCGTCATCGGCGAAGTCCTTGATGTCGGTTCCGGTGTTCCCTCGGTCCTTGAGTTCCTGCACGCGCAGTCCGACCTCCTTGACGCCTTCCTGGATGACCCCTGTGGTCTGCCCGAGGAAGCGCTGGTCCTTGTCGTACTCCTCGGCGGCGGACGCGAGCGCCTTCATGGCTTCCTTGATCGTCTTGGCGAACTCCTCGTACTGCTTGGCCATGGCTGTCTCCTGTGTCGTGGTGTCGTGGGGTAGGCGATGCGGTCGCCCGGCCGTGTCGCGGGCCGTGCGGTGAAGATTCGATCCGCAAGTCTAACCACCCCAGCGGGGAGACGAATGGCGGATTCGACGCCATGTGCATCGAACGATCGCCAGGTGAACGGGAATGGCGGGAGAGGCTTGCGCGCGACCCGCCATGCCCCGGCCTGCGGGCGGGAAGGCGCGCATGCGCAGGCGTATGTTGCGCCCTGCGATCCATGCCGGGCGCCGAGGCCGGGTGGCGCTATGGTGCAATGGCGCAGACAACCATGGAGACGACGCCGTGTCGCAACGCGTAGGACTGGTGGGTGCGGGCCGCATGGGCCAGGGCATCGGGCGCAACCTGCTCGGGCACGGCCACGCGCTGAGCGTGCTCGACCATCCGGGAAACCAGCCGCTGGACGAACTCGAGAGCGCCGGAGCGGTCGTGGTGTCCAGCGCACGCGAGCTGGCGGCGCGCAGCGAGGTGGTCATCCTGTGCGTGACCGGGGCGCCGCAGGTCGAATCGGTGCTGTGCGACCAAGACGGCGTGCTCGCCGGCCTGCGCCCCGGCGCGCTGGTGATCGACTGCTCGACCTCGCTGCCGCAGACCAGCGTGCGCATGGAGCAGCGGGTGCGCGCCGCCGGCGGGCGCTTTGTCGACGCCCCGATGACCCGCACGGTCGCCGACGCGCTGGCCGGGCGGCTCAACCTGCTGGTCGGCGGCGCGCCGGACGACGTGCAGGCCGCGCTCGCGGTGCTGCGCTGCTTTGCCGAGAACATCGTCGTCGCCGGCGGTGTCGGCGCCGGGCACCGGCTGAAGCTGCTGCACAACTTCGTCTCCCTCGGCTGCATCGCGCTGGTGGCCGAGGCGGCGGGCTACGCGCTGGGCAGCGGAATCGATCCGCAGGTCTTCGTATCGGTGCTGGCCAGCGGCGGCGGCGCCGGCGTCGCGCTGGAGCGGCTGCGGCCGGTGATCGTCGATCCCCAGGGTCGGGGCATGGAGTTCTCGATGGCCAACGCGCTCAAGGACCTGGGCTACTACAAGGACATGGTCGATGCGTCGGCAGCGCAAGCCGGAATCGCCGGCGCGGTGCTGCAGACCCTGCGCGGCGCGCTGGCCACCCTCGGCGACGAGGGCGCGGCGGTCACCGATGTGGTCGCCGCGCTGGCTGCCCGCAACCGCGGCCGGATGCAGCACCAGGGAGGAGACTGAGCGATGCAACGACAGCACTACATCGGCAACGCCTGGGTCGCGGGCCGCGGCGGACAGCACCTGCCGGTGGTCGATCCCAGCCAGGGCAGGGTGGTCGGCGAACTGGCGCGAGGCGACGCCGCGGACGTGGACGCGGCGGTCGCGGCGGCGCGCGCGGCCATCGGCGAGGACTTTGGCGGACCGTGGGGCGCGATGTCGCCGGCGCAGCGCAGCCGCCTGCTGTATCGCTTCGGCGCCGAAGTGGCCAGGCGCGAGCAGGAAATCGCGGACATCGAGGCTCTGGACACCGGCAAGTCGCTGCGCACCGCGCGCGCCGATGCGGCGGCGCTGGCCCGCTATCTGGAGTACTACGCGGGGGCCGCGGACAAGCTGCACGGCGAGACCCTGCCGTACGACAGGGGCTACACGGTGCTGACCCTGCGCGAGCCCCACGGCGTGACCGGGCACATCATTCCCTGGAACTACCCGATCCAGATCTTCGGGCGCACGGTGGTCGGCGCGCTCGCCGCCGGCAATGCCTGCGTGGTCAAGCCCGCCGAGGACGCCAGCCTTTCGGTGCTGAGGCTGGCGCAAATCGCCGGGGAGGTCGGCCTGCCGGCGGGGGCGATCAACGTGGTCACCGGCTACGGCGAGGAGGCCGGCGCAGCGCTTTGCGCCCATCCGGGGATCGACCACCTTTCCTTCACCGGATCGAGCGCGACCGGCCGCGCGGTCGCGCAGGCGGCGGCGAGGCGCCACTGCCCGGTCACCCTCGAACTCGGCGGCAAGTCCCCGCAGTTGCTGTTCGACGACGCCGACATCGACTCCGCGCTGCCGGTGCTGGTCAGCGCCATCGCTCAGAACGCCGGGCAGACCTGTTCGGCCGGCAGCCGGCTGCTGGTGCAGCGCTCGATCTACGAGCAGGTGCTCGAGCGGCTGGCCGGGCGCTTCGAGGCGCTGTGCGCAGGGCCGTCCGCGCTGAACCTGGACATGGGGCCGCTGATCAGCCGCAGGCAGCTCGAACGCGTCCGGGGCTTTGTCGCCCGCGCCGAGGCCGACGGCCTGCGGGTCGCCGCCCGGGGCCGGGTGCACGAGCAGGCCGATGCGGCCGGCTACTACCAGCAGGCGGTGCTGCTGCGCGACGTTCCCCACGGGCACGAGATCGCGCAGCAGGAGGTCTTCGGGCCGGTGCTGGCGGCGATGCCTTTCGACGACGAGGCCGACGCGCTGCGGCTGGCCAACGGCACGGACTTCGGCCTGGTGGCCGGCGTGTGGACCCGCGACGGCGCGCGCCAGATCAGGCTGGCGCGCAAGCTGCGCTGCGGCCAGGTGTTTGTCAATGATTTCGGCGCCGGAGGCGGCGTGGAACTGCCCTTCGGCGGAGTCAAGGCGAGCGGCTACGGGCGCGAGAAGGGCTTCGAGGCCCTGCGCGGGTTCACGGTGCTGAAGACCATCGCCATCCGGCATGGCTGAAACACGAGGAGGGCACGGGCATGGGTCTGGCGATGAGCTGGCAGGAATGGGCGCGGCATGACGCCGTGGGCTTGGCGCAGCGGGTGCTCGCGGGCGACGTGACGCCGGCCGAGCTCGCGCGCCAGGCGCGCGCCGCGATCGACATGACCGACCCGGCGCTGGGCGCGGTGGTCGAGGTGTTCGGCGACGCGGTCGACGAGCCGGCCGCCGGCGGCACGCGGCTCGAGGGCCCGTTTGCCGGCGTGCCCTACCTGATGAAGGACTCGGCGCTCGCGCTCGGGGGCCGCCTGCAGGAATTCGGCTCCAAGCTGATGCGCGGCCACCGCCCGGCGCACGACGCCTGGCTCACGACCCGACTGCGCGACGCCGGCTTGAACATCATGGGGCGCACGACCACCCCGGAGTTCGCGGTCTGCAGTTCCTGCGAGAACGATCTGTTCGTCACCCGCAACCCCTGGAATGTCGAGTACACGACCTGCGGCTCGTCGGCCGGAAGCGCCGCGGTGGTGGCGGCCGGCGTGGTGCCGATGGCCCACGCGACCGACGGCGGCGGTTCGATCCGCATTCCGGCCGGCTTCAACGGCAACATCGGACTGAAGGTGTCGCGGGGCGTGTTCTCGCTGGCGCCTTCGCGCTCCGACCTCAGCGGCCTGGTGAGCATCCAGGGCTGCCACAGCCGCACGGTGCGCGACACGGCGGCCTTCGTCGACGCCTGCCGTGGCGGCGCGCCGGGGGAGTTCATGCCGTTCTGGTCGCCCGCCGAGCCCTGCTCGGAAGCGATCCGACGAGATCCGGGCCGGCTGCGCATCGCGCTTTCCCACGAATGGGGCCCGTATCGCGCGGCCCCGGAGCTGGTCGCCGAGCTCGAGCGCGCGGGGCGCTTCCTCGAGGGCCTCGGCCACCGGGTCGAATGGGCGCTTCCGGACGTCGACTTCGAGGCCGCGTATGCGGCGCAGACCACCTGCTACATCAGCAACTTCGCGCAGGTCATCGCCGAGCAGTTGGGCCGGCTGGGGCTGCGGCGCCCGCCCGAGGACCTGCTCGAGCCGATCAATATCCAGATCTGGGAAACCGGGCTGCGCACCAGCTACGCCGAGCGCTCGGCGATGCAGGCGGTGTTCAACGCCACGTCGCGCGCCTTCGGGGAGTTCTACACCCGTTGGGACGTCATCCTCACCCCGATCACTGCGCTTGCGACCCCGAAGGTCGGCACCGTCGAGTACCTGACGACCAGCAGGGCGTCGGTGTACGACTGGTTCGCCAACCTGTGGCGCTTCTTTGCGTACA
>JAKBBQ010000089.1 GCA_021808405.1 Pseudomonadota bacterium | reverse complement strand
GCTCTCCCTTCGCAGGCAATGAAATGCAGCCCAGGCGGCCGCTGTTCATGCAGTATAGTACATGTCCCGGGAGGACTCAACCGCCGCAGGCCGGGCAACGCCCAAGCCCCGCCCGCGCCCGCCCGCGCCCGCCCGCCCCGGCTTCCCGGCCGACCCTCAGGGCGACTCGGGCAGCCCCAGCAGGCCCCTGACCTTGTGCCGCAGCAACCCGAAGGTCCGCTCGAGCGGCTGCGCGCTGGTGTCCAGGTGCCATTCGGCCTTGGCGTAGAAGGCCGCGCGGCCGGCGAGGATCGACCGCAGGTCGTCCATCGCCTCGCTGCTGGCCGCCATCGGCCGCATGTCGCCCTGCGCGACGACGCGTCGCATGTGATCCTGCGCGTCGGCCTGCAGCCAGATGGTGGTGCAATGGGCCAGCAGCTGGTTGAACGTCGCGGGATCGGAGACGATGCCCCCGGGGGTCGCGATGACCGCCTCCGGGTAGATCTGGATCGCCTCCTCCAGCGCACGACGTTCGTAGCGGCGGTACGCGGCCTGGCCGTACAGGCCCTGGATCTCGCCGACGCTGCAACCGGCGAATTTTTCGATTTCCCGGCTGAGTTCGACGAAGGGATAGCCCAGGTCCTCGGCCAGCATCGCGCCCAGGGTCGACTTGCCGGCGCCGCGCAGCCCGACCAGCGCGATCAGTTGACTGCGCGGCCGCGCCCCCTCGCCGTGCGCACCGCCCGTGCCCAGCATCTCGCCGATGGCCACTCGCACGCGGCGCAGCACCGCGTCGTCGCGGCCCTCCAGCATTTCGCGGATCAGCAACCATTCCGGGCCGGCGGTCGTGACGTCGCCGAGCAGTTCGGCCATCGAGCAGTTCAGCGCCTGGGTGATCTGCAACAAGATGAGCACCGAGGCGTTGCCGACCCCGTACTCCAGGTTGGCCAGGTGGCGCTCGCTGACCGCGGCCAGCTGCGCCAGGGTCTTGCGGGTCAGACCGCGGCGCGCGCGCAGCGCACGCACGCGCTCGCCGAGCTGGGCCAGGAACAGCGCCCCCTCGCCCGAGTGACGGCTGGCCGTCGGCGCCGGAGCGCCCGACGCGACGGTCGCGCCCTCCGGGAACGCGGGCAGCGCAAGCCCGGGAACAGGCACTATATTGCTTGACACGGTACGCGGCTGGGCTTAGATTGCATGGAGGCACAATAATGCATTGCGCCGGCCGCCGCAAGCCCGGGGCTTGCAGGTCGTGGCGGCATGCCTGCCGCCGGGCCGTTGGGAAGGAGATGCCATGACTGCCGAAGAGCTGCGCGCCCAGGTGTGCGCTCTCACCTCGGAGCTCGCCGGCCGTACGCTCGACACCGAGCTCGCGGCCTGGCTGAATCGCGCGCACGGTCCGCTGTCGGACACCTTCCGCCGGCTGCAGGCGACTTGCGAGGCGGGCGTGCACGACGGCTGGCTGTGCACCCGCGAGGGGGGCTCCATCCGTTACGGGCGCATCTTCAAGCCTGCCGACGATCTGCACGGGTTCTCGGTCGACGTGGTGGACATGGAGTCCATCGCCGGCCCGCACCATGTCCACCCTCTGGGCGAGATCGACCTGGTGATGCCGCTGAGCCCCGCGGCCCGCTTCGACGGCCACGGTGCCGGCTGGGTGGTCTACGGCCCGGGCAGCCGGCACACCCCCACGGTGAGCCAGGGCCGCGCGCTGGTGATGTATCTGCTGCCCCAGGGGAGGATCGAGTTCACCTGAGCACCCCCAGGCCATCGATGGCCGACGCGCTGCCGAGCGAACTGCAAGTGCCGCCGCGCTCGCGCGGCCAGCCAGCGGGCCGCCACCGCGCCGGACAGACCGTCGGCTCGCCGAACCAGGCACCGCGACCCGTGAGGAGACCCGCATGACCACCGACACCCCGAACGACGCGCCCGACGTCGACCCGCCACCGGCGAGGTTCAACTTCGCTGCCCACCTGCTGCAGGCCAACGCCGGCCGCCCCGCGCGCGTCGCCTTCATCGACGACGTGGAACAGTTGCGCTATGCCGAGGTCGACCAGCGGGTGCGCCAACTGGCGGCCGGCCTGCGCGCGCTGGGGGTCAAGCGCGAGGAGCGGGTCCTGCTGGCCATGCACGACGGCACCGATTGGCCGGTATCCTTCCTCGGCGCGATGTACGCCGGCGCGGTTCCCGTGGCCGTCAACACCCTGCTGACCGAAGAGGACTACGCCTACATGCTCGAGCATTCGCGCGCGCAGGTGGTGCTGACCTCGGGCGCGCTGCTGCCGACCATCCGGGCAGCCCTGGTCAAGTCCGATCACGAGGTCCAGAAGGTCATCGTGTCCCGCCCGGCGGCGCCCGTCGGCTTCGGCGAACTGGCCTTCGCCGACTTCCTGGCTGCCCACCCGCCGCTGCCCAGGCCGGCGGCCACCCGCGCCGACGACCCGGGCTTCTGGCTGTACTCGTCGGGCTCCACCGGACGACCCAAGGGGGCCGTGCATTCGCACGCCAACCCCTACTGGACGGCCGAACTGTATGGCAGGCGCCTGCTCGGACTGCGCGAGGACGACGTGTGCTTTTCGGCCGCCAAGCTGTTCTTCGCCTACGGCCTGGGCAATGCGCTGACCTTCCCGATGACGGTGGGCGCCACCACGCTGCTGATGGCCGAGCGCCCGACCCCCGAGGCGGCCTTCCGTCGGCTCACCGGCGGCGTCGCCGGCGTCAAGCCCACGGTGTTCTTCGGCGCCCCCACGGGATTCGCCGGCATGCTCGCTCACCCCAAGTTGCCGCCACGCGGGGAACTGGCGTTGCGCCTGGTGTCGTCGGCCGGCGAGGCGCTGCCGGCCGACCTCGGCGAGCGCTTCGCCCGCCACTTCGGTGTCGACATCGTCGACGGCATCGGCTCGACCGAAATGCTGCACATCTTCCTGTCCAACAGGCCCGATCGCGTGCGCTACGGCAGCACCGGCTGGCCTGTTCCGGGCTACGAGATCGAACTGCGCGGCGAGGATGGCCAGTCGGTGCCCGACGGCGAACTCGGCGACCTCTACATCCAGGGCCCGTCGTCGGCGCTGATGTACTGGGGCAACCGCGAGAAGAGCCGCGAGACCTTCCAGGGGGGCTGGACCAAGAGCGGCGACAAGTACCGGCGCAATGCCGACGGCACCTACACCTACGGCGGCCGCAGCGACGACATGCTCAAGGTCAGCGGCATGTACGTCAGCCCCTTCGAGGTGGAGGCCACGCTGGCGCTGCACCCGGCGGTGCTGGAGGCGGCGGTCATCGGGGTGCCCGACGGCAACGGCCTGACCAGGACCAAGGCCTTCGTGGTCCTGAAGGACGGCGCGCGCGTCACCGAGGAGGAACTCCAGGCTTTCGTGAAGGACAAGCTGGCGCCCTACAAATATCCGCGGCACATCGCGTTCATCGACGAACTGCCGAAGACGGCCACCGGCAAGATCCAGCGCTTTCGGCTGCGCGCGCGCGAAACGCGCAGCGCGCAGCCATGAGCGGCGCGTCGGCGTTCGCCGACATCGACTGGCGCGGGCGCCGCGTGCGCATCGAATACGCCTGGATCGCCGCCGAACGCGCCGACGCCCCGCTGCTGGTGTTCCTGCACGAGGGGCTGGGCTCGCTGGCGATGTGGAAGGATTTCCCGGCCCGGCTGTGCGCGGCGCTGGGGACCCGCGGCCTGGTGTACTCGCGCCCCGGCTACGGCCGTTCGACCCCGCGCGCGGCCGACGAGCAATGGCTGCCCGATTTCATGCTTCGCCAGGCCGACGAGGTGCTGCCGGCCTTGCTGCGCGAACTCGGGGTCGACCAGGCGCCCTGGCTTTTCGGGCATAGCGACGGCGGCACCATCGCGCTGCTGCACGCGTGTGGCCACCCCGTCGCGGGGGTGATGGCGCTGGCGCCCCACATCATGGTCGAGCCCAAGTGCGTCGACGGCATCGCGCGGGCCCGCCAGGCCTACGAGCACACGGACCTGCGCAGCAAGCTGGGCCGCTACCACGACGACGTCGACTCGGCCTTCTGGGGCTGGAACCGCATCTGGCTGGACCCGGCCTTCCGCGACTGGACGATCGAGCAGGACATCGCCGCCATCGCCTGCCCCCTGCTGGTCGTCCAGGGGCTCGACGACGAATACGCGACCCTCGAGCAGGTGCAGGGCATCGCCCGCCGCGTGCCGCAGGCGAGGATCGTCGAGCTTGCGCACTGCGGCCATTCCCCCCACGTCGACCAGGCCGAGGCGCTGATCGACATCTGCCGGCGATTCCTCGCCGGGCACGCCGGCGGCGGTCTCGGCGCGCGGCCGCCGCACGGGCAGCGGCGAGCCGCGCCGGCCTGAACCGGCGGGCAGCGAGCTCAGGGGTCGAGCACGCAGGCGCCCAGGCTGCCCTCGAGCGGCCCGGCCTCGGGCATCTGCGGCGTGCCGATGAACACCAGCTGGTCGTCACCCGGCGGGCCCGACCAGGCCTCGATGGCGCAGCGGCGCCCGACGCGCTGCACGACGTACCGCCGCGCCTGCGCACCCAGGCGCACGAAGCCCTTGACCCGCAGCACGCTGGCGGGCAGCTGCGCCAGCGCGAGCTCCAGGCGCTGCCGGTCGAGGGCGCCCGGCGGCGACCAGGTCCAGCTGGCGAAACCGTGCTCGACGCGCCAGCCGCCGCCGAACTCCACCGCGCGCGCGCCGGGCCGGGCGTCGAGCAACTGCTGCGGCAGTTCGCCGCGGGCGATTTCGACCACCCCGACCCCCGGCCGCATGGCCTCGATCGCCGCCCTCGCCGACTGCCGCGTCGCCGCATCGGCGCTGTCGCACTTGGTCAGCGCGACGAAGTCGGCGCGGGCGAGCTGGCGCTGCAGGGTGTCGGCGATCCAGCGGTCGGCCGCCTGCTCGGCGAAGTGCAGGGCATCGGCCAGCACGACCACCGCGGCGACCCGGGCTGCCGGCTCGAGCTGGACCAGCTGGGCGATCTTCCACGGGTCGGACACTCCGCTGGCCTCCACCAGGATGCTCGTCGGCGGCGGCTGGCGCTCGAGCATGCGCCCGAGGGTGGCGCAAAAGCTCGGCCCGATGGAGCAGCACACGCAGCCGTTGCTCAGCGCCAGCACGTCCCCGCCCTGCTCGCGGATGAGCGCGCCGTCGACGTCGATGGAGCCGAAATCGTTGACCAGCACCAGCGTGCCGGCCCGCGCTGCGCGCAGCAGGTGGTTGATCGCCGTGGTCTTGCCGGCGCCCAGGAAACCCCCAAGGATGCTGACGGGTATGGGTTCCATCAATTCGCGTAGACGTTGCCCGAGCGGACCGTCGCGAGCACCTCCACGTCCTTCAGGGCCGCCGGGTCGCCCTCCAGGGGGTCGCTCGCCAGCACCGCGAAGTCGGCGAACTTGCCGACCTCGATGCTTCCGACCAGATGGTCGAGCTTGAGGGTATAGGCGGCTCCCAGCGTGATGGCCTGCAGCGCCGCGGCGACCGGGATGCGCTCGTCCTCGCCGAGGATGCGGCCGCTGGCCGTCTGCCGCATCACCGCGCACCAGGCGGTGAACAACGGGTCCAGCGGGGTGATCGGCGCGTCCGAGTGGATGGAAAACGGGATGCCCATGCGCAGCGCGGTGCCGCAGGCATCCATGCGCTGCGCTCGCGACGGCCCCATGGTCTGCGCATAGTGGGCGTCGCCCCAGTAGTAGACGTGGTTGGCGAACAGGTTGCAGCACAGGCCGAGGGCGCGGATGCGGCGGAACAGCGCCTGGTCGGGCATCTGGCAATGCTGCAGCGTGTGGCGGTGGTCGGGACGCGGATGCGCGGTGAGCACGCGCTCGAGCGCCTCCACGGCCGCCTCGGTGGCCTCGTCGCCGTTGGTGTGCATGTGCACCACGGCACCCGCGCGGTGGTAGGTGCCGATGATGCCCTCCAGTTCCGCCGGCGCGGTGTACCACAGGCCGTTGGGCGCGCCATTGTGGTAGCCGGGCCAGCGCAGCCGCGCGGTGAAGCCCTGGATCGATCCGTCCACATGCAGCTTGACCAGCCCGTAATGCAGCGTGTCGGTGCTGCGCGCGCGCAGCCACTGCAGGCGCCTGGCGCCGTCGTCCAGCCCGAAGAAGCGCACCGCCATCGCCGGCACGACGCGCAGCGGATAGTCCTCGGCGGAAGTCGCTTGCTCGTAGACCTCCACGGTGGCGTCCGAGGCGTCGCTGACCAGGTCGGTGGCGGTGGTCACGCCTACGCGTCGTGCCTGGAGAGCGAAGCGTTGCATGGAGTCGAGGTCGACCATGCGCCCGCCCTGCTCGTGCAGCACCTTGTAGCGGATTCGCTCCATCAGCTGGAAGCCCAGCAGTTCGCCGGTGGGCTCGCCGGCGGCGTCGCGCACCAGGCCGTCGATGTCGGTGTCGCGGTCGATGCCCGCCAGGCGCAGCGCCAGCGAGTTGACGTTCATGATGTGGCCGGAGGCGTGGGTGATGACCACCGGGCGCCGGGTCGACACGGCGTCCAGGTCCTCCACCGTCATGCGCCGCCCTTCCATGTAGATCGGGTCGAAGCCCCAGGCGGGCAGCGGCTGTCCGGCCTGCTCCTCCCCTCCGGCGGCCTGCTGCAGGCGCTGCACCACCGCGGCGATGCTGCGCAACCCGGTGACCAGTTGGCCGTCGGGCGCGCGGCGGTCGAAATAGCCGACGTAGGGATGGCGCCACACCGTGCCCTCGAACAGGTGGCAATGGCCCTCGACGAAGCCGGGCAGCAGCACGGCATCGGCGAAGCGCTCGTCGACCTCGGCTTGCGCCAGGCCCTCCATCTCGCGCGCGCCGCCCACCGCGAGGATGCGGCCGTCGCGCACGGCCACGAATTGCGCGAAGGGCTGCGACGGATTCATCGTGATGATGCGGCGCGCCCTGAATACCCTGGTCTTCGACGTCATTGGCTCTCCTCAGTGCAAGCTTTGCGGATCAGTCCGCGGCCGCGGCGGCGGGCGCTTGCGCCGGCGCCTCGGGCTGCCAGGCGCGCTCGCCGGTGTCGAGCACGCGGTGGCAGGCCACCCACGCCTGGCCGACCCGACGCAACAGCGGGCGCTCGCCGACGCAGCGCTCGATGGCGTGCGGGCAGCGCGCGGCGAAGCGGCAACCGGACCCCAGCGCCGCGGCCTGAGTGGCCTCGCCCCGCGGGACCAGCGCCGCCTCGGCTGCGTCCATGCGCTGGCCGATGCGCGGAACGGCCGCCAGCAGCCCCTGGGTGTAGGGATGCAGCGGGCGGCTGAACAAGCTGGCGCGCGGCGCGCGCTCGACGATGGTGCCCAGGTACAGCACCGCCACCTCCTCGCACATGTGGTAGACCACCGACAGGTCGTGGGAGATGAACAGGTAGGACACGCCGAGCGCGGACTGGATCTGTTTCATCAGGTTGAGGATCTTCGCCTGCACCGCGACGTCGAGCGCCGAGACGATCTCGTCGCACACCAGCAGGTCGGGCGAGGTGGCCAGCGCGCGCGCGATGGCGATGCGCTGGCGCTGGCCGCCGGAGAACTCCGCCGGGAAACGGCGCGCCACCTCGGGGCGCAGCCCGACCAGCTCAAGCAGTTCGCCGATGCGCGCCGCGCGCTGCGCGCGCGTGCCCGTTGCCTGCACGTCGAGCGGCTCGCGGATGATGTCCTCGACCCGCCACTTGGGATTGAGCGAGGAGTACGGGTCCTGGAAGATGATCTGCATGCGCCTGCGCATCGCGCGCATGTCGCGCGGGCGCAGCGCGAGGATGTCCTGGCCGTCGAACAACACGCGCCCGGCGCTGGGCTCGACCAGCCGCAGGATCGACAGCGCCGTGGTCGACTTGCCGCTGCCGCTCTCGCCGACCAGCGCCAGGCTGCTGCGCCGGCCGAGATCGAAGTCGACGCCGTCCACGGCGCGGAACACCTCGCGCGGCCCGAAGGCGCGGCGCCGCGCCCCGGGAAAGGTCGTCGAGAGCTCCTCCACCTTCAGCAGCGGTTGCTCCCGGCTCATGGCCTTTCCTCGTGCAGCCAGCAGGCCACGCCCCGCCCGGCTTCCCGCTCGACCCAGCGCGGCGCCCGGGCGCCGCACTCGGCGCGCACCTGCGGGCAGCGCGGCGCGAAGGTGCAACCGGCACCCCACTCGGAGGGCAGCGGCACCACGCCCGGAATCTCCGCCAGCGGCGCGTCCGGCGGCCGCGGGGGCTCGACGCCGGAGGGCATGGTCGGAGTGCAGGCCAGCAGTGCGCGGGTGTAGGGATGCAGCGGCGCGCCGAGCACCTGCTCGGCCGGCCCCTGCTCGACCACCTGGCCCGCATACATCACCGCCACGTCGTCGGCCACCGCGCTGACCACCCCCATGTCGTGGGTGACCAGCACCATGCCCAGGCGATGCTTGTGCTGCAACTGGCGGAACAGGCGCAGGATCTGCGCCTGCACCGTGACGTCCAGCGCGGTGGTGGGCTCGTCGGCGATCAGCACCCGGGGCGCGCAGGCCAGCGCGATGGCGATGACCACCCGCTGGCGCATGCCCCCCGACATCTGGTGCGGGTACGCATGCAGCCGTCGCGCGGCGTCGGCGATTCCCACCTCCTCGAGCAGGCGCAGCGCCTCGGCGCGCGCCTGGCGCGCGCCCATGCCGCGGTGGTGGATGCGCAACGCCTCGCCGATCTGGCTGCCCACCGTGAACGCCGGGTTGAGCGCGGTCATCGGCTCCTGGAAGATCATCGCCAGCCCGGCGGGCGGGCCGCTCCAGCCCGCCAGCGAAACCGCCTGACCGTCCATCCGCACCTGCTGCGCCTGGGCCTCCAGGCTGCGCGGCAGCAGCCGCATCAGGGCCAGAGCCGTGAGGGTCTTGCCGCTGCCGCTCTCCCCCACCAGGCACAGCGTGCGCCCGGCCGCCACCGCGAAGCTCGCGCCGCGCACCAGCCGCAGCGAGACGTCGCCCCGCCGCACGCCGACGACCAGTTCGCGCACGTCCAGCGCGGCCGCCGATGCGTTCACGGCCGGTGCCCCCGCTGGGTGATGTGGTCGCTCAGGCCCTCGCCGAGGAAGCCGATTCCCAGCACCGCGAGGATGATCATGATGCCGGGCAGCGTGACGGCCCACCAGGTCGAGAAGATGTAGTCGCGCGACTGCCCGATCATCAGCCCCCAGCTCATCACGTTCTGGTCGGTCAGCCCGAGGAAGCTCAACGCCGCCTGGAACAGCACCGCCGTGCCGACCAGCAGCGTGCTGAGCACGATGATCGACGGAAACACGTTGGGCAGGATGACCCGCCAGATCAGGTGCGCGTCGGTGGCCCCGACGGCGCGACTGGCGGTGACGAAGTCGCGCGTCTTGATCGACAGGATCTCGGCGCGCGTGACGCGAGCGATCGGCGGCCAGCTGGTCGCGCCGATGGCCGCGATCACCGTCAGGGTCGTGGGCGAGAGCACGAGGATGAGCACCATCGCCAGCAGCAGCGGGGGCAGCACCTGGAAGAATTCGGTGATGCGCATCAGCAGGGTTTCCAGCCGCCCGCCGTAGAAGCCCGCGAAGGCGCCGACTGCGACCCCGATCAGCACCGTGAACAGCGCCGCGCCCACTCCCACCTCCAGCGTGACCAGCGCTCCATGCACCAGCCCGGCCAGGATGTCGCGCCCCAGGTAATCCGTGCCCAGCGGCACCGCCATGGTCACGAAAGGAGGCGTGCGCGGCTTGTAGACGATGGCGAAGGGATTGACCCGGTACACATGCGGCCCGACCAGCGCCACCAGCAGCAGCGCGATCCAGATCGCCGCCCCCACGGTCGCCAGCGTCCCCGCGCCCCCGATCGCGCGGAGGAACCGGCTGCGCTGCCTGCCCGTGCCTGGCTTGGCGTTCATCGAATGCCCGCGGTGGGTGGCCGTCAGCGGATGCGCGGATCCAGCCAGTAATAGGCCAGGTCGGTCAGCAGGTTCAACACGACGACGACGACGGCGGCGATGAGCAGGATGCCCAGCACCAGGCTGTAGTCGCGCCGCAGCACCGCGGCGTAGGCCAGCTGCCCCATGCCCGGCCAGTTGAAGACCGTCTCCACCAGCACAGCGCCGGCGATGACCTGGCTGAACTGCAGCCCACCTACGGTGACCACCGGCAGCAAGGCATTGCGCAGCGCGTGCTTGAACACCACCTTGGTCTCCGACACTCCCTTGGAGCGCGCGGTGCGGATGTAGTCCTGTTGCAGCGAGTCGATCATGCTGGAGCGCGCCAGCCGCGAGTACTGGGCCAGGTAGATGAACCCCAGGGTAAACGAGGGCAGCACCAGGTGCATCGCGATGTCGCGCGCCTGCACCAGCCAGGGCGCTCCGATGGAGTCGATCGACATCATGCCCGAGGTGGGGAAGATCGGCAGCACGTAGGCGAACAAGATGAGCAGCATGATGCCCAGCCAGAAAGCCGGGGTGGCGTAGCCGATCATCGACACCACGCCGACCACGGTGCTGCGCAGGCCGCGTGGGCGGGTCGCCGCGATCACCCCCATCAGGGTGCCCAGCAGCATCGACCACCCTTGCGCCGACACCACCAGCAGCAGCGTCGCCGGCAGGCGCCTGCCGATCAGCGACAGCACCGACTGGTTGTAGAAGTAGGACTCGCCGAGGTTGCCGCGCGCCACCTGCCCGATGTAGCTGGCCAGTTGCATGTACAGCGGCCGGTTCAGCCCGTACTCGCGCTTGAGCTCGGCGATCAGCGCCGGGCTGGCGCCGCCGCTGGCCCCCGCGATGGTGTCGACGATCGAGCCCGGCGCGAGGTGCAGCAGGAAGAAGTCCAGCACCACCACCGCCAGCACCAGCAGCAGCCCGTACAGCAGGCGGCGCCGGATCAGCGACAGCATGCCCTGCTTCCCGCGCCCGCGGCTCGCCGGCTCAGGCGCGCAGCCACACCTGGTCCATCGGCCCCATCGCCCCCCAGATGGTCAACGGCACGTTCTGCACCTTCTGGTTGTAGACGGTCGAGTAGGGGATGACGTTGATCCAGTAGACCGGGAGGTCGTCGGCCAGGATCTTCTGCAGCTCGGAGTACAAGGCCTTGCGCTTGTCGAAGTTCCCCTCGTGGGCGGCCTGCTCGAACAGCGCGTCGACGTGCGGGTTGCTGTAGCCCTGGGTGTTCGACCACACCACGTGCTTGATGTTGGTCGACATGTAGGTTCGCTGCACGCCGATGGTCGGATCGGGGTAGTTGTACACCTCGTCCATGCTCAGCTCGAAGTCCCAGTTGGCCATGCGGTGGGCCCAGGTCGGGAAGTCAGGCGCTTCGCGGATGTTCACCGCGATGCCCACCTTCGGCAACTGGGCCTTGAAGTACTGCGCCGGCGCCAGGCCGACCTGGCCCATGCTGGGATAGACGTCCAGGGTCAGCGTGAAGCGCGTGCCGTCGGCCTTCTTCGGGTAGCCGGCCTGGTCGAGCAGCGCGTTGGCCTTCGCCAGGTTCTGCGCGTACATCGGCACGTCGGGGCTGTAGAAGGGGCTGGACGGGGCGATCGGCCCGGTGGCGATCTTCGCCTTGCCCTCGAACAGGTCGTCGACGATGAACTTGCGCGAACTGGCGTAGGCGATCGCCTGGCGCACCCGCTTGTCGCTCAGCGGCTTGTGGCGCACGTTGAACGCCAGCCAGTTCAGCGGACCGACCGCGGCATAACCCCCATGGGTCACCGCCAGGTGCGGGGTCTTCGCCAGGCGCTCGACGTCGCTGATGGTCACCGGCGCGTAGGGCATGTAGTCCAGCTTGCCCCGCTGCATGCCCAGCGTCGAGGTGTTGGGGTCGTGCATGATGTGGAACACCAGCCGATCCAGGTAGGGTCGCCCGGGACGGAAGAACTTGTCGAAGCGCTCCAGGATCAGGTACTCGCCGGGGCTGTAGGCCTGGAACTTGAACGGCCCCGAGCCGACCGGGCGGTTGTTCGCCGGGTTGGTGTGGATGTCGCCGACCCCGTAGACATGCTTGGGGATGATCGGCAGCAGCACCGACGACGTGGACACCAGCAGCGCAGGCAGAGGCTGCTTCAGCCGGATGATCGCCGTGTACTTGTCCGGGGTATCCACCCGATCCACCGACCCGAACATCGCCGGGCCGAAGGGGTGGTAGTTCTTGACGATATGCAGGGAGAACGCGACGTCCTCGGAAGTGATCTCGTGCCCGTCGTGGAACAGCGCACCCTGGCGCAGGTGGAAGGTATGGCTCAGGCCGTCGGCGGCCTGTTCCCAGTGGGTCGCCAGGTACGGGTGGGGCTTCCAGTTCGCGTCGTATTCGACGAGGCCGGCGAACAGCTGCGCGCCGGGGATCATGGTCGCGATGCCCGACTGGATCGCCGGGTTCAGGATATTGATCGAGCCATGCACGATGTTCAGCGTGCCGCCGCGTGCCGGGGCCGCCGCCGCCTGCGCCGCCTGCATCAGCCAGGGGCTGACCATGGGCGCCGCGATGCCCGCTGCCGCCCCCAGTTTCATCAGCGCGCGGCGCTCCGGTTGCGCCGGATCGGCGAGACCTTCGGCTTCG
>JAKBBQ010000088.1 GCA_021808405.1 Pseudomonadota bacterium | reverse complement strand
ACTCCATCGACCAGTACACCCAGTTCCTGCTGCAAAGCCGGGTCGACACCCGGCTGGTCGAATTCCGCGACCCCGACAAGTCCGGCGAGCTCAAGATCGTCTCGGTGATCGACCTGCTGGGCGACGGCCTGTCGGCGGTCTACACTTTCTACGATCCCGACGAGCCGGGGGCCAGCCTGGGCACCTACAGCGTGCTGTGGCAGATCATGCAGACCCGCGCGCTCGGCCAGCCGCACACCTACCTGGGGTACTGGATCGAGCGCAGCCCCAAGATGGCCTACAAGACGCGCTTCCGGCCGTACCAGGTGCTCGCGCCCGACGGGCATTGGGTCGACCGCACGCCCGAGGGCGCGCCGACGCTGCCCCCGGACGAGCACGACGCGCACCCGCCGGGACGGGCTGCCGACCGCGGATGATCGGCCGCGCAGGCCAGATTCCACATGACAAATGGTCATTTCGGAATCTAAAATGAAGGCGTGAGCAAAAGCCATCCTTCCACCGCGGGCCACCGCGAACAGCCGACCATCCAGGTGATCGAGCGCATGTTCGCGATCCTCGACGCGCTCGCCGAGCAGGCCGAACCGGTCGCGCTGAAAGCCATCGCCCAGCGCTGCGGGCTGCACCCGTCGACAGCCCACCGCATCCTCAACGACCTGGCCACCGGACACCTGGTGGACCGCTGCGACCCCGGGGTCTACCAGCTCGGCATGCGGCTGCTGGAACTCGGCAACCTGGTCAAGGCGCGGCTGAACGTGCGCGGTGTCGCGCTGGGCCCGATGCGCGAATTGCACCGCCTGACCCACCAGCCGGTGAACCTGAGCCTGCGCCAGGGCGACGAGATCATCTACATCGAACGCTCGTTCAGCGAGCGCTCGGGAATGCAGGTCGTGCGCTCGGTGGGCGGCCACGCGCCGCTGCACCTGACCTCGGTGGGCAAGCTGTTCCTGGCCGGAGAAGACTCGCAGAAGGTCAAGGCCTATGCGCTGCGCACCGGGCTGGCCGGGCACACCCGCAACAGCATCACCGAACTGCCGCGCCTGGAGGCCGAGCTGGCCCGCGTGCGCCAACTGGGCTACGCGCGGGACAACGAGGAGCTCGAACTCGGCGTGCGCTGCATGGCCGCGGGCATCTTCGACGACTCGGGTCGGCTGGTCGCCGGGCTGTCGCTGTCGGCGCCGGCCGACCGGCTGCAGGAAGACTGGCTGGCCAAGGTGGTGGAAACCGCAGCGCGCATCTCGGCCGCGCTCGGCCACCGTCCGAAGCCCGCGACGCCCGTGCTTGCGCGCCGCGCCTGAGTGCCCGGCGCCGGGTACGCGCCCGCGCCGGAGCGGGCGCCGCGCAGCGGCGCGCTCGCCCTCACTCCTCCACCGCGCGCGGCGCGGCGTCGCCGGCGGGGATGGGATCGACCCGGGTCAGCAGGGTGCGCCCGGAGGTGAGCATCCAGTCGCGGATATGCTCGGCATCGGCGAAGTGGGCGTAACGGCCCCAGGCGTCGAGCAGCACGACGATCACATGGCGCCCCTGCACCACGGTGTCGAGCACCAGGCAGTGGCCGGCCTCGTTGATGAATCCGGTCTTCTGCAGCAGGATGTCCCAGCCGCGGTTGAAGATCAGGTGGTCGGTGTTGCGGTACAGCAGTTGCTCGCGCCCCGCGACCACCGTGCTCTTCGGATGGGTCGAGAACTCGCGGATCAGCGGGTAGGCGTAGGCCGCGATGGCCAGCCTGGACAGATCCTCCGCGGTCGACTCGTTCTGCGGTGACAGTCCGGTGGGGTCCACGTAGTGGGTATGGCCCATTCCCAGCGCCGCGGCCTTGCGATTCATCGCCTGCACGAAGGCCGCCACGCCGCCGGGATAGCTGCGGGCCAGCGCGTGCGCGGCGCGGTTCTCCGAGGACATCAGAGCCAGCTTGAGCAACTCCTCGCGGCTGAACACCATGCCGGGACGCAGCCGCGAACTGCTCCACTTCAGGGTGTCGATGTCGGCATCGGTGATGGCGATCCGCTGCTGCATCGGCAGATGGGCGTCCAGCACCACCGCCGCGGTCATCAGCTTGGTCAGCGAGGCGATCGGCCGCACGTCCCCCGCGTCCTTGCTCAGCAGCACCTGGTGGGTGCGGGCATCGATGACCAGCGCCGAACCCGAGGCCAGGGAAATCGGGTCGGCGTGCCATGGCGCGCCGGCGCCTCCCGACAACGGCCGGCGCAGCACCGCGTGGCGCAGCGCCGGATGACCCGGCACCACATGGTGGGCGACCGCGTGGCGCGGCAGCGCGCGGTGCACCGGCGGGCGGTGGGCGGGCGCCTCGTGCGCGCGCCGCGCCACCACGCGACGCTCGGGCCGCCGATGCACCACTCGATGTTCGATGCGGTGGCGCACCACCCGCCGCGTGGTCGGCCTGCGAACGGGCTTGCGCGATTCGCGATGCGCCACCCGCCGCGCGTGTGCGCTGCGCCGCGGCAGCGGCTTGCGCGCCGCGCTGCCTTGCGGCGCGGGGCGCGCCGGTTGCTCCAGCGTCTGGGAACGCGCCGGCGGGGCCGCCTGCAGCACGAGGCCCCAGCACAACGCCAGACTCAGCAGGTACCAGACCAGGGACTCCGCCATGGCGGGCGGCGGGCGAAGGCGAAGGAGGCGCATGATGGCTCGCAAGGGTCTGGAAGCACAGCGTAGCAAATGGAAAAATTTGCGGCAAGATCAAAACGTTGCGCGGCGGACTTTATGTGATACCGGACAAAAACCTCTGCTCCGGAATGGATGTCGCGCTGGTCAGCGCGGCCCCCGCCGATGACCGAAATGTCATCCACGGGTCATCGCCCCGCAATGCACCGATGGCTAGATTGGCTCGCAGGAGGATCCTGCATCATGAAAGCGATCTCGAAAGTGATCTCGACACGCAGCCTGCTCACGAGCCTGGCCGCGGCGTGGCTGCTGGGAAGTGCACCGGGCGCCACGGCCCAGATGGCCGGCCCCGGCATGATGGGGGGCGGCTGGGGCCCCGGCATGATGGAAGGCTACCGCGCGGGGCCGCGGCAGGCGCGGCCGGCGCAGGTGGACCCGCGGGCGGCGGACGCCCTGCGGGACTACGTGCGCAGCCGCCGCCTCGCCTGCATGCAGTGCCATGCCATCGCCGACGGCGGCGCGGCCCCGTCGTTCGCCCAGGTCGCGGCGGGCTACGCCGGCCGGCCCGACGCGGTTCGGATGGTCGAACAGGCGATCGTGCGCGGCGCCGGGCCGATGCCGGGCGGACTCGCCAGCCCGGCGCAGGCGCACAGGCTGGCGGGCCTGATCCTCGATCTGTCGCGCCCGCCGCCGCGTTGACCGGGCGCCGCCGGCGCCGGCCTCAGCCCTCCAGGTCGGCGCGTCGCCGCCTGTACTCGTCGGCGTCGATCTCGCCTCGCGCGTAGCGCTCGTCGAGGATGTCGCGCGCGCTGCGCCCGAGCATGCGGCGCTCGCGGCGGTCATCGCCGAACTGCCTCAGCACCCCGGCCGCCAGCGCGACGACCACGGCCAGCAGCAACAGCATGAACAGCCAGCCGCCTCCCATGCCCCAGCCCCCAGGCCCACCGAACCCCATCATCGCCCATCTCCCGCGGCGGCCAGCGGCCACCCAGCTGATCCGACTGTAGTTCCGGGCACCTGACCGCGCGATGACCGCCGGGTGACAGTACGGTCATCTGCGGCCTGCGCGCCCTCGTCGGCGCGCGGCGCGTCCACGCCGCGGTCGGCGCAGACATCAGGAATGCCACTGCGCGGGCTCGATTCCCCAGCGACGCATGCGCCGGTACACCGTCATGCGCGACAGCCCCAGCGCCTGCGCCACCCGGCTGATATTGCCACCGGCCGCGCGCAGTTCCTGCAGCAGCCGGCGCGCATCGGCCGGCAACGGCGGCTGGCCGCCGGGCGACGCCACGCGCCAGGGCGAAGCCGCGATGGAATCGGGCAAGTGCTGCAACTCGACCACGCCGTGCTCGCACAACGCGCAGGCGTAGGCCAGCGCGTTGCGCAGTTCGCGCAGGTTGCCGGGCCAATGCCAGCCCAGCAGCCGCGACCGGGCCTGCGGCGAGATGCGGATTCCCGCATGATGCTCGCCGAGCATGCGGTCGATCAGCCAGCCCAGGTCGGCGCGCTCGCGCAGCGGCGGCAGCGCCAGTTCGGCCCCCGCGAGGCGGTAGTACAGGTCTTCCCGGAAACCTCCTCGACCGGTCAGCGCCCGCAGGTCGACATGGCTGGCCGCGATGACCCGCACGTCCACCACCAGCGGCCGCGCCGCTCCCACCGGCAGCACCTCGCGCTCGGCCAGCACGCGCAGAAGCCGGGGCTGCAGGCCCAGCGGCATGTCGCCGATCTCATCGAGGAACAGCGTTCCGCCGTCGGCCTCGAGCACCAGCCCGCGCTTGCCCCGCGCCATCGCCCCGGAAAAACTGCCCGGCAGGTGGCCGAACAGTTCGCTTTCGATCAAGGCCTCGGGGATCGCCGCGCAATTGACCGCGACGAAGGGCTTGGCAGCCCGCCCGCTGGCCTCGTGCAGCGCCCTGGCGAAGTACTCCTTGCCCGAACCGGTCTCGCCGCCGAGCAGCAGGTTGACCGGGGCGTCGGCCAGGCGCGAAGCGCGCTGGATCTGGCGGTCGAGTTGAGGGTCGCCGCCGCTCAGCCTGGCCAGCGCCGGCTGCAGCGGCCGCGCGGGCTGCGTCGCCCCCGCCACGCTGCGCGGCGGGGCCACCGGAGGCGGGGCAGCCTGCAGATACATGGTGCGCCCGTCGGGCTGCAGCGCAACGGCGCTCCGCCTTCCGTCCGCCGAACGCTGGAAATTGCCGAGATCGTCGAATCGAACGCCGAAGAATCGCTCGAATGGAAGCCCCAGCACGGTCGTTCCGGCGACCTGCTCGAGCAGCCTCTGCGCCGTCCGGTTGTGCCCGATGATGCGTCCTGCGGCGTCCAGCGCCAGCAGGCACTCGGGGTTGATCTCGACGAACTCGGGAGAAGGATGGACCTTGACCACCCAATCCTCGCGGAACCAACGCAGGAAGTTCGCGTTCTCGACCTGCCGCGCGTTGAGTTGCAGGAACTGCAGGGCCCAATGCTGGCTCGACTTGGTACGCGGCGAAGTCAGCGCCGAGATGTCGAGCACCCCGACCAGCCGCCCCAGCGGATCGTGCAGCGGCACCGCGGTGCAGGTCAGCGGGATGTGCGCGGCGTCGAAATGATCGGCCTGGTGCACCGTCAGCGCGCGGCCGGTGGTGATCGCGGTGCCCACGCCGCAGGTTCCCGCATGCTCCTCGTTCCAGTCGCTGCCCAGGTACAGTCCGGCGCGCCGCAGGCTGGGGTCGAGCTGGATGTCCCCGATGAAGTCCACGGTCACGCCCCGCGCGTCGGTCAGCAGCACGCAATACCCCATCCCGGCGATCTGGGTGTACAGCGATTCCAGCCCGTGGCGGGCGATGCGCAGGAATTCCTCCAGGCGATCGCGGTGTTCGCGCACCCGCTCCGAAGGCAGGATGACCGCTTCGTGGGCGCGCGTCGGGTCGAGCTTGTACTGGTTCAGGCAGCGCACCCAGGAGTCGAGGATGACGCCATCGGGGCGATGCGCCCCCTCGGTCGCGCAAGCCATGCCCGCATCGCCCGCGGCCAGGCGCATGACATCGCGGATGTGCTGCTGCTGCTGGGAAACAAGCATGGCGGGCTCTCCGATGGGATTTCGCCCCGGGCTTGCGGGCCGCACAAAACCCACTCAATGATCATGGGAATCTAGCAGTTCCGCCACCGGCCGCCCAGCGTGGTTTCGCCGAGCCGCGCGCTGCCGCCGGCGGCAGCCGGTGTGACAGTACGGGCGTGACAGGTGTCGCGCGGTGACAGTGCTCGCCCCCTGGGGTTTACCCCGGCCTGCGACAGGCCCTTCCCCCTGGGATGGCGCGCCGCCTGCGGGCAGGCACGCCCCTTGCAAACCGACGGGGCACCGCGCCGGCCCACGCACCCGATCGCCTCCATGTCCAACCCGCCCTCCCCCGACCCCCGCACGACCATCGGCGTCATCGCCAACCCCGTTTCGGCGCGCGACATCCGCCGGGTGGTGGCCAACGCCAGCAACCTGCAGACCTCCGACCGGGTCAACATCCTGTTGCGACTGCTGGCCAGCGCCGCGGCCTGCGGCGTCGGCCAGGCGCGCATGATGCCCGACAAGGCCGGGCAACGCGCCTTGCTGCTGCGCGCGCTGCAGCGCAACAGCGGGGCGGCGGCGCAGGGCCGCGGCAGCGTCTATCCCCAGCTGCAATTCCTGGACTTCGACCCCGAATCCAGCGTGCACGACACTTACCGCGCGACGCGCGAGCTGGCCGGCCGGCAGGTGGCGGCCATCGTGGTGCTCGGCGGCGACGGAACGCACCGCGCGGTGGTACGCGAGTTGCTGCGCCTGGACGCGACGCACATCCCGCTGGTGGCCATCTCCACCGGGACCAACAATGCCTTTCCCGAGATGCGCGAGCCCTCGGTGGCCGGCATGGCGCTGGGCTTGTACGCCAGCGGCCGGCTGCAGCGCGCCCAGGCGCTGCAGGCCAACAAGCTGATCGAAGTGCGCATCGAGCGCGCCGACGGCAGCGTCGAGCACGACATCGCGATCGTCGACGCGGTGGTGTCCAGCCAGCGCTACGTGGGCGCGCGAGCGCTGTGGAAGGCCGACTCCATCCGCAGCGCCTTCCTCGCCTTCGCCGAGCCGCAGTGCATCGGCTTTTCGGCGATCGGCGGCCTGCTGCAGCCGGTGTCGCGCCGGGCGCCGGGCGGACTTGCGGTCCACCTGAGCGAGGGCGCGAACCCGGCACGCACCGTGCTGGCCGCGCCCATCGCCCCGGGCATGGTGGTGCCGCTGGCCATCGCCGACTGGCACCCGCTGCAGGCCGACCGCAGCGTCGAGCTCGCTCCCGCGGGCGGCACCCTCGCGCTCGACGGCGAGCGCGAACTGGCCTTCGGCGAAGCCGATCGCGTCAGCCTGACGCTGCGCGAGCACCGTTTCCACACCGTCGACGTGGCGCGCTGCATGCAGCACGCCGCGGCGCTCGGCCTGATGCGTTCGCCGCCCGCGGGCGGCGCGACGCAAGCGTCCATGTTGCACCCACCGACGAGGAGACCCTGAGATGGCCACCAATCCCTTTGCGCTGAGCGCGAGCGAGCTGCTCGACAAATACCGGCAGATGCGCACCATCCGCGAATTCGAGGAGCGCCTGCACGTGGACTTCTCGCGCGGCGACATCCCCGGCTTCGTCCACCTCTACGCGGGCGAGGAAGCCGCCGGGGTCGGCATCATGAGCCACCTGCACGACGGTGACCGCATCGCATCGACCCACCGCGGGCATGGCCACTGCATCGCCAAAGGCGTCGACGTGGTCGCGATGATGAAGGAGATCTACGGCAGGAAGGGCGGCGCCTGCGAGGGCAAGGGCGGCTCGATGCACATCGCTGACCTGACCAAGGGCATGATGGGAGCCAATGGCATCCTCGGCGCCGGCGCGCCGCTGGCCTGCGGCGCCGGTCTGGCCGCCAAGTACCGCCAG
Organism: Pseudomonadota bacterium; assembly: GCA_021808405.1. Classification (GTDB taxonomy): domain Bacteria; phylum Pseudomonadota; class Gammaproteobacteria; order Burkholderiales; family Burkholderiaceae_C; genus Thiomonas_A. The sequence goes on along the minus strand of JAKBBQ010000088.1, from coordinate 5,102 downwards.
AAGGCGCGCGGCGGCGCCAGCGACGTGGCCATCAGCTTCGTCGGCGACGGCGCCTCCAACCAGGGCATGTTCCTGGAGAGCCTGAACCTGGCCGCGGTGTGGAACCTGCCGGTGGTGTTCGTGGTCGAGAACAACGGCTACGCCGAGTCCACCAGCCGCGAGTACGGGGTCGCGGTGGACAGCTACGTCGACCGCGCCGCCGGCTTCGGGCTGCCCGGGGTGACGGTCGACGGCACCGACTTCTTCGCCGTCCACGAAGCCGCCGGCGAGGTCATCGCGCGCGCCCGCGACGGCGCCGGGCCCTCGCTGCTGGAATGCAAGATGGTGCGCTTCTTCGGCCACTTCGAGGGCGACGCGCAGACCTACCGCGCCAAGGGCGAACTGAGCGACATCCGCGCCAACCAGGATTGCCTGAAGAAGTTCGCCGACGCGGTGACCGGGGCCGGCGTGCTCGCCGACGGCCAACTGCGGGCCGTCGACGCCGAGGTGCTGGCGCTGATCGACCAGGCGGTCGAGCAGGCCAAGCTGGCGCCCGAGCCCGGAGCCGCCGACCTGACCACCGACGTCTACGTCAAGTACTGAAGCCCGAGGGCTTGCACCCTCTCGACAGCGAATACAGGAGCGCAGCAAATGAGCAGGACACTCAGCATGAAAATGGCCATCAACGAGGCGATCGACCAGGAGATGAGCCGCGACCCCTCGGTGATCATGATGGGCGAGGACATCGTCGGCGGCAGCGGCAGCGAGGGCGAGATGGACGCCTGGGGCGGCGTGCTCGGCGTGACCAAGGGCCTGTACGCCCGCCACGGCGACCGCCTGCTGGACACCCCGCTTTCGGAGAGCGCCTACGTCGGCGCCGCGATCGGCGCCGCGACCTGCGGGCTGCGACCGATCGCCGAACTCATGTTCGTGGACTTCATCGGAGTCTGCCTCGACCAGATCCTGAACCAGGCAGCGAAATTCCGCTACATGTTCGGCGGCAAGGCGCAAACGCCCGTGGTGATTCGCACGATGGTCGGCGCCGGCTTCCGCGCCGCCGCGCAGCATTCGCAGATGCTCACCCCGCTGTTCACCCATATCCCGGGGCTCAAGGTGGTGTGCCCGAGCACGCCCTACGACACCAAGGGCCTGCTGATCCAGAGCATCCGCGACAACGATCCGGTGATCTTCTGCGAGCACAAGAACCTGTACGGGGTGGAGGGCGAGGTACCCGAGGGCTCCTATGCCATCCCGCTGGGCGAGGCCAGCGTGGTGCGCGAGGGCCAGCACGCCACGGTGGTCAGCTACGGCATGATGGTGCACCGCGCGCTGCAGGCCGCCGAGGCGCTGGCCAAGGACGGTGTGCAGACCGAGGTCATCGACCTGCGCAGCCTGTCTCCGCTGGACATGGACACGGTGCTGGAGAGCGTCGAGCGCACCGGCCACCTGGTGTGCGTCGATGAGGCCAGCCCGCGCTGCAACATCGCCACCGACGTGTCGGCGCAGGTGGCGCAGGCGCTGTTCGGCGCCCTCAAGGGACCGATCGAGATGGTGGCTCCCCCGCACACCCCGGTGCCCTTCTCGCCCAGCCTGGAGGAGCTGTACATGCCGAGTGCCGAGCGCATCGCCGACGCGGTCCGGCGCACCCTCGCCCACGCCGCCTGAGGAAGCCCGCCATGAGTCAAGCGATCACACCCGTCGTCATGCCCAAATGGGGGCTGGAGATGCGCGAAGGCCAGGTCGTGTCCTGGCTGGTCCGCGAAGGCGACACCATCGCACCCGGCCAGCCGCTGCTCGACATCGAGACCGACAAGCTGTCCAACACCTACGAGGCGCCGGACGGCGGGCTGCTGCGGCGCATCGTCGCACGCGAGGGCTCGACCCTGCCGGTGAAGGCGCTGCTGGCCGTGCTGGCGCCGCCCGAGGTCAGCGACGCGCAGGTCGACGCCTTCGTCGACTCCTACACCGTGCCGCAGGCCGACGACGCGGCCGGCGCCGGCAAGCCGGCCTTCGAGGACGTCGAGGTGCGGGGCCTGCGCATACGCCACGCCCGGCGCGGCGACTTCGACTCCGGCAGGACCCCGGTGGTGTTCCTGCACGGATTCGGCGGCGACCTCGGCAACTGGCAGTTCAACGTCGATGCCGCGGCCGAGCACTCGCCGGTGGTGGTGCTCGACCTGCCCGGCCACGGTCAGTCGCAGATCGCGCTGCCCGCGGGCGGCCTGCCGCAGCTCGCCGGCCTGGTCGGCGATTTCCTGCAGGCCATCGGCGTGGCGCGCGCGCACCTGGTCGGCCATTCGATGGGCGGGGCGATCGCCGCGCAACTGGCGCTGGATCGCCGCCAGGTGGTGCAAAGCCTGGTGCTGGTGAACTCCGCCGGGCTCGGCGAGGACATCAACACCGACTACACCCGCGGCTTCGCGCAGGCGCAGTCTCGGCGCGAACTCAAGGGCGTGCTGGAAATGCTGTTCGCCGACCCCGGCCTGGTGTCCGGCCGCCTGGTCGACGAGGTGCTCCGGTACAAGCGCCTGGACGGGGTCGCCGAACTGCTGGACGGCCTGGGCGAGACCCTGTTCCCGGATGGCCGCCAGGCCTTCCTGCCGGGGCTCGCGCTGCGCGACGCGCCGCCGACGCTGGTGGTCTGGGGAGCCGAGGACCGCATCATCCCGGCGCGCCATGCCCGCGCCGCGCCGGACTCGGCCAGCGTCGAGGTGCTCGAGGGTGCCGGCCACATGACCATGCTGGAAAAGCCGGCCGAGTTCAACGCCCTGCTGCGAGCCCACGTGCAGCGCTGAAGGCCCGCCGAGCCCCGCCGGTGCCGATCCCGCCGCTCAGTCGACTGCGCATCCACCCGCTTGCGCTGGCCGACGGCGCCGACTGCGAAGCGCGCTGGATGGCCGAGGTGGCGAGCTCCGGGCGCTGCACCGGCCACGTGTGGAGCGGCCTGCCGGCGCTGGTGGCGCCGCGCAGCTACCTGCAGTTGCCCGGCTGGCAGCAGGCCTGCCAGGCGCGAGCGGCCAGCGGCCCGGCGGTGCGACTGCGCGCATCCGGCGGCGGGCTGGTGCCCCAGGGGCCCGGCCTGCTCAACCTCAGCCTGGCCTGGCGCGTGCCGGCGACGTCGCGCCCCGACGCCACGGCCATCTACGGCGCGTTGGCGGCCGCGCTGACCCGCGGGCTGGCGGGCCTGGGAATCGAGCTGGCGACGCGCGAGGTGTCGGGATCGTTTTGCGACGGCCGCTTCAACCTGGCCGCGCATGGGCGAAAATGCATCGGCACCGCGCAGGCCTGGAGGCGCATCGACGGCCACCTGGTCGTGCTGGCGCATGCCGTGCTGGTGGTGCACGCGCAGGCCGACGCGCTGTGCCGGGTGCTCAACGACTTCGAGCGCGACGCCGGCGGTCCGCGGCGCTACCGGCCCGAGGCCGTCGTCAGCCTGGCGCAGGCCTGGTGCGAGGCGCATGCCGCGGCGGCGCCGCCGCGCGACTTCGAGCGGCGGGTCGTCGCCGGCCTGCTGCGGGGTTTCGACACCGCGGGGCCCGCCCCGCGGACCTGAGTTGCATTCACAACCTGGAGAACACGACATGGTCTTGCTGGAGTTCGCAATGTCGCCGGGGGGCAAGGGCGAAAGCCTCAGCCCCTACGTCGCCCGCATCATCGACGTCATCGACCGCAGCGGGGTGCCCTACATGCTGACCCCGATGGGCACCATCCTGGAAGGCGAATGGGAGCAGGTGATGGGAGTGGTCGGCGCCTGCTTCCGCGAACTGGAGAAGGACTGTCCGCGCATCTCCCTGAACCTGAAGATGGACTACCGCGCGGGCCCGGCCGGGCGCATGCGCTCGAAGATCGCCACCATCGAGCAAAGGCTGGGACGCCAGGTATCCAAGGGGTAGCGCCGCGGCCGTTTCGGCGCGGGCGACCCATCGCGTCGGCCGACCTGCCGACGCGCTTCGCCCGCGCTACCACTCCCCCAGGAACACCCCCCACTCCTTGTGGGCATTGGTGTCCCGCTCGACCGATTCGGGATCGACGGTCACGCGGTTCTTCAGCCCGGCCTGCCACTCGACCAGCCGCGCGTGCAGGCGCTCGCACTGCGAGCGGTAGGCGGGGTCGGCGCCGAGGTCGACGAGTTCCTGCGGATCGTCCTGCAGGTCGAACAACTGCGGGCGGTAGCCCTGCCAGTGCACGTACTTCCAGCGCTGCTCGCGCACCATCCAGCCGCGGCACTCGTCGGCTTCGCGGCCCAGCACCAGCCTGGCCTTGCGGTAGCTGTAGTCGAGTTCGGAGACGACGAAGTCGCGCCAGCCCTGGGCGTCGCCGCCGCGCAGCAGCGGCAGCAGCGAGCGACCCTCGATGCGCTCCTCGCACAGCGGCAGCCCGAGCGCCTCGAGCGCGGTGGGCACCACGTCGACTCCGGAGACGAAGCGCCCGTCGACGCTGCCGCGGGTGGCGTCGGCGGAGGCGGTCGGATCGTAGACGATCATCGGCACCCGCTGCACGGTGTCGTAGAACATCTCCTTTTCGCCCAGCCAGTGGTCCCCGAGATAGTCGCCGTGGTCGGCGGTGAACACGATCAGCGTGTCCTTCCAGCAGTCGAGCCTGTCCAGCGTTTCCCACAGCCGGCCCAGGTGGTCGTCGACCTGGCGGATCAGCCCCTGGTAGACCGGGCGCACGCGCTCGCTGACCTCCTCGCGGCGAAAGTTCATGCACTCCTCGTGGGAGTAGTAGGCCTGCAGCACCGGGTGCGGGTTGTCCAGTTCGCGCCGGCTGCGCACCAGCGGCAGGCACTGGTCGCGGCTGTACATGGCGTGATAGGGGCGCGGCGCCACGTAGGGCCAGTGGGGCTTGACGTAGGACAGGTGCAGCGCCCAGGGCTTGTCGCGCTGGCGCCGGATGTAGCGGATCGCCTGGTCGGTCATGTAGGCGGTTTCGGAATGCGCCTCGGCAACCCGCGACGGCAGGTGCACGTTGCGCATCTTCCAGCCCGAATGGGTCTGGCCCCGCTCGTCCTCGACGCGGATCACGAAGTCCGTCCACGGGTCGTCGCTGACGTAGCCGTGGCGCCGCAGGAAGTCGGGGTAGCCGCTCTCCGCGCCGGGTTCGTGGTGGCCGTCGTAGCGGTC
>JAKBBQ010000087.1 GCA_021808405.1 Pseudomonadota bacterium | reverse complement strand
GCCGGGAAGCCGGGGCGGGCGGGCGCGGGCGGGGCTTGGGCGTTGCCCGGCCTGCGGCGGTTGAGTCCTCCCGGGACATGTACTATACTGCATGAACAGCGGCCGCCTGGGCTGCATTTCATTGCCTGCGAAGGGAGAGCGCCGTGAGCGAGACGCAGTCGCCCCGGGTCGAGTACCAGACCCATCCGTCCCGGTACAAGCACTGGAAGCTGGCGATCGACGGCCAGCTGGCGACCCTGCGTGCCGACTTCGCCGAGGACGGCGGCCTGCGCCCCGGCTACAAGCTCAAGCTCAACAGCTATGACCTGGGCGTGGACATCGAACTCCACGATGCGTTGAACCGCATCCGCTTCGAGCATCCTGCGGTGCGGACGGTCATCGTGACCAGCGCGAAGGACAAGGTGTTCTGTTCCGGCGCGAACATTTTCATGCTGGGCCTGTCCAGCCACGCCTGGAAGGTGAATTTCTGCAAGTTCACCAACGAAACCCGCAACGGCATGGAGGATTCCAGCCGGTACGACGGACTGAAGTTCCTCGCCGCGGTCAACGGTTCCTGCGCCGGCGGGGGCTACGAACTGGCGCTGGCCTGCGACGAGATCCTGCTCGTCGACGATCGCTCCAGCGCGGTCAGCCTGCCCGAGGTGCCTCTGCTGGGGGTGCTGCCCGGAACCGGGGGCCTGACGCGGGTGACCGACAAGCGGCATGTGCGCCACGACCTGGCCGACCTGTTCTGCACCACCGTTGAGGGGGTGCGCGGCGGCAAGGCCAAGGATTGGCGGCTGGTCGACGACATCGCCAAGCCGGCGGTCTTCGACGCGAAGGTGCGCGAGCGCGCGCTGGCGCTGGCGGCCGGCAGCGATCGGCCGCTCGATGCCCGCGGAGTGGAACTCCCGCCGCTGAGCCGCAGCATCGAGGCCGACGCGCTGCGCTACTCCCGGGTCACCGTGGAAATCGACCGCCCGCGCCGCGTCGCCACCTTCAGCGTGCAGTCGCCCGCGGGCGCGCAGCCCGCCGACATCGCCGGAATCGAGGCGGCCGGCGCGCACTGGTACCCGCTGGTGCTGGCGCGCGAACTCGACGACGCGATCCTGCAGATGCGAACCCACGAGCCCGGAATCGGCGTCTGGTTGTTCAAGACCCGCGGCAGCCTGCAGGCCGTGGCGGAGATGGACGCCACGCTGTGCGCCTGCAGCAGCCACTGGCTGGTGCGCCAGACCATCGGCTGGCTGCGGCGGGTGTTCAGCCGGCTGGACGTGTCCTCGCGCAGCCTGTTCGCGCTGATCGACCAGGGGTCGTGCTACGGCGGAACCCTGCTCGAGCTGGCGCTGGCCTGCGACCGCAGCTATCAGCTGGCGCTTCCCGACGCACCCGCCGACGCTCCGAAGGTGGTGGTGGGCGAGGTCAACTTCGGCCTGTACCCGATGGCCACCGGCCAGAGCCGGCTCGGCCGCCGCTTCTACGACGAACAGCCGGCGCTGGAGGCCGTGCGCGCCCGCGCCGGCCAGGAGCTGGACGCCGATGCGGCCCTCGCGCTGGGCCTGGTGACCAGCAACCCGGACGACATCGACTGGGCCGGCGAAACGCGCCTGGCGATCGAGGAGCGGGTGGCCATGAGCCCCGACGCCCTCACGGGCATGGAAGCCAACCTGCGCTTCAACGGCCGGGAGACGATGGCGACCCGCATCTTCGGTCGCCTGACCGCGTGGCAGAACTGGATCTTCCAGCGTCCCAACGCCGTGGGCGAGAAGGGCGCGCTGAAGGTCTACGGCCGAGGAGACAAGGCCGCCTTCGACTGGAACCGCGTCTGACCGGCCCCCCGAACACACCGAGGAACGCACGTGAGCACGATCGACTACACCTCCAAGATCCCGAACAACGTCAACCTGGCCGACGATCGCGCGCTGCAGCGCGCGCTGGAGGCCTGGCAGCCCAACTTCCTGTCGTGGTGGGCCGACATGGGGCCCGACGGCGCGCAGGACTTCGATGTCTACCTGCGCACCGCGACCAGCGTGGACCCGCAGGGCTGGGCCACCTTCGGCCACGTCAAGATGCCCGATTACCGCTGGGGCATCTTCCTCCATCCCTCGGACTCCGGGCGCAAGATCCATTTCGGCGACCACAAGGGCGAGGACGCCTGGCAGGACGTGCCCGGCGAACACCGCGCCAACCTGCGGCGCATCATCGTGACCCAGGGCGACACCGAGCCGGCCAGCGTCGAGCAGCAGCGCCACCTGGGCCTGACCTGCCCGAGCCAGTACGACCTGCGCAACCTGTTCCAGGTGAACGTCGAGGAAGGGCGGCACCTGTGGGCCATGGTCTACCTGCTGCACAAGTTCTTCGGGCGGGACGGCCGCGACGAAGGCGAGGCGTTGCTGCAACGCCGCAGCGGCCAGGCCGACAACCCGCGCATCCTGCAGGCCTTCAACGAGCGCACGCCCGATTGGCTGTCGTTCTTCCTGTTCACCTATTTCACCGACCGCGACGGGAAGTTCCAGTTGTGCGCCCTCGCGGAGAGCAGTTTCGACCCGCTGGCGCGCACCACGCGATTCATGCTGACCGAGGAGGCGCACCACATGTTCGTCGGCGAGTCGGGGGTGAGCCGGGTGATCCAGCGCACCTGCCAGGTGATGAACGAACTCGGGACCGACGACCCGAGGACGTTGCGCGAAGCCGGGGTGATCGACCTGCCCACGCTGCAGCGCTACCTGAACTTCCACTTCAGCGTCACCATCGACCTGTTCGGCGCCGACGAATCCAGTAACGCGGCGACCTTCTACTCCACCGGGCTGAAGGGGCGCTACGAAGAGGGCAAGCGCGACGACGACCACCAGTTGCGCGACCGCAGCTATACGGTGCTGCAGGTGCAGGATGGCCGGCTGCTGGAAAGGCAGGTGCCGATGCTCAACGCACTCAACGAGGTGCTGCGCGACGACTACATCAAGGACAGCATCGGCGGAGTCGAGCGCTGGAACAAGGTGATCGACAAGGCGGGAATCGGGCTGCGCCTGAAGGTGCCGCACAAGGCCTTTCACCGCAACATCGGTGCGCTGGCCGGCGTGAAGGTGTCGCCCGACGGCCAGGTGGTGTCCGAGGCGCAATGGAACGCCCGCAGGAACGAGTGGTTGCCCAGCGACGACGACCGCGCCTTCGTCGCCAGCCTGATGGGACGGGTCGTCGAGCCGGGGCGCTTCGCCCACTGGATCGCTCCGCCCGCGATGGGGATCAACCGCCAGCCGGTGGATTTCGAATACGTGCGCTTCGGCTGAGCAGGGCGCGGGCGCGGGCGCGAAGCGGCACGCGCCGCGCGAGCCGCGCGACCCGCAGGCGCGCCCGGGCCCGGAGGAGACATGGAGATGAGCGAAGCCAGCATCATCAGGCAGCACCTGATCGATCCGCAGATCTGCATCCGCTGCAACACCTGCGAGGCGACCTGCCCGGTATCGGCCATCACCCACGATTCGCGCAACTACGTGGTCGATGCGCACAAGTGCAACCTGTGCATGGCCTGCGTGCCGCCGTGTCCCACCGGGAGCATCGACAACTGGCGCGACATGCCCAGGCCGCGCGCCTACACGCTCGAGGAGCAGTTCGGCTGGGACGAACTGCCGGCCGAGTGGAGTGCCGAGCAACTGGCCGCCGACGGCGCCCCGGCGACGCAGGTCGCGACGCCGGCCCCGGCTGCGCCCGCGCCGACGGTCGACGCGACGGGCGAGTCCTGGCGCAGTTCCCGCTTCGGCGCCACGCTGCCGCCCTGGTCGGCCGCGCACCCCTTCACCCAGCTCTACGGGCCCAAGGCGCCGCAGCCCTTCCTGAGCGCCACCGTGACCGGCAACCACCGGGTCACCGAGGTCGGCAGGGAGTACGACACCCATCACATCGTGCTGGATTTCGGCGCGACGCCGTTCCCGGTCCTGGAGGGACAGAGCCTGGGCATCATCCCGCCCGGGGTCGACGCCAGCGGCCGGCCGCACCATCCTCGGCAATACTCGGTCGCCAGCCCGCGCAACGGCGAGCGCCCCGGCTACAACAACCTGTCGCTGACCATCAAGCGGGTGCTGGAGGACCACGATGGCAAGCCGGTGCGCGGCGTGGCCAGCAACTACATGTGCGACCTCAAGGTCGGCGACAAGGTGCGGGTCACGGGTCCGTTCGGCGCCAGTTTCCTGATGCCCAACCACCCGCGCAGCAGCCTGGTGATGATCTGCACCGGAACCGGTTCGGCTCCGATGCGCGCGATGACCGAATGGCGGCGCCGGCTGCGCGCCAGCGGCAAGTTCGAGGGCGGCAAGCTGCTGCTGTTCTTCGGCGCCCGCAGCCGCGAGGAGTTGCCGTACTTCGGCCCGCTGCAAGGCCTGCCGAAGGACTTCATCGACATCAACCTGGCCTTCAGCCGGGTCGCCGGCCAGCCCAAGCGCCATGTGCAGGACCTGATGCGCGAGCGCGCGGCCGATCTCGCCGGCCTGCTGCAGGACCCCGACGCCTATTTCTACGTCTGCGGCCTCCAGGCCATGGAGGAGGGGGTGGTCCTCGCGCTGCGCGAAGTGGCGCTGCAGGCCGGCCTGGACTGGGAGCAGATCGGCGCCGCGCTCCAGCGCGACGCCCGCCTGCACCTGGAGACCTACTGATCCCCGGCATCATCCCGATGCCGACCCGACGGGCGCCGCAGCGCCATCACCGCGGCCCAGCCCGCCGCAACCATCGCCCGATCCGGCGAGGAGGACACTCATGAGCATCCGCATCGAAGGCGAGTCGAAGGGCGTGGTCGAGGTGGTCTTCGGCCCGCCCGGCAGCCTTCCCACCTGCGCGGCCGACGAACACACCGAGCTGGCGACCCTGTGGGGTCGCATCCAGCAGGACCCCCGCGCGCGGGTGATCCTGGTCCGCAGCGAGGGCAAGGGCTTTTCCGCCGGCGGCGACATGAAGCTGGTGGACGAGCTGCTGCAAGACGGGGCCACCCGCCTGCGGGTCATGCGCGAGGCTCGCGAGCTGGTGCAGGGCATGCTCGATTGCGAGCTGCCCATCGTCTGCGCGATCCACGGAGCCGCGGTCGGCGCGGGCGCCGCGGTCGCGCTGCTGGCCGACGTGTCGATCGCGGCCGAGGACGCCAGGATCATCGACGGCCATACCAAGCTGGGAGTGGCCGCCGGCGACCATGCCGCGGTGATCTGGCCGCTGTTGTGCGGGATGGCCAAGGCCAAATACCACCTGCTGACCTGCGCCCCGTTGACCGGGGCCGAGGCCGAGCGCATCGGCCTGGTGAGCCTGTGCGTTCCCGAGGCCGAACTGCTGGCCAGGGCGCGCGCGGTGGCCGCCCAACTGGCGGCCGGAAGTCGCAGCGCCCTGGCCTTCACCAAGCGCAGCCTGAACCACTGGCTGCGCGCAGCCTGGCCGGCGTTCGAGCATTCGCTGGCGTTGGAGATCCTGGGCTTTGCCGGCGACGACGCGCGCGAGGGACTGAGCGCGCTCAAGGACAAGCGCAGTCCGCGCTTTTCCTGAGCGCGGCTGAGGCGCCTGCGCGCCGCCCGCCGGCGCGGCGTGGGTGGCGGGGGCGCGTGCAGGCGCCTCAGCCGCGCGACGCCCTGGCCGGATGGGTTTCCTGCGCGCGCAGCAGCACCCACCCGCCCGACACCAGCAGCCACGCCGCGGTGACCCAGAACGCCGGTTCGACGGCGCCGCGCGCCTGCGCGACCAGCCCCAGCACCAGAGCGCCGATCGCGTAGCCGGTGTCGCGCCAGTAGCGGTAGGTTCCCAGCGCCGAGCTGCGCCAGCTCGGGTGGGCGATGTCGGCCACCGCGGCGATCAGGTTCGGGTAGAGCAGCGCCATGCCCACCCCCATGACCACCGCGGCCGCCAGCCACGGCGCGAAGCCGCGCACCAGCACCGCGGCGGCGACGCCCGCGGCCAGCAGCCACAGCCCGGCCACCACCGGCGCGCGGCGGCCGATGCGGTCCGACAACGGCCCGGTCCACAGCTGCGATGCTCCCCACGTCATCCCGTACACCCCGGTGACCCAGCCGACCCGCAGCAGCCCCAGCCCGTGGCCGTGCAGGTACAGCGGGAACAGGACCCACAGCAAGGTGTCGGCGACCTTGTTCGCCACGCCCGCCTGGCACAGCGCCGAGAACGTGGGGTGGCGCCACGACACGTAGGCGAACACCTGGCGCGACGTGGGATGTTCGGCCAGGCCGTCGGCGAAACGCGGTCGCGGTCCCTGCTGGATGCCGCTGGCGTGGCGCTGGCGCTCGGCCCGAGCCCAGGGCAGGGTTTCGCGCACCCACAGCAGCGCCGTCAGCAGCGCGACCGAGATCACCGCGCTGGCGAAACCCAGCAAGGCGACTCGCGGCCCGTAGCGCTGCGCCAGCCAGGCGGTGGCCAGTCCCGCCAGCCCGACCGCCGCGTAGCCGGCGAATTCGTTGATTCCGGTGGCCAGTCCGCGCTGGTCGGCCCGGGTGATGTCCACCTTGCTGGTGACGGTCATGCTCCACGCGAATCCCTGGTTGATCCCCAGGAACAGGTTGGCCGCGACCATCCACCACCACGAGCGCGCGTAGAACATCAGCAGCGGGATGGGGATCGCGGCGACCCAGCCCAGCACCAGCACGGTCTTGCGTCCGATGCGCTCGGACAACCGGCCGGCGACGAAGTTCAGCGCCCCCTTGACCAGCCCGAAGGAGATGACGAAGGACAGCAGGTACAGGAACGAGGAACCGGGCACGCCGAAGTCGCTGGCCGCGACCACCGGCAGCACCGTGCGCTCCATGCCGATGACCAGCCCGACGCAGAACACCTGCGCCGCCTGCCAGACGAACTGCTGCAGGTTGACCCGGATGCCCTGCGGGTAGGCATCGTGCGCGCGGGCGCACCGGCGCTGCGCGCTGCTCATGCCGCGACGTTGCAGGCGACGATGCGGTCCATGTCGGCCGGGCGGGGAGGGATGTCGGCCGTGAGCTGGTCGATGAAGCCCTCGCGCGACATCGCGAGCATCGGATTGCAGCGCTTTTCGAACGCCAGGGTCGACGAGGGCTTGCCCGACAGGCCGGCGCCGCACGCGCTGCCCGCCTGGTGGCCCGGGTAGATCTCCAGTTCGTCGGGCAGGCGCAGCAGCCTGGCGTGCAGCGAGTCGTACAGGGTGCCCGCCATCTCGCGCTCGCGCCCGGCCAGGTCGGGCCGGCCGACGGCGCCGACGAACAGGGTGTCGCCGGTCAGCACGAACCACGGCGCTTCGCCGCGGCGGCGGTCGGTGACCATCAGGCACAGGCTGTCGGGGGTGTGCCCGGGAGTGTGCAGCACCCGCACGCTGACGTTTCCCACGCCGATCAGCTGCTCGTCGCGCAGCGCCTCGAAGCCGAAATGCACGAACTCGCACGCCGCCTCGTGCAGGCAGTACGGCGCGCCGACCGTGCGCGCCAGGCTCCTGCCGCCGCTGAGGTGGTCGGCATGCACATGGGTGTCGATCACATGGGTGATGCGCGCACCGGCCTGGCGTGCCTGTTCGACGAACCAGGGCTCGTCGCCGGCGACCACGTCGACCGCGACGGCGCGGCCCAGCCCGGCGCAGCCGAACAGATACGACAGGCTGGCGTCGCGCGTGGCGAGCTGACGGAAGAACATGTCGCGTCTCCTCGCGGCGGCGGCTCAGGCCGCGGCCGACTCCAGCGGCAGCCCGGCGGCCCGCCACTCGGGAACGCCGTCCGGGCACTTGCGAGCGCGCAATCCGTGGCGCGTCAGCAGTTCGACCGCGGCGTCCGACATCAGGCAGAACGGCCCGCGGCAGTACGCGACCACCTCCTTGTCGCGGGGCAGTTCGCGGATGCGCGCCTCGAGTTCGTCCAGCGGGACCGAACGCGCGCCGGGAAGGTGCGCGCTGCGGAACTCGGCTGCCGGACGCACGTCGAGCAGCAGCACGTCGCCGGCGCGGACCTGGTCCAGCAGAGCTTGCGCGCGCTGCGGCGTGAGGCGCTCGGGCTCGGCGACCAGGCGGGCCATCGCGATCTGCAGTTCGGCCAGGCTGGACTCGGCCAGTTCGCGCAGCTGCACCCACAGGTCCGACACCTCGTTGCCGCCGAGCCGGTGGATGCGGCTCTTGCCGTCGCGCCGGGCCCGCACCAGCTGAGCCTCGCGCAGCACCCGCAGGTGCGCGCTGGCCAGCTTGATGTCGATGTCGGCCGCCTGCGCCAGGGCCTCGACCGACTTCTCGCCCTGCGCCAGCAGCTCCAGCAGTTCGAGTCGCTTGGGGCTGGACAGCGCCGCGCCGATGCGACCGACCTGGGAGTAGAGATGATCCTTGAGTTCGCGGCCATTCATGCCAACACTCTAAAGGATCAGCGAATGATGATGAAGCCGCGGTTTCCCGGATCCCCGGGCCGCGACGACGGCGCCGCGGGGGGATCAGCCGCGGGGCGCGGGTGGCTCCGCCTCGATACCGGCTGCCTCGGTGCCGGGCCCTCCCCGTGTCCGCTCGCGCCGCCAATGTCCGGGCGGCAGGCCGGTCGACCTCTTGAAGGCGCGCACGAAGGCAGCCTCCGACTCGTATCCCACCTGCAGCGCCACCGAGACGATGTTCGCATCGGTGTGCGCGAGCAGGTCCGCGGCAAGCTGCATGCGCCAACTATTCAGGTATTGCATCGGCGCGCGTCCGATGAGCAGCAGGAAGCGCTCATGCAGAGCCGAGCGGGACAGGCCTACCCGATCGGCCAGTGCGTCCACGGTCCAGCGATGCGCGGGGCGTTCGTGCAGCAAGGCCAGCGCGCGGCCGACGAAACGATCGCGCAGGCCAGCCAGCCAGCCCGTGTGGTCGCTGGGCAAGCCCTCGAGGTAGCCGCGCACCAGATCGACGAACATCATTTCGCTCAGCCGTTCCAGCACCGCCTCGCCACCCGGCCGCTGGTCGGCCGATTCGAGCACCGCGGTGCGGATGAATCCGGCGATCAGGCTGTGTTCGGCGTCGTCCCGGTGTCGCGCATGCAGCAGGCGGGGCAGGTTCGCCAGCAGCGGGTTGAACGGTTGCGAGTCGCAACCGAAGAACCCGCAGATCAGCGTCGTCTCGTCGCCCGCGACCTCGGCGTCGGCGCGCGAGGGCGTGACCTCGCTGCCCCGCACCCGCAGGAAAAAGGGCGCCCGCTCGGAGGCGGACACGAAGAAGGGATTGACCGCGTAGCCGGCACGCATCCCGGGAGCGCTGGAAAGCACATGGGCATCCCCCCGCGCGTAGACCAGCACGTCGCCGCGCCCGGCGCGCACCGGCGGCTCGCCGGCGACCGCGGCCCAGCAGGACCCGGACGCGACCACGTGGTAGGCCATGACATGCCCGGCTCCCGGCATCACCGCGGCCGCGATGTCGGACGCGGGCGGAGCCTCCACCACCCAGGCCGATCCGCCGACGACATGAAACAGCAGCGTTCCCCGCAGGTGGATTCGCCGCAGCACGTCCGACAAGGTATCCAGGCCCATCGCCGCACGCCTCCCGCTGCCTGTGGCAGCCCTTCGCAGTGCGCAGTATGTCGGGGCGGCGCCGCGCAGTCGAGTGCTCGCGGGGCGGCGCGCGTGCGGACGCGCGAGCAATCGGGCCGGACGATCGGTCAGGCGGCGCGCCTGCCGGGGGCCTACGGTCGGGGCGATGGAGCCGCACCCGGCCCACGCGGTGGCGAGACGATCGCCGTCGCACCCCCGCGCGCCGGCCGCCACCCGGCAGGCGCGCATGCAACCTGGGAGGATGGGACATGCAACAGACCACCAGCCTGGCGCAGCAGCCGGCACGCGCCGGCGGGCCGCCCCCGCAGGCGCCGGCGCCGACGCAGGCCGCCCCGGACCCGAAGTCCCGCCAGAGGGCGGTATGGGCCAGCTGCGACTACGGGGTGATCGGCGTCACCTTGCAGATCGTCGGCGAGCAATTGTGCGAAGCCATCGATCTGCGAGCCGGCGAGCGAGTGCTGGACGTGGCCGCGGGCAACGGCAACGCGTCGCTGGCCGCCGCCAGGCGCTTCGCGCGGGTGACCGCGACCGACTACGTCGAGGGGCTGCTCGACGGCGCGCGCAGGCGGGCCGGCGCCGAAGGGCTTGCGCTGGAGTGCCAGATCGCCGACGCCGAGGCGCTGCCTTTCGAGGACGGCAGCTTCGATGTCAGCGTGTCGACCTTCGGAGTGATGTTCGCGCCGGACCAGCAGCAGGCCGCGCGCGAGATGCTGCGCGTGACCCGGCCGGCGGGCCGCATCGGGCTGGCCAACTGGACACCCGAGGGCTTCATCGGCGAGCTGTTGCGGACCATCGGCCGGCGCGTGCCCGCCGCGGCCGGCCAACCGGCCCCGGTGCTCTGGGGCACGCCGGCGCGCATCGCCGAGCTGTTCGGGAGCGAGGCGGCCGAGATCCGGATGGAACGCAGGCAGTTCATGTTCCGCTATGCGTCGCCCGAGCACTGGATGGACCAGTTCAGGACCTACTACGGACCGCTGCGCAAGGCCTTCGAAACCTTGGACGCCCAGGGCCCCCAGGCCCGGCAGGCGCTGCAGTCCGACCTGCTCGAGCTGCTGGAGCGCGCCAATCGCGGGGGCGCCCGTTCCCTGGTGGTCCCCGGCGAGTATCTGGAGGTCGTCCTCCGCAAACGCTGAGCCGCACGCCGATCCGGCCCAGCGCGATTTCCGTGATGAGCGGCGCGGGAGACTAGAACCGGGAGAAGAACGCCCGCGCCGCGAGTGCGCAGAATTCGCCCACCGCACCGTGGTAGCCGATCAGCTCGGCCTGGGGCCCGTCGGTGGCGAGGGTGCGGTCCTTCCACGCCTCGAAACCCTGCTGCACCGGCGCGAAGGCCGCAGTCGGTCCGCTCTTCGCCGGGGTGGCGGAGTCGACGTTCAGCGAGAACAGCGTGGGCGTCGGGGCCCCCCATTCGCGTTGCATCACCGCGGTGTCCAGCGGGTAGTAGACGATCGGGTCGGCCTGGCCGCCGCACAGCATGGTCGGCGCCTCGGGCTTGTATCCGCGCAGGTCGTTGCGCGCCAGGTCTTCGCGCAGCCCGTTGGTCGCGCTGCGCGTGGGCATTCCGGTGGTTCCGGTGAACAGACCGTCGGGGTTGAGATAGGCGTCGGCCAGGTAGTCGGCGCGGAAGGCCCGGGTGATCAGGTCGTTCGTCCCGCTGTACGAGAACGAGCTCTCCCACAGCGGCAGGAAGGCGCTGCCGAAGGCGTTGTACGGGGCGTAGGGCGAGCTCGCGCCGGTGGTGTCGAACAGCGCGGTCCACACCGGTTGCGCGATCACCGCGGGATCCGCTGACGTGTAGCTGGCTCCCGACGGCAGCACGCTGGATGGAAACAGCAAGTCCAGCGTGGCATCGGCCGAAGCGCCGGCGTCGCGCGGCAGTTGCGTGATGTCGGCCAGGCTCGGCGCGACGGCGTCGAACATCGGCGGATTGGCCGCCAGCGGGCTGGCCGCCGCGGCGCCCGGTGTCGCGTAGGGCAACGGGGTGTACAGGCCGTTGGCGAACACCTGCGACGGCGACGCATACACGTTGCGGTAGCTGTGCTGGTAGCCCTCGACCAGCAGGCTCCCCAGGCTGGGCGCACCGAGATCCGGGTGGCCCATGAAGATGTAGTCGACCAGCGCGGCCAGCGCATACGGCCCCGAGCCCGGAGACGCCGCGGTGACCCGGATGCCGCGGCGCTGCATGGCCTGCTCGGTGGCCAGCGCGACATAGCCCCCCTGCGAGTAGCCGGTCAGGAAGAATTTGCCGTCGGGCTCGACGGCTTGCCGGCCGTCGCTCCCGTCGTCGCGCTCCAGGCGGTGCAGCGCCTGGCGCGCGGCCCGCAGCGCGTCGATCATGTCGGCCGACTGCTGGGCCTTCACCAGGTAGGGGTGGTAGTGCACGTCGGAGGTGTCGTAGCCGACATAGTTGGGCGCGACCACGATGTACCCCTGCGCCGCGTACATCGCGGCGATCAACGCGGCTTCGGAGTACGCCGGGTTGGCCGGGTCGTTCAGCGCCGCGAGGTCGTAGTCGCGGTTCAGGTTGGTGCCGTGGGCGTATTCCAGCAGCGGACGGCGGCCGCTGCAGGTCGGCTGCGAGCCGGTGGGCAGCATCAGCGCGCCGCTGGCGGTGGCCGGACGGCCTTGCCCGTCGACGGTGCGGTAGCCGTAGTGGTAGACCGCGACCCCGCAGGCCAGTGCGGTGCGGCCGCTCGGGTCGCCGGTGCTCAAGCCGAGCAGCGCGCGCCCGCTCGCGCCTTCGGCGGCCAGCAGCGAGCTGAACTGTGCGGCCGTGGCCGACAGCGTCGGGGTCGGCGGCTGCAGCAGCCGGCCTTGGCCGCGGTCGTCGCCGTGGTCGCCGCGCTCGTGGCCATAGGCGGCCGTCGCCAGGCTGGCGAGCAGCGCCGCGACAAGGAATGGGCGTGGCATGGGGCGGTCTCCTATCGATTGTTGTGGGGGGCCTGAAAGCCCCCGCCACATGCTAGCCGGAGCGCCCCGCCGGGCGCTCGGGAATTACCCAAGGGTGGTCGCCGGCCCGTGCTGCCGGCGCATGGCGGGCCGGCTTGCCGCGACGGCGCCTTGTTGATCTGGCGCACCGGCCTCACCGCGGAGGCGGATACATCCGGATGCAAAGTGTCTAGGCTGGTTGCATCGATGTTGAATCCAGTCGCTGTCAAAGGAGAATTGCTATGAACAGCCTATTCCTGGTCGGGCGCAGACTG
>JAKBBQ010000086.1 GCA_021808405.1 Pseudomonadota bacterium | reverse complement strand
CAGATCGAGGTGCACGACCAGGCGAGCAGCCACGGCCGCGTCGTCGGCACGCGGCTGCAGCGCGCCGACTACGCGGCCATGGCGCGGGCTTTCGGCGCGCATGCCGAGCGGGTCGAGCGCGCGCAGGACCTTTCGCCGGCGTTGGCGCGCGCGCTGGCCGCGCTGGCGCAGGGCGGGCCGGCGCTGCTCGACGTGCAGGTCCGCGGCGACGCGGTGTCCTCCGACGGCCAGTCGGGGCTGGCCTGGGTGCCCGACCTGCAGCCGCTGCAGGCTTGGGACGACGCCGAGCGCAACCGGCTGCAGGGTCCGGGGTCGCAGCCGCACGCCGAGCCTTCGGGCCTCGAGGGCAGGGCCGTCCGATGAGCGCGACACCGAACCTGGTGGCCTATGCCCAGACCTGGCCGGTGCTGCGCGGCGAGGTCGCGCTGGCGCTGCCGGGGCACGCGGTGGTCGGTCGCGTCACCCTGGGGCGCGGGGCGCGCCTGGGCGCCGCAAGCGTCATCCGCGCCGACGGGCACTACGTGCAGGCCGGCGACGAACTCGAACTCGGGCGCGGCGCCACCGTGCACATCGCCCACGATCTGTATCCCACGTTGATCGGCGAGCGCGTGTGCGTCGGCGCCGATGCGGTGGTGCATGCTTGCACCCTCGGCGACGAAGTGGTGGTCGAGGAGGGCGCGGTGGTGCTCGACGGCGCACGAGTCGGCGACGGCGTGGTGCTGGAGGCGCACAGCGTGGTGTTTCCGCGCAGCGTGCTCGAGCCGGGCACCCTGTATGGCGGCAGCCCGGCGCGGCCGCTGCGCAGGCTCGATTCCGCCGAGCGCGCCGCGCGCGCCCAGGCGCTGCGGGGGCGCAACGCGCAGGCTGCGGCCGAATGGGAGTGCCGCACGCTTCCGCAGGCCGCCGCCGCCGGGGTGTTCGTCGCCGCCACCGCCTGCCTGCAAGGCCAGGTGCGGCTGCGCCAGGCCAGCAGCGTCTGGTACGGCTGCCGGCTGGATGCACGCACCGCGCCCATCGAGCTGGGGGCGCGCTGCAACGTGCAGGACAACTCGCAACTGCTGGCCCGCGGGCCAGGGATCGTGGTGGGCGAGGACACGACGCTCGGTCACAACGTGCAGCTGGCCGACTGCAGCGTCGGGGCGCGCTGCCTGATCGGCATGGGCAGCCGCATCGCCGCGGATACGGTGATCGCCGACGACACCTTCGTCGCGGCGGGGTGCACGACCCTGGCTGGCCAGCGGCTGGACGGCGGGCTGGTGTGGGGCGGGCGGCCGGCGCGGGTGCTGGGCGAACTCGACCAGACCAAGCGCAGGCTGGTGCTGCTGACCGTGCAGACCTACCGGGAATACGCCAGGGTGCTGGGCCAGGCGCAGCAGGCGTAGGCGCCGCGCTTCAGCGCAGTTGCAGGCCCTTGAGGTAGGCGGCCAGCGCCGCGCCGGTCTCGGGGTGGGCCAGCCCGAGCTGCACGGTGGCTTCCAGGTAGCCTTGCTTGCTGCCGCAGTCGTAGCGCTGGCCGCTGTAGCGGTAGGCATACACCGCCTCGTCGCCGAGCAGCGCGGCGATGCCGTCGGTGAGCTGGATCTCCGAGCCGGCTCCCGGGGCGACGTGCCGCAGGTGGTGGAAGATCCGCGGGCTGAGCACATAGCGCCCGACGACCCCCTGGGTGCTGGGGGCGTTCTCCGGGGAGGGCTTCTCGACGATGCCGTCCAGCGAGGTCAGGCCGGGCAGGATCTCCTGGCCGCTGACGATGCCGTAGCGCCTCGTCTGCTCGCGCGGTACCTCCTCGGTGGCGATCACGCTGCGGCCATGGCGGGCATGCACCTCGACCATCTGCGCCATCACCGGGGGCTGGCCGACCAGCAGGTCGTCGGCCAGCAGCACCGCGAAGGCTTCGTCGCCGACCAGCCGCTCGGCGCACAGCACCGCGGCTCCCAGCCCGTTGGCCACCGGCTGGCGCACGAACACGCACTGCACGTCGGCCGGCTTGACGCTGCGCACCACGTCGAGCAGCGCGCTCTTGTGGGCCGCGGCAAGCTCGCTCTCGAGCTCGTAGGCGGTGTCGAAGTGGTCCTCGATCGCCCGCTTGTGGCGGCCGGTGACAAAGATCATCTCGGTGATGCCGGCCGCGTAGGCCTCCTCGACCGCGTACTGGATCAAGGGTTTGTCGACCACCGGCATCATTTCCTTCGGCGTGGCCTTGGTCGCCGGAAGGAAGCGGGTGCCCAGTCCCGCCACCGGGAACACGGCCTTGCTGATCTTCGGGGTCATGGTCGTTCAGACTCCTTCGGGTGGTTAGGCCAGGCGCGCGAGTTGCTCGCGTACCTTGGCGAGGGTGGCGCCGAAGTCGGACAGGCGCTGGCGCTCCTGCTCGACCACCGCGGCCGGCGCGCGCTCGACGAACGAGGGCTTGGCCAGCTTGGCCTCGGCCTTGGCGATCTCGCCCAGCAGGCGCTCGGCCTCGCGCTGCAGCCGCTGGCGCTCGGCGTCGCGGTCGACCTCGATGAACAGCGCCAGGCTGGCCTCGCCGACCTGCGCGGTGGGCGCCGCCTGCACGGCCTGCAGCCACGCCTGGCGGTCGTCGAACAGCCGCAGTTCGGACACCCGCGCCAGCGCCTGCAGCGCCGGCGCATGGCGCCGCAGCAGCGCGGTATCGCCGCAGGCCAGCAGCGGCAGGCGCTGCCCCGGCGACACGCCGAGCTCGCCGCGCAGGTTGCGGCAGGCGTCGACCCACTGCTTGAAACCCGCGATCTCGGCCTCGGCGTGCGCGTCGAGCTTGCTCGGCCGGGCCTGCGGGTAGGGAGCCAGGCTGAGGGTGGCGCCGCCGCCGCCGGCCAGCGGCGCGACCTTCTGCCACAGCTCCTCGGTGATGAACGGAAGGATCGGGTGCGCCAGCCGCAGCACCGTCTCCAGCACCCGCAGCAGCGTGCGGCGGGCGCCGCGGCGCAGCGCCGGGCTGGCGCCGGCGATCTGCACCTTGGCGATCTCCAGGTACCAGTCGCAGTACTCGCTCCAGACGAACTGGTAGATGGCCTGCGCGGCGAAATCCAGCCGGTAGTCGGCCAGTGCCTGCGCCACCTCCTGCTCGACTCGCTGCAACAGCGAGACGATCCAGCGGTCGGCCGCGGAAAAGTCGAGGGAACCCTCGGGGCCGCAATCCCCCTGGCATGCGGCCATGCCGCGCTCGCGGTCGTCCAGCTCGGCCGTCTGCATCAGCACGAAGCGCGTGGCGTTCCACAGCTTGTTGCAGAAATTGCGGTAGCCCTCGCAGCGCTTGGAGTCGAAGTTGACATTGCGCCCCAGCGTGGCCATCGACGCGAAGGTCAGTCGCAGCGCATCGGCGCCGAAGGCCGGGATGCCGGCCGGGAACTCCTGCTCGGTGGCCTTGCGCACCTGCGGCGCGAGTTCGGGGCGGCGCAGCCCGGCGGTGCGCTTGTCCAGCAGCGACGGCAGGTCGACGCCGTCGATCAGGTCCACCGGGTCGAGCACGTTGCCCTCGGACTTGCTCATCTTCTTGCCGTGGGCGTCGAGCACCAGGCCGTGGATGTACACGTCGCGGAAGGGCACGCTGCCGGTGAAATGGGTGGTCATCATGACCATGCGCGCGACCCAGAAGAAGATGATGTCGTAGCCGGTGACCAGCACCGACGACGGCAGGAACAGCTGCAGCTCGCGCGTGGCGTCGGGCCAGCCCATGGTCGAGAAGGGCACCAGCGCCGAGGAGTACCAGGTGTCGAGCACGTCCTCGTCGCGCCGCAGCTCGCCGTGGTAGCCGGCGGCGTCGGCCTGGGCCCGCGCCTCCTGCTCGCTGCGGGCGACGAACAGCTCGCCGCCCTGGCCCCACCACGCCGGGATCTGGTGGCCCCACCACAACTGCCTGGAAATGCACCAGTCCTGGATGTTGGCCATCCACTGTTCGAAGGTGCTGATCCAGTTGTCGGGAACGAAGCGCACCTGGCCGCCGCGCACCGCCTGCAGCGCCTTGTCGGCCAGGCTGCTGCCGTCGGGGCCGGGCCGGGTGGTGGCGACGAACCACTGGTCGGTGAGCATCGGCTCGACCACCTGGCCGGTGCGGGTGCAGCGGGGGATCACCGACTGGTGCTTCTTCACCTCGACCAGCGCGCCCTCGGCCTGCAGCTGCGCGACCACCCGCGAGCGGGCCTCGAAGCGGTCGAGGCCGCGCCAGGGCTGCGGCACCTGCTCGTTGAGGCGGGCGTCGGCGGTGAGCACCTGGATCATGTCCAGGCCGTGGCGCTGGCCGACCTGGTAGTCGTTGAAGTCGTGCGCGGGCGTGACCTTCACCGCGCCGGTGCCGAACTCGCGGTCGACCGCGGTGTCGGCGATGATCGGCACCAGCCTGCCGCTCAGCGGCAGGCGCACTCGCCTGCCGACCAGCGCCTGGTAGCGCGGATCCTCCGGATGCACCATCACCGCGGTGTCGCCGAACAGGGTTTCCGGGCGGGTGGTCGCCACCACCACGCTGCCGCTGCCGTCTTCCAGCGCGTAACGCAGGTGCCAGAGCGAGCCTTCCTCGGGCGCGCTCTCGACCTCCAGGTCGCTGACCGCGCTGCGCAGCACCGGGTCCCAGTTGACCAGGCGCTTGCCGCGGTAGATCAGCCCCTGCTCGTACAGTCGCACGAAGGTCTCGACGACCACCCGCGAGCGCTCGTCGTCCATCGTGAAGTACTCGTGCCGCCAGCTCAGCGAGTCGCCCAGGCGGCGCATCTGCCGCGCGATGGTGCTGCCCGAGTGGCGCTTCCATTCCCACACGCGGTCGACGAAGGCCTGGCGGCCGAGGTCGTGGCGGCTCAGTCCGGCCTGCTGCAACTGGCGCTCGACGACGATCTGCGTGGCGATCCCGGCGTGGTCGGTACCCGGAACCCACAGGGTGTTGTGGCCGAGCATGCGGTGCCAGCGGGTCAGGGTGTCCATCACCGTGTGGTTGAACGCATGCCCCATGTGCAGCGTGCCGGTCACGTTGGGAGGTGGCAACTGGATGCAGAACGACGGCCGCGCGGGATCGAGCGTCGGCTCGAAGCAGCCCAGTTGCTCCCAGCGCGCGCTCCAGCGCGCCTCGATGTCGGCAGGCTCGAAAGACTTGGCGAGTTCGGTCATACTCGGATGGGACGGCAGGCAGCGCGCAAAAGAGGTGCCCAAAAACGTTTCATTGTAGGCGTCGCGCAGCGACCCGCCGGGCTGCGCTTCTACAATGCCGGCATGTCCGATTTGCTCGACCGGCTCAATGCCGAACAGCTGGCGGCGGTGACCCTGCCGGCGCAAAGCGCCCTGGTGCTGGCCGGCGCGGGCAGCGGCAAGACGCGCGTGCTGACCACCCGCATCGCCTGGCTGATCGCCAGCGGCCTGGCCTCGCCGGCGTCGATCCTGGCGGTGACCTTCACCAACAAGGCGGCCAAGGAAATGCTGGCGCGTCTGGGGGCCATGCTGCCGATCCCGCTGCGGGGCATGTGGATCGGCACCTTCCACGGCCTGTGCAACCGCTTCCTGCGCGCCCACTGGCGCAGCGCCGGGCTGCCGCAGGCCTTCCAGATTCTCGATACCCAGGACCAGCTGTCGGCGGTCAAGCGCCTGCTCAAGGCGCTGAACGTCGATGACCAGCGCGCGCCGCCCAAGCAGGTGCAGTGGTTCATCAACGGGTGCAAGGAGCGGGCGATGCGCGCCGCCGACTGCAGCGCCCACGATGCCCACAGCCGGCTGCTGGCCGAGATCTACGCCGCCTACGAGGCGCAGTGCCAGCGCGAGGGGGTGGTGGACTTCGGCGAGCTGCTGCTGCGCAGCTACGAGGTGCTGCGCGACCACGAGGAGGTGCGGGCGCATTACCGCAGGCGCTTCCGCCACATCCTGGTCGACGAGTTCCAGGACACCAACCGGCTGCAGTACCTGTGGCTCAAGCTGCTCGCGGGCCCCGAGGAGGAGCAGCCGGCGGCGGTGCTGGCGGTCGGCGACGACGACCAGAGCATCTACGGCTTTCGCGGCGCCCATGTGGGCAACATGGACGACTTCCAGCGGGACTTCCATGTGCGCCACCTGATCAAGCTGGAGCGCAACTACCGCTCCCATGGCTACATCCTCGAGGCCGCCAACGAGCTGATCGCCCACAACACCCGGCGCCTGGGCAAGGTGCTGCGCACCGACTCCGGAGACGGCGAGCCGGTGCGGGTGATCGAGCACCCGACGGACCAGCAGGAGGCGATCTGGCTGGTCGAGGAAATCCGCCAGTTGCTGCGCCAGGGTTTCGCCCGCGACCAGATCGCGTTGCTCTATCGCTCCAACGCCCAGTCGCGGGTGATCGAAGGCGCGTTGTTCAACGCCGGCGTCCCCTACCGGGTCTACGGCGGGCTGCGGTTTTTCGAGCGGGCCGAGATCAAGCACGCGCTGGCCTACCTGAGGCTGTTGCACAGCCTGCGCGACGACAACTCGCTGCTGCGGGTGGCGAACTTTCCGCCGCGGGGCATCGGCGCGCGCACGCTGGAGCAACTGGCCGATGCCGCGGCGGCGCGCCAGCTCGCGCTGGCCGACGCCGTCGCGCTGCTGTCCGGGCGGGGCGCCGCCAGCCTGCAGGGTTTCGTCGCGCTGATCGACGGCCTGCGCGGCGCCTGCGAGGCGCTGAGCCTGCCCGAGACGGTGCGCCTGGTGCTCGAGCAAAGCGGCCTGCTCGACCATTACCGCGGCGAGCGCGACGGCCAGGACCGGGTGGAGAACCTGGAGGAACTGGTCAATGCCGCCGCGGCCTTCGTGACCCAGGAGGGCTTCGGGCTGGACGCGCGCGCGCTGCTCGAGCAGCCGCTGGGCGAACAGGCGCTGGCCGCGCAGGGGATCGACCCGGCCACCGGGGAGACCCAATCCCCGCTGGGGGCCTTCCTCGCCCATGCCTCGCTGGAGGCGGGAGACAACCAGGCGCAGCCCGGGCAGGACGCGGTGCAGATGATGACCGTGCATTCAGCCAAGGGCCTGGAGTTCGACGTGGTGTTCATCACCGGCCTGGAGGAAGGCCTGTTTCCCCACGAGAACGCGCTGAGCGAGGCCGACGGCGTCGAGGAGGAGCGCAGGTTGATGTACGTGGCGATCACCCGCGCGCGCCGGCGCCTGTACCTGAGCCACGCGCAGACCCGCATGCTGCACGGCCAGACGCGCTACAAGCTGCCCAGTCGCTTCCTCGATGAACTGCCGGGCGACTCGCTGAAGTGGCTCAGCCCGCGCCACGGCATGCGCGGCTTTGGCGACGCGCCGGGCCTGCCGTCGCGGGGCCTGGCGCCGCAGGCCTCGGGCTGGCTGGCGCCGCAGGCTGCGCAGCCGCAGGGCGCGCAGCCGCAGGGCGCGGCCGGGTTGCGGGTCGGCCAGGCGGTGTTCCACAACCGCTTCGGCGAGGGCGTGGTGCTGAGCCTGGAGGGCCAGGGCGCCGATGCGCGCGCGCAGGTGCGCTTCCACCGCCATGGCAGCAAGTGGCTGGCGCTGGCCATCGCCAAGCTGACCCCGGTCGATTCCTGAGCCCGCCCGCGGCGGGCCGCCGCTTCAGGTTGCTGCGCGCTGCGGCGCGTCGGCCTCGGCCTCGGGCTCGCCCAGCAGGCTGTGCACGCTGGCCTGGAAGGACAGCGCGAAGGGCGTGAACAACAGCAGCGACACCGGCAGCACCAGCAGCACGCTCGGGCCGCCGCCCAGGTGCAGCAGCGCGCTGGCCAGCACCGCCAGCACCAGCCCGGCGGCGAAGACCCCCCACCACTGCAGCACGTACAGCACGAAGGCGCCCAGGTTGCGCCACACCACCACCAGACTGGTGAACAGCGCCTGCGCCGGGCTCATCCCCCACCAGGCCACCAGCGGCGGGGCGAACCAGAAGGCCATCGCCACCGGAACGTAGGCGAGCATGGTCACCAGCGCGGCCTGGCGCAGCGAAGCATCGGCCATCGCGCCCTTGGCCGGTGCCGCGGAAAAGGCGATCATGCGCAGCAGCGCGCCGCCATCGGCCAGCGCCGACAGCGCCAGCGCGGCCAGCAGCGCCAGCGCGTACAGCAGGCACAGCCAGAGCATCGCGCGTACCCGCTGCGGCGGTCCCTGCAGCCCGCCGAGGAAGACCTTCGGCCAGGCCGCGCGCCCGGCCACCATGTTGCGCGAAGCCTGCATGAAGCCCAGGCTGGTCAACTGGGTCGCGCCCAGCGAGAGCAGCCCGCCGACCAGCGGCACGAAGGGCAGCAGGCCGATCACCGCGACGTAGACCAGGGTGAGCAGCAGCGCCTGCAGCGGCCGGTGCCGCAGACAGGCGAAGCCGAAGCGTACCCACAGCAATCCTTCGCGGGCAGGAACCTTGCGCAGCAACATGGGGCGGGCTCGTTCAGTTCAGCAGCGGGCGCAATCGGGTTTCCAGCTGGCGCTGGCGCAGCACCCGCTCGAAATGCGTCGGGTCGTGGGGTTGCAGCAGATGGGCATCGCGCGGCAGGTGCAAGTCGGCCAGGCGCGACACCCAGAAGCGCAGCGCGGCCGCACGCAAGGCGTCGGGCAGCAGTTCGCGCTCCAGCGGCTGCAGCGGCCGCACCCTCTGGTAGGCCTCGAGCAGCGCGGCGCGGCGCGCGGCATCGAAGGCCCCGCTGGCCGCCTCGATGCACCAGTCGTTGAGTGCCACCGCGAGGTCGAACAGCCAGGTGTCGACTCCGGCGAAATACCAGTCGAACACCCCGCTGAGCCGGTCGTCGTCGAACAGCGCATTGTCCCGGAACAGGTCGGCGTGCACCGCGCCGCGAGGCAGCGTCGCGTATTCGGGGCTGGCCGCGATGACCGACTGGTGCGACAGTTCGGACTGCAGCAACCGGCGCTGCGCCGGCTCCAGCCGCGGCAGCAGCGCCGGCGCCGTGGCGCGCTGCCAGTCCAGGCCGCGCAGGTTCGGCTGGCTGGCGTCGAAGTCGCGGCTGGCCAGGTGCATGCGCGCCAGGCATCGACCGATCTGCTCGCAATGCTGCGGCTGCGGCTGCAGCACGCTGTGCCCGCGCAGCCGGGTGACCAGCGCGGCCGGCTTGCCCTTGAGCCGGTGCAGCACCCGGCCGTCGCGCGCCGGCATCGGGTCGGGCACGGGGATGCCGTGGCGCGCCAGATGGTGCATCAGCGCCAGGTAGAACGGCAGCTGGTCGGCGCGCAGGCGCTCGAACAGGGTCAGCACGTAGGCGCCGCGCGTGGTGCTGACGAAGTAGTTGGTGTTCTCGATGCCGCTGCCGATGCCTTGCAGTTCGGTCAGCGTGCCGAGGTCGAAGCCGCGCAGGAAGTCCTCGACCTCGACGGTGTCAACGGGGGTGAATACGGCCATCGGGGCGCAAGCTTCAGGCTGGCTGGGAGCGGGCGCGGCGGCACCGGCCGCAGGGCGGCCGCGCGCCCGCGCAGGAACTCAACGGAAGGTGCCGATGCGCCACTGCATGCGTCCCTGCATGCTGCCGACGGCAGGGGCGCCGGGTTGCGGCGGCACGATGGAATACGGGGCTCCCCCGTGCAGCGGGTGCACCTCGATCCGGGTGGTGGCGCCGCGCACCTGCTCCTCGTCGATGCGCACCGAACGGTCCTGGGTCACCAGGTGGCGCACCACCGGCTCGGGAAAGCGCGGCGCCGGCTGCGACGCGACCAGGCGCGGCGGGTGCGTCGGTCGCGCCGGGCTCGGCGCTGCGGCCAGGCAGGCCAGCGGCAGCGCCAGCCACGAGGCGGCACAGGCCGCGCGCAGCGCAGCGGCAAGGGCGGGAGCGGTTTGCATCGCGGCCATTTTAGCCGCCGCCGGCCCGTTCGCCGAGCGCTGGCGCCGAGCGTCGACCGATAATCGGGCCATGACCCCGATCCCCGATTCCGCGCCGACGCTGCTGCTGGTCGACGGCTCCAGCTACCTGTACCGCGCCTACCACGCCATGCCGGACTTGCGCGGCCCGGCCGGCGAGCCGACCGGGGCGCTCCACGGCATGACCGCGATGTTGCGCAGGCTGCGCCAGCAATACCCGCCGGACCAGGGATTCATCCACGCCGCGTGCGTGTTCGACTCCAAGGGGCCGACCTTCCGCAACCAGCTCTACGAGGACTACAAGGCCCACCGCGGGCCGATGCCCGACGACCTGGTGGCGCAGATCGAACCCATCCGCGAAGTCGTGCGGCTGATGGGCTGGCCGCTGCTGGTGGTTCCGGGGGTGGAGGCCGACGACGTCATCGCCACGCTGGCCGCGCGCGCCAGCGCGCGCGGCATGCGCACCCTGGTCTCGACCGGGGACAAGGACCTTGCGCAACTGGTCGACGACCACGTGACCCTGGTCAACACCATGACCAACGAGGTGCTGGACGCCGACGGCGTGGCGGACAAGTTCGGCGTACCCCCGAAGCGCATCGTCGACTACCTGTGCCTGATCGGCGATGCGTCGGACAATGTTCCCGGAGTGCCCAAGGTCGGCCCGAAGACCGCGGTCAAGTGGCTGCGCGAGTACGGCAGCCTGGACGGCGTGGTCGCGCACGCCGAGGCCATCGACGGCGCGGTCGGGCGCAACCTGCGCGACAGCCTGGAGTGGCTGCCGCGGGCGCGCGAGCTGATCACCGTGCGCCGCGACTGCGACCTCGACGGCCACGCCGCCGACCTCGACCGCGACCTGCTGCTGCGTCCCGAGGACGTGCAGGGGCTGCGACCGTTCTTCGAGCGCCATGGACTCAAGCGCATGCTGCACGACCTGCCGCAGCCGGCCGCGGTGCCGGCCGCGCCGGGCCCGGCCGGCGCCCAGGCGCAGGCGGCGCACTACGAGACCGTGCTCGACATGGATCGCCTGCAGCACTGGCTGCGGCTGATCGAGCAGGCCGAGCTGACCGCGCTGGACACCGAGACCGATTCGCTGGATCCGCTGCATGCCCGCCTGGTGGGCATCTCGCTGGCGGTGCGGCCCGGGCAGGCCGCGTACATCCCGCTGGCCCATGCCTACCCCGGCTGCCCGCAGCAGTTGCCCACCGCGCAGGTGCTCGATCGGCTGCGGCCGTGGCTGGAGGATGCCGGGCACGCCAAGCTGGGGCAGAACAGCAAGTACGACTGCCACGTGCTGCAAAACGCGGGCATCACGGTGCGCGGCTACGTCCACGACACCTTGCTGCAAAGCTATGTGCTGGAGGCGCACAAGGCGCATTCCCTCGACAGCCTGGTCGCGCGCCACCTCGGGCGCGACGACGCGCTGAGCTACGAGCAGGTCTGCGGCAAGGGAGCCAAGGCCATCACCTTCGACCAGGTGGACCTGGAACTGGCTACCCGCTACAGCGGCGAGGACTCCGACCTGTGCCTGCAGGTGCACCAGCGGCTGTGGCCGCAGATCCAGGCCGACGCCGGGCTGGAGCGCATCTACGCGCTGGAAATGCAGGTCAGCGGGGTGCTGCAGCGCATGGAGCGGCTGGGGGTGCTGATCGACGCCGCCGCGCTGCGCGCGCAAAGCGGCAGCCTGGGTGCGCGCTTGCGCGAACTCGAGCACAGCGCCTTCGACCTCGCCGGCGCCCCGTTCAACCTCGGCAGCCCGCGGCAGATCGGCGAGGTGCTGTTCGGCAGACTGCAGTTGCCGGTGCAGAAGAAGACCAGCGGGGGCGCGCCGTCGACCGACGAGGAGGTGCTGGAAAAACTCGCCGAGGACTATCCGCTGCCGCGGGTGATCCTGGAGCATCGCGGGCTGGCCAAGCTGCGCAGCACCTATACCGAGAAGCTGCCGCAGATGGTCGACGCGGCGACCGGGCGGGTCCACACCCATTACGCGCAGGCGGTGGCGGTGACGGGGCGCCTGGCCTCCAACGACCCCAACCTGCAGAACATCCCGGTGCGCACTGCCGAGGGGCGGCGCATCCGCGAGGCCTTCATCGCGCCGCCGGGCTGGCGCATCGCGTCCAGCGACTATTCGCAGATCGAACTGCGCATCATGGCCCACCTGTCGCAGGACCCGGGGCTGCTGCGCGCCTTCGCCGCCGGCGAGGACATCCATCGCGCGACCGCGGCCGAGATCTTCGGCATCGCGCCCGAGCAGGTCGGCGCCGATCAGCGGCGCATGGCCAAGGTGATCAACTTCGGCCTGATCTACGGCATGAGCGCCTTCGGGCTGGCGCGCAACCTGGGGCTGGAGCGCGACGCCGCGCAGGTCTACATCCAGCGCTACTTCGCCCGCTACCCCGGAGTGGCCGCGTACATGGAGCGCACCCGCGAGGAGGCCGGCCGCCAGGGCTACGTCAGCACCGCCTTCGGGCGCAGGCTGTGGCTGGCGGAAATCCACTCCCCGAACGGCCCGCGGCGCGCCGCCGCGCAGCGCTCGGCGATCAACGCGCCGATGCAGGGCACCGCGGCCGACCTGATCAAGATGGCCATGCTGGCGGTCGAACAGGCGCTGCTGCGCGAGCGCCTGCGCAGCCGCATGGTCATGCAGGTGCACGACGAACTGGTGCTCGAGGTGCCCGACGACGAACTCGACTGGGTGCGCCAGCACCTGCCCGCGCTGATGGCCGGCGTCGCCGAACTGTCCGTCCCGCTGGTGGCCGAACTCGGAGTCGGCGCCAACTGGGAATCGGCGCATTGAGAGCCCCCCGGGTGCCGGGGGGCGACCCCCGGCACTCCCCCCCAAGGGGGGCGCCTCCGGCCTTGGGGCGGCCCTGCGGCCGGTCGGCTCTGAGCAGCGGCGAGGGTGCAGGAGCGGGGACTGTCAGGCGGCGGTGAGGCCAGGACTTTCTCGGGCGCTGCTGGGCCCTCGATCGACCGCTCCGCAGGCAGTCTCCGACCGCCTCTGGCCGTATGCGCCACTGTCCGCTGTACCCTGCTCAGAGCCGACCGGCCGCAGCCCCCGGCGACGAAGGGGGCCTCCCCAGGGTCTCGAACCTCACCCGGAGGTCCTGGCCCCACCGCCGCCTGACAGTGCCCGCTCCTGCGCTACCTCCGCTGCCGAGAGCCGACCGGCCGCAGGGCCGTCCCAAGGCCGGAGGCGTCCCCCTTGGGGGGACGGAGCCGGGGTGGCCCC
>JAKBBQ010000085.1 GCA_021808405.1 Pseudomonadota bacterium | reverse complement strand
TGGCTCTACTACAACGGCGGGCGCTACTGGAGCGGCTACAAGCAGGCCGTTCCCAAGTACGACCTGGCCGTGCTGTTCAGCTCCTTCCTGATGGGCGAGATCGCCGCCGCGACCATCTTCAAGCAGATGTACGACAACTCGCGCGAGGCCGTGTTCAAGGAGGGCTTCAAGAACATCGGCCGCGACGAGGGCAGGCACATGGCCATCTGCATGGCGGTGATGGAGCGCGACTACCCCAAGATGGGGCCGGAAAACCGCGCCATCGTGACCAAGCAGATCCGCGCCGGCTACCTGTTCCTGTCGGCGGTGCTGTTCGAGCCGCCGATGGACTTCTGGGACCTGCCCAAGGATTTCATCGCCAACCAGCGCGAGGCCGAGGAGGTGGCGCGCGGCGCCGGCTTCGGCATTCCGAGCTACGAGGCGAAGAAGGAGAACTGGCGTCGCGCGATCCTCAACCTCAAGGGGGTGCTGGACACCTACCATATCCCCTTCCCGGCGATTCCCGAGATGGGCGTCACCGGCGAGGAGGTGTCGGACACCGCGATGGAAGACATCATCCCCGTGTTTTGAGGACGACGACGACATGGCGCGTATCGTGATCCAGCCCTCGGGCGCCGCGGTGGCATGCAGCCAGGGCGACACCGTGCTGATGGCGCTGGAGAAGGCCGGCTATGCCCTGCCGAACAACTGCCGGGCCGGGGCTTGCGGCGAATGCAAGGTCAAGGTGCTGTCCGGGCAGTTCGACCAGGGCATGGTGCTGGACATGGCGCTGTCGCAGGACGAGCGCCGCCAGGGCTATGGCCTGATGTGCATGGCCAAGCCGATCTCCGACGAACTGGTGATCGAGTGGGGCACCGCCGACGCGCGGCCCAAGCTGTTCCCGCCGCGCGAACTCGCGCTGTTCGTCGTCGTCGACAAGCGGCCGCTGGCCGCGCGGGTGGTCGAGTTGCGGCTGCGCCCGGTGGGCCAGCCGATACGCTACTGGCCGGGCCAGTACGTGACGCTGGGCGACGAGCGCGCGGCAATCGCCCCGCGCGCGTACTCGATCGCCAACGCGCCTCGGCCCGACGGAGAAATCGTGCTGCAGGTGGCGCGTTCCGAGGGCGGCGCGACCAGCGCCTGGATCCACGACGTGCTCGAGCCCGGCGCGCAGGTCAAGCTGTCCGGAGCCTACGGCACCTTCATCGGCGACCCCTCGGTCGACACCCCGGTGCTGTGCCTGGCCGCCGGAACCGGGCTGGCGCCGATCCTCGCGCTGACCGAGGCCGCGCTGCGGCGCGGCTACCGTCGCCCGGTGACCCTGGTGGTCTCGGCGCGCACCCGCGACGACGTCTACGGCGCCGGCATGATGGCGTGGTGGCGAACCAAGCACCGCAATTTCGACTACCTGGTCACCCTCACTCGCGAGCAGGCCGCGGAGGGCGCGGGCTATCTGCACGGACGCGTCGACGCGCTGCTCGAGCAGCGTTTCCCGGACTTGTCGCGGCACAGCGTGTTCGTCGCCGGCAGCCCGGAATTCGTCGATGCCTGCCTGGCAGCGCTGCGCCGCCTGGGCGCGCGCGACGAGCGGGTGCACAGCGAGGGTTTCTTCGAACAGCAACAGCCGCTGCAGGCCGCGCAAGCGGGGGGATGAAGCCGCGGCAGGGGAGGGTCGATGCAGGCTAGCCATCAGCTGGCGCGGTTGTTCGAGCCCGAGTCGGTCGCCGTCATCGGCGCCTCGCCACGTCCCGATTCGACCGCGCACTTCGTCTTCGCCAACCTCATCGCGGGCGGCTATGCCGGCCGCGTGTGGGCCGTCAACCCCAAGCACGACGAGGTGCTGCAGCACCGCTGCGTGGCGTCGCTGGAGGCCATCGACGGGCGCATCGACCTGGCGATCATCGCCACCGCGCCGCGCTCGGTTCCCGGCATCGTCGAGCAGTGCGCGCGCGCCGGCGTGCGCCAGGCCGTGCTGCTCAGCGACCTGGCGACCGCCGGCAGCGGCGCCGAATTGCTGCGCCAGCGCGTGCTCGACGTGGCGCGCAGTGGCGGCGTGCGCCTGCTGGGCGGCAAGTCGCTGGGGCTGATGCGCCCGAGCATCGGGCTGAACGCGACCTTCGCCGACGTGCAGGTGCAGCCCGGCGATCTCGCGCTGGTGACCCAGTCGGGGGCGATGTGCGCGGCGGTGCTGGACTGGGCTGCGATGAACCGCATCGGCGTGTCCGCGGCGGTGAACCTGGGAGCCGCGATCGACATCGATTTCGGCGAGGTGCTCGACTACCTGGTGCACGACGACCGCACGCGCTTCGTCCTGCTGCACGTCGAGCGGGTGCGCCAGGCGCGCCGCTTCCTCAGCGCGCTGCGCTCGGCGGCGCGGGTCAAGCCGGTTCTGCTGCTCAAGTCGGGCAGCGACGGCGAACCGCAGGGCGCGACCCTCGACCCGCGCAACTACGGCGACGCCGTGTTCGATGCCGCGGTGCGGCGCGCCGGCGTGGTGCGGGTGCGGGGAATCAGCCAGTTGTTCCACGCCGCCAAGGGCCTGGCCGCAGGCTTCCGGCCGCGCGGCAGCCAGCTGGCCATCGTGTGCAACGGCACCGGGCCGGGGGCGATGGCGGCCGATTGCGCCCATGCGCTGGGCGTTCCGCTGGCGCGCCTGACCTCCGACACCGTGCAGGCGCTGCGCGCCCTGCTGCCCCACGGCTGGGACGGCTCGATGCCCATCGACCTCGGCGGGGACGCGACCCCGGAGCGCTACCTGGAGTGCATCCGCGCGCTGGCGCAGGACGCCCATGTGCATGCCACCCTGGTCATGCTGTCGCCGCTGGCGCCGGCGCCGGCACAGCAGGTGGCGCACGGCATCGCCGACATCGCGCGCGGCCTGCCCACGACCCTGTGCTGCTGCTTCATGGGCGGCGAGCGGGTGGCCGAGGCGCGGCGCATCCTCGACGACGCGGGCATCCCGGTATTCCGCAGCCCGGACACGGTGATCGAGCTGTTCTGCGATATCTCCCGCTACTTTGTCAACCAGAAGCTGTTGCTGCAGGTTCCCGGTGCGACCCGCACGGGCGCGCCAGCGGCCGGCGCGCGCCCGCGCCCGCTGATCGAGGCGCTGGTCGCCGAGCGCCGCAGCGTGCTGTCGGCCATGGAGTCGCGCGCGCTGCTCGGGGCCTGGGGCGTGCCGGTGTCGCCGGTCCTGGTGGCCCACGATGCCACCGAGGCGATGTTCGCCGCCGAGCGCGTCGGCTGGCCCGTGTGCCTGCGCGTCGAGGCGCCCGACCTGCTGCCGCCCGCGGACGGCACGTGGACGCGCCAACCGCTGGGCGGCGCCGAGGCGGTGCGCGAGGCCTTTGGCCAACTCGTGCAGGCCGCGCGCGCGGCGCGACCCGATGCGCGGGTGCGCGGAGTCGCCATCGAAGCCTGCGCGACGCGCCCGCATGCCCGCGAGCTCATGGTCGGGCTGTTGCGCGATCCCACCTTCGGCCCGGTGCTGGTGTTCGGCGCCGGGGGGCGCAGCGGCCAGATCGACCGCGACCGCGCGGTGGCGCTGCCGCCGCTGAATGCCTACCTGGCGCGCGACCTCATCGCGTCGGCCGCGGTGTCGCGCACCCTGGATGCCTTCGGCCACCTGCCGGCGGCCGACCGCGCGGCCCTCGAAGCGGTGCTGCTGGCGGTATCGGACATGGCCTGCGAGCTGCCGTGGATCCGTGAGCTGCAGATCGATCCGCTGCTGCTCGACGAGCAAGGCGCGCTGGCCGCCGACGTGCGCATGGTGATCGATCCGACCATCAACCCGGGCAGCGACCGCTACGCCCACATGGCGATCCACCCCTATCCGGGCCACCTGCGGCGGCAGTGGGCGATGCCCGACGGCAGCGTGGTCACCGTGCGGCCGGTACGCCCGGAGGACGCGGTGCTGGAGCGCGCCTTCATCGATTCGCTGTCGCCCGAGGCCCGCCGCATGCGCTTCATGGGTCCGGCGGGCGAGGTGCCGCCCAGCGTGGTCGCGCGCATGACCCAGATCGACTACGACCGCGAGATGGCGTTGCTGGCCACGCTGGTCGACGGCGGAGTCGAGCGCCAGGTCGGCAGCGCGCGCTATGCGCGACTGCCCGACGGCCATTCGGTGGAATTCGCGCTGGCGGTGGCCGATGCCTGGCAACGCCGGGGCCTCGGGCGCCGGCTCATGGCGGCGATCATCGATTGCGCGCGGGTCGGCGGGGCACGCGCGATGGTCGGCGACGTCTACGCCGACAACGCGCGCATGCTCGGCCTGATGAAGGCGCTGGGATTTTCGGTGCTGCCCCACCCGGAAGAGGCCACGCTGAAGCGGGTGGTGCTGGCGCTGGACGAGCCGGCAGGTCAGGGCGCCGCGGCGGCGCGGGCCTGAGGGCCGGCGGCTCCCCGCGGCTGCGCGCGGCTACCATTGACGGCTTTGCTCCGCCCGACGCCACCCCCGCCTGCCAGGCATCTCGATCCACCGTGCCCGATTCTCCGACCCGTCGCCACCTGGACGCCTTCCACGGCCGCAAGCCCGTGCGCGCCGGCTCGTTGATCGTCACCCTGTTCGGCGACGCGGTGCTGCCGCGCGGTGGCCGCATCTGGCTGGGCAGCCTGATCCGGCTGCTGCAGCCGCTCGGCCTGAACGAACGACTCGTGCGCACCTCGGTGTTCCGCCTGGTGCGCGACGGCTGGCTGAGCGCGCAAACGCAGGGGCGACGGGCCGACTACGTGCTGAGCGACATCGGCAGGCGCCGCTTCGAGGAGGCATCGCACCGCATCTACGCCTCGGCGGCGCCGCCCTGGGACCGGCGCTGGCGCCTCATCCTGGTGGTCGGCGAGCTCGAGCCCAGGATGCGCGAGCGCATCCGCGCGGCCTTGTCCTGGAAGGGCTTCGGCGCCCTCGGCGGCGAGTGCTTCGTGCACCCGGGAGCCGATATCGACACCGCGCTCGACGCTCTCGTCGCCGACGGCCTGGCCGCCCAGCTGGGGGCCTTGCTGCCGCTGCTGGCGGTCGATGCCCGTGCGGCCGCATCGGCCAGCAATGCCGACCTGGTGCGCAGGGCGTGGAACCTGGGCGAACTGGCGGGCGACTACGAGTCCTTCGTCGAGGCCTACCGCCCGCTGCGCGATGCCCTGCGCGGCGACGGGGCCGACGCGGCCGACGGCGAACAGTGTTTCCTGCTGCGCCTGCTGCTGATCCACGACTATCGCCGGCTGCTGCTGCGCGACCCGGAACTGCCCGACGTGCTGCTGCCGGCCGACTGGCCCGGCCAGCAGGCGCGCCTGCTGTGCAAGGACATCTACCGCCGCGTGTGGGGTCCTTCGGAGGCCTATCTCGACGAGCACCTGCGGCTGGCCAGCGGCGCCACGCCGCAGGCCGATGCCCCGCGCTTGCGGCGCTTCGCCGACGACGATCCGTTGCACCCCGCCTGAGCCCGGGCGCGCCGCCGGATGGCGCCGGGGGCCGGGGCGGCTTCGTTTCAGTCCTCTTGCGCCCGCTTGGCGACCAGGGTGAGGATGTCGTAGCTGGCGACCAGTTCGCCGCGCTGGTTGCGCACCTCGACGTCCCACGCCACCACGCCCTGGCCGACGCCCTTGCTGTCCTTGCGCTTGCGGTCGATCTTGCGCTTGCAGGTCAGGCGCGCCTGGATGGTGTCGCCGATGGCCACCGGCTTGGTGAATCGCAGGTTGTCCAGGCCGTAGTTGGCCAGCACCGGGCCGGGCGCCGGGCTGACGAACAGGCCGGCGGCGGCCGACAGCACGAAATAGCCGTGGGCTATGCGCTGCCCGAACTCGCTGTCGCGAGCGGCGATTTCGTCGAAGTGCATGTAGAAGTAATCGCCGCTGATCCCGCCGAAATGCACGATGTCGGCCTCGCTGACGGTGCGACGGTGGGTCAGCAGCGACTCGCCGATGCGCAGTTCCTCGAAGTGGCGGCGGAAGGGGTGCACGTCCGACTCGATCACCGGCGCGCCCCGCAGGTACTCGCCGGCCACCGCCGAGAGCATCGCCGGCGAGCCCTGCAGCGCGCAGCGCTGCAACTGGTGGTGCACCGCGCGCAGGCCGCCGAGTTCCTCGCCGCCGCCGGCGCGTCCCGGGCCGCCATGCTTGAGAGCGGGCAGCGGCGAGCCGTGGCCGGTGGATTCGGCAGCCGAGTCGCGGTCGAGCAGCAGCAGCCGCCCGTGCATCGCGGCCAGCCGCGGGACCACCGCGGCGGCCAGCCGCGGGTCGTGGGTGACCAGCGAGCCGACCAGGCTGCCGCGGCCCCGCAACGCCAGGTCGACCGCCTGGTCCATGTCCTCGTAGGCCATCACGGTGCACACCGGGCCGAAGGCCTCGATGTCGTGCGCCGCGCTGGCATGGGGGTCGCGCGCCAGCAGCAGCGTGGGGGCCAGGAAGGCGCCGCCGGCGACCCCCTCTCCGCGCGGCGGGGGCAGGGCGTCGCCGTCGAGCACCACGTCGGCCGTGCCGCGCAGCTCGGCCGTGCGCGAACGCACGTCGTCGAGCTGGGCCAGCGAGGCCAGCGGGCCCATCGTGACGCCTTCGCAGGCCGGATCGCCGAGCACGCTGCGTTGCAGCGCCTGGCGCAGCCGCGCCAGCACCTCGTCCAGGCGCGCGCGCGGCACGATGGCGCGGCGGATGGCCGTGCACTTCTGGCCGGCCTTCACCGTCATCTCGCGCGCCACCTCGCGCACGAACAGCTCGAACTCGGGGTCGTCGGCCCGCACGTCGGGCGCCAGGATCGAGCAGTTCAGCGAGTCGGCCTCGGCGTTGAAAGGCACCGAATGGCGCACCAGCGCAGGGGTGGCGCGCAGCCGCGCGGCGGTCTGCGCCGATCCGGTGAAGGTGACCATGTCCTGGCCCTGCAGGCGATCGAGCAGGTCGCCGGTGCCGCCGATGATCAATTGCAGGCAACCCTCGGGGAGGATCCCGCTGCCGGCCATCAGGCGCACCGTGGCCTCGGTCAGGTAGCTGGTGGCGGTGGCCGGCTTGACCATGCAGGGCATCGCGGCCAGGAACGACGGGGCGAACTTCTCCAGCATGCCCCAGACCGGGAAGTTGAAGGCGTTGATATGCACCGCCACCCCATGCCGGGGAACCAGCACATGGCTGCCGGCGAAGCCTCCCTTCTTGCCCAGCGGGACCGCCGGACCCTCGTGCACCAGGTTGCCCGAGGGCAGGCCGTTCGACGCCAGCGAGGCATAGGCGTACAAGGTGCCGATCCCGCCCTCGATGTCGATCCAGCCGTCGGTGCGTGTCGCGCCTGTCAGCGCCGAAACCGCGTAGAGCTGTTCCTTGCGCTCCAGCAGGTAGGCCGCCAACGCCTTCAGGCGTGCCGCGCGCTCCTGGAAGTCCAACGCCAGCAGGCCGCGCAGCCCGGCTGCGCGCGCGTGGTCCAGCGCCTGCGCGAAGTCGGGCACCTCGGCATGGGTGTGGTAGATGGTGCGGCCGTCGACCGCACAGGACAACGCGGCGGCGGGCTCGTTGCCGATCCAGCGACCGGCGATCAGGCTTTGCAGGGTGGGGACGGTCATCGCGGACCTCGAGGGTGACGGGCGTCGGGGGTGGGCGGGGACGGTCGCGGCCGCGGCGCAGCCTCGATCCATGGACGGTCATGATACACAAGCAAATCGCAATGCGAAAACATGTATCACGAAAGTCCGCGGTTTCCGGATTCCAGTCCCCTTCCTTCCATGAGAGAGGAGACGGAAGGCCGGGCCATGGCGGTGGGACGGAGGGTTCTTTGCTACATAGAATGAAAAAAATGAGCGAAATACGTATCGAATAAGGCGCTCAGCGGGCGACCGTGGCGGCCGCTGCTCAGGGGGTCGCGCGCGGGCCGCCGGCGGCCATCGGGTTCGGCGTCGGCGCCGCGATACGGCTCAGCAGGTTGCGATCGGTGTGATGGAATGGCTCGCTGCGGCCGCGAATCTGCAGCACCGTGTCCTCGTCGTAGCTCCAGGTGCCGTCGGGGTTCGCGCACACGCGGATTCGGTATTCCACGGTCCTGAACGCATGGTCCAGGAAGGGGTTGGAACTGATGTTCGCGTGCGCTTCGCCCAGGCGCGCGACGAGTTCGAATTCCCGCGCATCGGGCTCGGCCTGGCCGACCGCCATCGCGATCTGGCCGCGCGCAAGGGATGCTGTTCAGAACGCACGCGGCGCGCGGCGGTGGCTGGCGGGATGCGATGCCAGGCGCAAAACCCAAGGCAAGGCTGGACGCCTTGCCTGGTTTTGCAACGCCGCAGCGCGCCCGCCAGCCACCGCCCCGAAGGGTTCGGGCCCAAACGGGCGCCTGCCCCACCTGTCGGCTTGCCTGCGCCACCGGCGCAGGCAGGCCATGCATCCCGTTTGGACCTCGAACGCGCACCACGTGCGTTCTGAACAGCATCCCTAGGGTCAGCGTCTGGATCAGCGTGCCGCTTGCGGGCTCCCACAGCCAGTACCCCACCTGGTCGTGATAGGTCTTGACCTGCCCGGGCTTGACCACATGGGTGTGGTAGCGCAGGCCGTAGAACCACTGCGGGCCGTTGGTCTGCGGATCGATGGGCTGCAGTTCGATGCGCTCGACGAAGGCCTGCTTCTTCGGACCCTCGGCCTTGGGCTTGACGTCCAGGCCCCGTTCGCCTTGCCAGACCCCGGCCAGCGGCGCCAGCGGCCCGAGATTGGCCAGGGTGTCGAAGTCGATGTTCGACGGTTCGGTGTAGATGTCCGCGGGAAACGACACCACCGATGGCTCCTGCTCGGGCGAGGGATCGATGCATGCTAGTCGAGCGCGCCGCCGGCGAGTCGCGGCGGACAGCCTGTCGGCACGCTGTTAAGCCCGACTTCAGCGGTCGCGCCCAGACTGCGCCGAAAGGCGCGGCCTCGGGGCGCAGGCCGTCGCCGCCGCGATTTCCCGGATTGCGCCACGCCTCGTGCGATGAACCGCCAACCCTTGTCCGGCCACATCCTGCCCACCTCGGCGACCATGCTCGGGGTGTGCATGACCGTGGTGTCGATCATCCGGCTGTTGCGACTGGGGCATTTCGCCACCCTGGTCGATCGCTTCCTGGCGCTCGATGGCCTGATCTTCCTGGGCAGCGCGGCGCTGTCCTACCTGTCGCTGCGCGACCGGCAACTGCGGGGCCTGGAGGAGTACGCCGACACCGCGTTCATGGTCGCACTGACCATCATGGCGGTGTGCGGCGTGCTGCTGGCTTTCGCGCTGCTGTGAGGCCATCGGGGCCGTGTCCGGCGCGCAGGCCGGCCGGCGCGGCTGCGCGCTTGCGCGCCTTCAGGGCTTGGACCGCGACGAACCGCCCGACAGCGCGCGCCGCGTGGCGTGGTAGCCCTGCGAGACTCCGCTGGCGATGTCCTTGCCTACGGTCTTCGCGGCATGCACCACCCCGCGACCGGTCTGCGCGCCGACATGCACGACCGTATGGCCCGCATGGTCCGCATCGTTGGCCAGGGTGTGGCCGTACTGGGAAACGCTCATCGCCTGGGCGCCGCTGCCGAGCAGCGCCGCGGTGGCGCACAACAGGCGCAGTCGCCATCGGCGACGGGGATTGTGTCTATCGAAGGACATGGTCATCTCCGGTTGCTGCGGGCCGCGCGAAGCGCATGCGGCCCTGCAGCCGATTGTGCCAGCCCGCGAGGCGTTCGCGAGGTCCTTGGGCGTCGACCCGCTCACCGCGATCGACGCGAGGGCGAAGCCTGCCCGAGCAGGTGGTTTCCCAGCCACGCGAGCAGCGCGGCCAGCAGCAGCAGCGCGAGTTGCCCCAGCAGGGAGTGCAAGGCCAGCCGCTCGCGTTGCTGCAGCCCCGCCCGCAGCCATCGCCCGGCGCCGGGGATCGCCGCGACCCCCGAGCGCAGCAGCCCCAGCAGGTCCTCGGCAGCGCCCGACGGGTGCGCGCTGGCGCCGCCGCCCGCGGCCAGTTGCTGCAGTGCCTGGTGGGCGTGCCACCACTGCCGCGCGTCCGCCACGCCATGCCAGGCGCTCCAGGCCGCCAGCCCCAGCCCGGCCAGCAGCGCGACGACTCCCCAGACCAGCTTGCGTGCGTCCATGCCGTGCCTGCTCAGCGAAAGGCGATGCGCGCGAAGAAAAAGGCCACGTTCCCGTTGTTCAGCTTGTTCGATACCCGCGGCAGGAAAGTGCCGTAGATCCGCACGTCGCCGACCCCCACCGAGGCCAGCGGCAGCACGATGGGAAACGGAATGTTGTGAAAGATGTCGGCCCGTGAAGTGATTCCCGCGGTGTAGCCGGCGCCCAGCACCAGCGGCCCGCCATCGGGCCGCCAGTCCCATTGCTTGGCGTAGCCGACCACCGGTTGCGCGTTGCGGTGGGAGTCGGAGAACACCATCGCATACAGCATCTGGTCGTTGCCGTCGGCGTCGACCAGGTGCTTGCCGCCGCCGAAGCCCCAGGCGTGGCTGTTCAGGGTGGCGAGCTTGGCCGCGGTATAGGTGTGCGGGTCGTGCCAGGTGTAGCCGGTCAGGAACACGTCCGGCTGGCCGTGGTCGTAGATGTCCTGCAGGTTCGAGCCGACGCCGGCCAGCCACTGGCGGGTGGCCGACAGCATGTCGGCCGAGCAGGGTCGCGCGGCCGCTGCGCACAGCAGCAGCCAGCACAGGGTGTGCCCCAGGCGCGGCAGCGGCGAGCGGCGCGATGGCGCGCGGATGAGCGACGGCATGCCCGTCATTGCACCACAACGCAGCGCGCCGGCGGCGCGGGGCGGCGGGGCATTCAGCCGCATTCAGCTATTGCCAGGCATAGTGGCGACTGCGCGAAGGGGCATGGTCGGCGCGCCGGTGCGCCTGCAGCAGTCCGGAGAGTTCGCGCACCGCGTCGATGCACCGCGGGGTGTCGGGCAGGCTTCCCTGGCGCACCTGCAGCAGCGCGGCGCGCGCGGCGCGCAGGTGCTGGCGCCCGAAGGCGCTCCAGGACGCCTCGACGGCGTCGATGGCCTCGATCGCCCGTTGCGCGGCGGCGGCGCGCGGCAGGCTGCCGATGCGCGCCTGGGCCAGCACCCGGCGGGCGTGTTCGAGTTCGCCCAGCAGGTCGGTGTAGGTCTGCATGGCGTAGGCGTTGATGGTCATGGCAGCGGGCTCCTTCACGGATGGGGCTCTCCCGGGCTGACGCGACCGCAGGCGACGGCAGCCCAAGGCCCGAGTTTGTGCGAAATTCCCGCAAGTTACGTATCCAATGTGTCGCATTTATTGCTGGCAGGCATTGGAAATACCTTTGTGCCGCTTGCGCGTATGCTGGCGGTTCGCGCTGCGCGCCACCGCTTGCGGAGCAGCCAGCGCACGGCGTCAGCGCACATCCGTCATGCAACAACTCAGACTGGGCGAACTGATCGGGGCCTTGAGCCACGCGCTGGACATCACCGAGGGCCAGCCGAGGGGGCATTGCGTGCGCTGCGCCTACATCGGCATGGCGATGGCCGATCGGCTCGGGCTCGACGCCGACCGGCGCTGGGAGCTGTACTACACCCTGCTGCTCAAGGACCTGGGATGCAGCAGCAATGCGGCCCGCATCTGCGAGCTCTACCTCACCGACGACCTGCAGTTCAAGCGGGACTTCAAGCTGGTCGGCAGTTCGCTGCCGCAGGTCGCGCGCTTCGTGCTCACCCACACCGGGCTGCGCGCCGGACTGGCCGAGCGTTTTCGCGCCACCCTGGGCATCTTCCAGAACGGCCAGGACATCTCCCTCGACCTGATCCAGACGCGCTGCCAGCGCGGCGCCGAGATCGCGCGCCAGATGCGCTTCGGCGACACGGTGGCCGCGGGCATCCATGCCCTCGACGAGCACTGGGACGGGGGCGGCAAGCCCGACGGCCTGGCGGGCGAGGCCATCCCGCTGGCGGCGCGAATCGCCTTGCTGGCCCAGGTGGTCGACGTGTTCCATACCTCCGGAGGCGCGCAGGCTGCGTTGCAGGAACTGCGGCTGCGCAGCGCGAGCTGGTTCGACCCCGCGCTGGTGGGTCTCTTCGAGCAGGTCGCCGACGAGGCCTTCTGGTCGGGCCTGCGCGCTGCCGACCTGCCGCAACGGGTGCATGCGCTGGAGCCGGCGCAACAGCGCGTGCCGCTGGACGACGACTATCTGGACGAGATCGCCGAGGCCTTCGGCCAGATCATCGACGCCAAGAGCCCGTTCACCGCCGGCCACAGCGCGCGCGTGGGGCTGTACGCCGACCTCATCGCCGACGAACTGGGGATCGATCCGGTACGCCGGCGCTGGCTGCGCCGCGGCGCGTTGCTGCACGACATGGGCAAGCTGGGTGTGAGCAACGCCGTGCTGGACAAGCCGGGCAAGCTCGACGAGGCGGAGTGGAAGGCGGTGCGCATGCACGCCCTCTACACCGAGCAGATCCTCAGCGGCATCGAACCCTTCGCCGAACTGGCGCGGGTCGCCGGCGCGCATCACGAGCGCCTGGATGGCGCAGGGTATCCGCGCGGCCTGCGGGGCGATGACATCCCACTGGAAACGAGGGTGATCACCACTGCCGACATTTTCGATGCCATTTCGGCCGACCGACCGTACCGAGCGGCAGTACCTGTCGGGCAGACCCTGGACATGATGCAGCGCCTGGTCGGCAGCGCGCTCGACGAACGCTGCATGCGGGCCTTGCGCCTGGCGGTCGAGCGGGTAGAGTCGGGGCTGGTCGCGGGCGCTGCGCGCAAAGCGGCCGCCTGAAGCCGCGGCAGCGGCCCATCGTTCCACAAGCAGGAGGCTGGCAAGGCATGGACATCCAAGGGCAGAGCGCGTTGGTCACCGGGGGCGGCTCGGGATTGGGCGAAGCGGTGGCGCGGGAGTTCGCGCGCCAGGGCGCCCGCGTTGCGGTGCTGGACCTGGATCCGGCGCGCGCGCAGGCGGTCGCCGCCGACATCGACGGCATCGCGCTGGCCGCCGATGTCGCCGACAGCCAGGCGCTGGCGCGGGCGATCGAGCAGGCCGAGGCCGCGCACGGCGCGCCGCGCCTGGTCATGCACATGGCGGGAATCGCCGGGGCGCGCCGGGTGGTGTCGCGCGACGGATCGCCGGCGCCGCTGGAGGACTTCGAGCGCACGGTGCGGGTCAACCTGATCGGCAGCTACAACGTCGTGCGCCTGT